>NZ_JBEUPD010000005.1:0-380146 GCF_040492135.1 Actinomadura sp. NPDC000600
CCGAGGGGCTGGTCAGCGTCGAGATCTCCGACGAGGACAACGACGAGCTGGTCGTCACCGCCGACATGCGGACCCGCAAGGGCGAGATCGTTCATCGGCGTTCCCGCGGCCGAGCAGCCGCACGGGACGTCCGGCCGGGTGCGCGCGACCACGAGACCGTAGGCGGCGTAACCGCAGGCCAGGACGGCGCCGAGGATCATCCCGACGCGCAGCTGGCCGGACCGGCCGGCGAGCAGGGCGTGCGCGGCCAGCAGGGCGGGCACCGCCTCCGCCGCCGGCACGGCCGCCGCCAGCGGCCCGATCAGCCGCGGCGGGACGGTTCCGTGCGCCCGGAGCGCCCCGGTCAGGACGGCGGGCCGCAGCACGTGCCCCGCGGCCCCGTTGATCAGGACGAGCACCGTCAGCGACGCCGCCGTGGCGCCGATCATCATGGCCATCGAATCACCTCGTCGCGTGCCGTCCGGCCGGAAAGTCCACCGGCGCCCCGGCCCTTCGGACTATAACCACGCGGGCGCCCGGCTGGAAATATCGAAGAACGCGGATCAGTGCCCGCCGGAGTCGCGTGCAGATGCCGCCCCCGCCGTTGACCGGCACGTTTGGTGCAGCGCCGAAGAGTGGTCCACGGACGTTTCGGAGATTGCCGAAGTGAGTGGCCGACCGATCGGCATGCGGCTCAGTATGGCGTCGACGCCGGGGAGACCCGGATGCTGATTGGAGTCATGCATGGATCTTCGGTATCACGCCTACGGAATGGTGGATCCGGTCTTCTACGACGCGCCTTCCACGGAGGTCCCCGGCGAAGAGGACGACTACTCCGCAGGTCAGCACCTCTCGGACGGCTGGACGCGCCAGCCGAGGGGCGTGTGGACGATGCAGGGGCGGACCGACGGGTCGATCCCCGACCAGGGCTGGAAGATCCATGTCTCGGCCGGGCTGAACAATGCCGAAGAGATCCTCGACATCGTCGCGAAATACTGCGTCGAGCACGAAGTGTTCTTCAAGCACCTGCGCAGCCGCCGGGTGCTGCTCGCGCGCAACAGCAAGTACGCCGAGCGCGGCGGCAGCGGAAAATTCATCACGATTTATCCCGCCGACGAGCGGGTTCTCGAACGGACGCTGCGCGAACTCGGCGGAATGCTGGAAGGGCAGCGCGGCCCGTACATTCTGAGCGATCTCCGCTGGGGCGCCGGGCCGCTGTTCGTCCGCTACGGCGGATTCCGCGAAAGGCTGTGCCGGTCGGAGTACGGCGAGATGGTGCCGGGCATCGAGACGCCGGACGGGCGGCTCGTCCCGGACCACCGCGACCCGGTCTTCCGCGTGCCGGATTGGGTCACCGTTCCCGAGTGCCTCAAGGCGGCGATGGCCGAGCGCGACGCGGGCGCGCTGGACGACTTCCCGTACGAGATCCACAAGGCCCTGCACTTCTCCAACGGCGGGGGGCTCTACCGCGCCACCGACACCCGCACCGGCGGGGAGGTCCTGGTGAAGGAGGCCCGGCCGCTGGCCGGGCTGGACCGGAACGAGGACGACGCGGTCGTCCGCCTCGACCGGGAGCGCCGGTTCCTCGAACGCATGGCCGACCTCGACGTCATACCGAACATCGTGGACCACCGCGTCTGCTGGGAGCACCACTTCCTGGTCCGCGAGTTCGTGGCCGGTGAGACGCTCTCGCACCACATGGTGCGGCGCAATCCGATGCTGCACTTCGGCGCCACGGCCGAGGAGATCGCCGGCTACACCGCCTGGGCGCTGGACATCCTGGACCAGGTCGAGCGGGCGCTGGGGGAGCTGCACCGCCGCGGCGTCGTCTTCGGCGACCTGCACCCCGGCAACATCATCGTGCGCGACGACGACACGATCGCGTTCGTCGACTTCGAACTGGTCGCCGACGCCGCCGAGGCGGCGCGCCCCGCGCTGGGCGCGCCCGGCTACCAGGCTCCGCACGGCTACACCGGCCTCGCGATCGACCGGTACGCGCTCGGATGCATCCGGCTCGCCGTCTTCATGTCGCTGACCGCCGTCCTGCGCTGGGACGACGGCAAGATCGAGCAGTTCATCGAGTTCATCACCGGGCGGTTTCCGGTGCCCGCCGACTACGCCGACAAGGTCCGCGCCGACCTCTATGCCGGCGCACCGCCCGGTCCGGCCGATCCGTCCGGTGCGCCGGCGTTGTGGCCGGAACCGGAGCCGGCGACCTGGGAAGGGCTCCGCGACTCGATCGCGGACGCGATCCTGTCGACGGCCACCCCGCACCGGTCCGACCGCCTGTTCCCCGGCGACATCGAGCAGTTCGCCGCGCCCACCGGCGGCATCGGGTTCGGGCACGGCGCGGCGGGCGTGCTGTGGGCGCTGGCGGAGACCGGTGCCGGGCGGTTCCCCGAGCACGAGGCCTGGCTGGTGAAGGCCGTCGGCTCCGTGCCGCAGCCGCCGCCCGGGTTCTTCGACGGCGTCGCGGGGGTCGCGTACGCGCTGGACCGGCTCGGCAGGCGCGCCGAGGCGCTGGAGATCATGGAGTACGCGCCCGGGCCGGCCGCGTCGACCGACCTCAGCCTGTTCCGCGGGCTCGCCGGGATCGGGCTCAACCAGCTCCACTTCGCGCGGAGCACCGGCGACGCGTCCTACGCGGAGGCGGCGCGGAGGACCGCCGAGCGGCTCGTCCACGAGCTGGACCGTCCGCAGGACGAGCGGTACCGGGCCGGGCTGATGCACGGCTCGTCCGGTCCGGCCCTGTTCCTGATCAGGCTGTACGAGACGACCGGCGACCGGAGCCTGCTCGACCACGCCGATCGGGCGCTGCGCCGGGAACTCGACGCCTGCAAGTGGACGCAGAAGGACCGCACCCTGCAGGTGGACGAGGGGTGGCGGGTCCTTCCCTACGTCGCCACGGGCAGCGCGGGCATCGGCATCGTCCTGCACGAGTACCTGCGCCACCGCGCGGAGCCGGAGTTCCAGGAGGCGCAGGAGGGCATCCGCCGCGCCGCGGAACCGCACTACTTCGTGCAGAGCGGCCTGTTCAACGGCCGCGCCGGGATCCTGGCCTACCTCCTGCACACCGGCGCGGGGCCCGACGACCCGGCGGTGCGGCGCCATCTGCGCAACATCGGCTGGCACGCCGTCCCGTTCCACGGCCGGGAAAGCGATCGGGCCGCGGCTCCCGACCGCCCCGACGGCGCGTGGCAGGGGCCGGAGAAGACCGCCTTCATCGGAGACCAGCTCCTGCGGCTGTCCATGGACCTGGCCACTGGGTCGGCCGGGGTCCTGCTCACCCTGGGCGCCGCGCTGAGCGGCCGCCCTCTCGAACTCCCCTTCCTCAGTCCCTGGGGAGAGGGGACCGATGACGACCCTCGACTTCGAGGAGGGAGGTGAACACCGACATGGCCTCGATCCTCGAACTGCAGAACCTGGACGTCGAGCGCGCCGACTCCGCGAACGCCGCCGACAGCAACGGCAGCGTGTGGGAGTGCTGCAGCACCGGAAGCTGGGTGCCCTTCACGTGCGGCTGCTGATCGCGCATCCGCGTCCCACCGACCCGGGCCCTCCAGGGTCCCGACGTGACCGGAAAGAGGTGAACGAGATGACGAAGATCCTCGAACTGCAGAACCTCCAGGTCGAGCACGCCCGCGACGCGCGGAGCGACTGGAGCCTGTGGGAGTGCTGCAGCCACGGCAGCCTGTTCAACTGCTGCTGAGCGGCTGAGCCGGGCTGACGGCGGTCCGTCCGGGACGGCGCGGTGCGCCGTCCCGGACGGACCCGGACATGAGAGCCGGATGTATGGATGAGCGTCGGGTGCGCGGCCGCGGCGGCCGGTTGGCACTGCTGGTGGCGGCCAGCCTCGCCAACGTGGGCTGCGTCGTGGCCCTGCCGACCGTCCTGGGCGCGGCCACGGAGGCGGCGCTGGACGGCGGGGACGCCCTGGCGCCGCTGTCGGCGCTGGTCGCGCTGGCGGCCATGGCGGTGGCGGCGGCGTACGCGGTCAAGGTGACGGAGGTGGCGTGCACGTCCGCCGAGACCGTCCGGCTCCGGTCGCGGATGATGGAGCACGTGCTCGCCCTGGGGGTGCCCGGCGAGCGCATGTTCGCGTCGGGCGACCTGACCGGCCGCGTGGTCACCGGAGCGTCCATGGCCGCGGGCGCCGGGCCCGTGCTGGTCCAGCTCACCGCGGGGACGGCGACCGCGCTCGGCGGCGCCGCCGCGCTGTGGCTCATCGACTGGCGGCTGGTGGCGACCGTCGCCTGCGCCGTCCCGGCCGGGCTGGCGATGATGCGGTTCTTCGTGCGCCATGCGGCCGGCCTGGTGACGCGCTACCAGGAGCTGCAGGGCGAGATCTCCAACCGGATGCTCGACGCCCTTGCGGGAATCCGCACCGTACGGGGCGCGGGCACCTGGCGGCGGGAGGCCGACCGGATCCTCGCGCCGCTTCCCGAACTGGCCGGTTCGGGACGGGACCTCTGGCGCGCCTACGGCCGGATCCAGGGGCAGGGGACGCTGCTGATCCCGCTGGCGGGGCTGGCCGCGCTGGCCGTGGCCGGGCAGGGCGTGATGGCGGGGCGGATCTCGCCGGGGCAGATGCTCGCGGTCGCCGGCTACGCGCCGATGGCGCTCGGGATCCTCGGGCAGGTGTCGCTGCTGCTGGCGCTGGCGAGGCTGCGCGCGGGCGAGCGGCGGATCGGTGAGGTGCTGTCCGTACCGGTGCGGGAGCGCGGCCGGCGCGCGCTGCCGGACGGTCCGGGCGAGCTGCGCCTGTGCGGGGTGACGGTGCGCGGTGCGGACGGCCCGCTGCTGGAGGCCGTCGACCTGGTCGTCCCGGCCGGGCGGTCCGTCGCGATCGTGGGCCGGTCGGGTGCCGGGAAGAGCACGCTCGCGCTGGCCGCGGGCGGGCTGGTCGAACCGGACGAGGGGCGGGTGCTGCTGGACGGCGTCCCCGTGGCGGAGGTCGCCCCGGCCTCGCTGCGGCGCGAGGTGGCGTACGCCTTCGAGCGCCCGCGGCTGCGGGGCGCCTCGGTCGCCGACGCGATCGGCTACGGGTGCGGGGAGCCGTCCCCCGAACTGGTCGAGCGGGCGGCCGTGCTGGCGGGCGCGGACCGGTTCGTCCGGCTGCTTCCCGACGGGTACGCGACGGCGCTGCGGGAGGCTCCGATGTCGGGCGGCGAAGAGCAGCGGCTCGGCCTGGCGCGGGCGTTCGTCCGGCCCGCCCGGCTGCTCGTCCTGGACGACGCCACCTCCAGCCTCGACTCGGTGACCGAGGCGCAGGTGGGCGCCGCGCTCGCGCGGGCCGCGGCGGGACGCACCCGGCTGCTCGTCGCGCACCGGGCGGGCACGGCCGCGCGCGCCGACCTCGTGGCGTGGCTGGACGGCGGCCGGGTCCGGGCCGTCGGGCCGCACCGCACCCTGTGGCGGCACCGCGCCTACCGCGAACTCTTCGAGCCCCCCGCCCCGGTGGCCAGTGCCGGCGGCGCCGTGTCCGAGCGGAACGGGGAGGCCCCGTGACCGCGCCGGACGACCCGGCGGACGCGGCTGCCGGGCTCGGACGCCGGGTGTGGCGGCGGCCGCTCGCGGAGCTGCTGCGCGAGCGCCGCGGGGTGGCCGCCACCCTGCTGTGGTCGCTCGCCGCGACCCTGCCCGCGCTCCTGTCGGGCCATCTGGTCGCGCGGGCGCTGGACCGCGGCTTCCTGCGGGACGACCTCGCCGCCGGCCTCGGCTGGCTGGCCGTGCTCGGCGCGGCCATGGTCGCGGCCGCCGTGAGCGCGCGCCGCGTCCCGCCCGCGCTGGGACGGGTCGTCGAGCCGCTCCGGGACCGGCTGGTGCGCCGGGTCGTCACGGGGACGCTGCGGCGCGCGGTCGGCGCGGCCCCCGGACGCCCCGACCTGTCGGTCATCACCCGCATGTCCGAGCACACCGAGACGGTCCGCGACACGACCGCGGGCCTCCTGCTGGGATTGCAGCAGGTCGGGCTCACGGTGACGGCGGCCGCGGTCGGCCTGGCGCTGCTGGCGCCCGTCGTCGCCCTGCTGGTGGTCCCGCCGGTGGCGGTGACGCTGCTGCTGCTCGTCCTGCTGCTGCCTTCGCTGGCGGCCCGCGAGCGCGCGTCGCTGCTGGCCGAGGAGCGGGTGGCCGACACGGTCGGCGGCATCGTGTCTGACGTGCGCGACGTGGTCGCGTGCGGCGCCGAACCCGAGGCGGCCGGTGAGGCCGGCGACGCCTTCCGCGTCCAGGCCGCCGCGGAGCGGGCGGCCGCCCGGGCGGGCGCCCTGCGGACCGCGCTCGGGACCGCCGGCGGGCAGCTCGCCCTCGTCGCGGTGCTGGCCGCCGGGCCGTGGCTGCTGCACAGCGGCAGGCTCAGCACGGGAGAGCTGCTCGGAGCGCTCACCTACATCACCGCGAACCTGCAGCCCGCACTGCGGGCGGCGGTGCAGACGACCGGAGGATCCGCCGTCCGACTCGGGGTCGCCCTGCACCGGCTGGAATCGTGCGCCGGTCCGGAACCGGAGCCCGCCCCGAGCCCGGCGCCCCGCGCCAAGGTTCCGAGCGATTTCGAGCTGCGCGTGGACGGGCTCACGTTCTCTTACGGCGCCGGAGCGGAGCCGGTACTGCGCGACGTGACGTTCACGGTGCCGTACGGATCGCATCTGGCCGTCGTCGGCCCCAGCGGGATCGGCAAGTCGACGCTGGCGGATTTGCTGACCGGTGTCGCGGAGCCGCAGCGAGGCACGGTGTCGATCGGCGGGCTGCCGCTCGCGTCCCTGGACCCGCACTGGTTGCGGCGGACCGTCGCGATCATCCCCCAGGAGGCGTACGTCTTCGCCGGATCCCTGCGCGAGAACCTCACCTACCTGGACCCCGCCGCGTCCGATGCCGACATCGAGGACGCCGTCACGACCCTCGGCCTTGGGCGGCTGCGTGACCGGCTCGGCGGGAACGACGCGGCCGTCGGATCGCGTTCGGGGCTCACGCCGGGGGAGCGGCAGATGATCGCCCTCGCGCGGGTCTGGCTCTCGCCCGCGCGGGTCGTGCTGCTCGACGAGGCGACCTGCCACCTCGACCCGGTCGCGGAGGCGCGGATGGAGGAGGCGTTCCGGGCCCGTCCCGGCACCCTCGTCGTCATCGCGCACCGGCTGAGCTCGGCCCGGCGCGCCGACCGCATCCTCGTCATGGACGGGGAGCGAACGCTGCTCGGCGGCCACGACGAGCTGCTGCGGCGCTCCGGCCTCTACGCCGACCTCGTCGGAGCCTGGCAGACCGGACGCCAGGAGGAGGGGCGCCCGGACCGCCGCTACGCGGCCTCCTGAGGCGCCCTTCACTGCGGACCGGAGAAGCACCGGGCGCCCTGCCGCGCTCCGGGAAGGGCCGCGCAATGCCCTGAGCCGGGGGTTCAAGAGTTCTTCATCCGCCGTTACGGGAGTGGCATCGGCGGTGTCGTCGCAGCTCAGCGGGCTCTGCATGGCGATATACGTCACCTTCCGACCAAGGACGGAGTCGCGCGTGGGCAAAGCGTGACATTTATTCGGATTTGCCGAAAATGTCACCGTCGCATTGCCGTCGTTCCCGCTCCCCCTCGGGGCCCCCGCCCTGGCCGGGAACGGCGCGGAAAGGCTCCCGATGCGACGACTTCTCCTGTTCGCACTCCCCGCCGCCCTGAGCGCGGCGCTGGTCGGCGCCATGGGCGCGCCCGCGTCCGCGACACCGCCGAACATCCCGTCCGCCTCCACGGCCGCGAGCCGCCTGGCGAGCCTCACCGTGGGCACCGAATCGCACCAGAGCACCTACGACCGCAGCCTGTTCCCGCACTGGATCACCATCTCGGGGACGTGCAACACCCGGGAGACCGTCCTGAAGCGGGACGGCACGAACGTCACCACCGACTCCTCGTGCGCCGCGACGTCCGGCACGTGGTACTCGCCCTACGACGGCGCGACCTGGACGCAGGCCTCGGACCTGGACATCGACCACATGGTGCCGCTCGCCGAGGCGTGGGCGTCCGGTGCCTGGTCCTGGACGACCTCCCGCCGCCAGGCCTACGCCAATGACCTCGGCGGCCCGGAGTTGTGGGCCGTCACCGACAACGTCAACCAGGCGAAGGGCGACAAGGACCCGGCCGAGTGGCAGCCCTCGGTCGGCTCCTTCCGCTGCACCTACGCCCGCGCCTGGATCCAGGTGAAGTGGTACTACGGCCTGAGCGTGGACAGCGCGGAGAAGAGCGCCCTCAACACGATGCTCGGCACCTGCTGAGCCTCGTCCCGCCGCCGCGCCGGCGCCCGCGGACCCCGCGGGCGCCGGCGTGTCTAGAATCTATTTCTAGAATAGGACTCGTCACGGAGGTGCCTGATGGCGGTGGACCCGACCGGTGCTGGGCTGAAGCGGTTCCTCGCGGAGGATCCCGGCGGCCCGGTGGTGATGCTCAACCTGCTGCGCTTCCGCGAGGGCGGCGAGAAGAGCTACGCCCGCTACTCGAAGGCGCTCGGCGGGGACATCCTCGCCCGTTACGGCGCCGAGGTCCTCTACTACGGAAAGGGGTCGACCGCGCTGGTCGCCGAGGACGGGCAGTCCTGGGACGCCGTGCTCCTCGTCCGCTACCCGTCCCGCGAGGTGTTCTCCCGCATGGTCGCCGACCCCGACTTCCAGGCCGTCGCCCACTTCCGGAGCGAAGCGCTGAGCGAGGCCGTCCTGCAGGCCACCATCCAGGTAGGTGCCTGACCCGGGGTTCGCGGGCCGGGCTGCGGCCGGTGCGGAGCGGCCCCACGGTTCCGCCGCGGCGAGGACGGCCCGCATGTCGTGGCGGGCCGCCACTCGCCTTCACCGCCCACCGGCGGCGGGGTTCACCAGGTCTCGGCGGCGCGCCACATGCGCAGGTAGGTCTCCGCGCCGTTCGCCATGTCGTCGATGAGCTCCTGGCCGCCGACGGCGCGCATGTCGGCGATCCAGTCGGGGACGAGGCCGTAGTTCGCGACGCCGTCGGTGTTGAGGTCCCAGGTGCGCTGCCCCTCGGTGAGCCGGTCGAGCTTCACCGACGGGTCGATCGGCGAGGTGAAGGGGTAGCTCAGCGGGCCCGCGCCGCCGCCCGTGCGGGGCTCGGGCAGCGCGCCCATGCCGTTCGCGTCGAGCCCGTAGCCGTAGCCGAACGGGCGGGCGGGGTCGCGCTGGGCCTTGTTGCGCCGCCACTCGGAGGTGAACCGGTCGGCCGCGTTGCCGTAGCCGGTGACCATGCCGCCGAGCCGGTAGAGGCGGGGCAGGTAGGTCGCGTCCATCCAGCTGTGGGACGAGATGACGCCCGGGTACCGCGCCTCCTCCAGGATGCCGAGGGTCTGGTCGGCGGCCTTCGCGCTCATGTGGTCGACTTCGACGATCATGTGCCGCTTCATCATCCCGCGCACCGCGTACGCGCCGAGGTCGCTGAGGCCCCGGACGTTGCAGTGCGGGGCGCTCGGATAGATCGGCAGCGTGATCCCCGCCAGCCCGAGCAGCTTCAGGATCGGTTCGAGGGCGTCGCCGACCTCGCCCGCCGGGGCGATCGTGTTGTCGTGGGCGGGGCCGGTGCACGTCTCGGCCTGCCAGAACCGTCCGGTGCCGATGAAGTTGGCGAGGTTGACGAACGCGCCGGCCGTGCCGCCGTCGAACCGCACGCCGCAGAGCGCGTTGTCGTACTTGTGGCACACGAACATCGAGGCCACGCCGAGGCCGCGCGCCTCGTCCAGCCCCCGGTCGATGTCGGCGCGGGTGCAGGCCGGGGCGCCGTTGACGAGCCGGCAGCCGAACGGCTCGGAGGTCTCGATGCCGAGGACGACGGCGAGCTTGCCGTCCTCGATGACGCGGCGGGCGTCCGCCGAGTCGCGCACGATGCGGAACCAGCCCTTGCCCGGGCCGCCGCTCCGCTCGTCGATGTAGCTCTCCATCTCGTGCATCCGCTGCGCCTGGAGCCGGATCGTCGCCGTCTCGTCGCACGGGTTGCCCTTGAGCGGGTAGATGTCGCAGAGCTGGCGGTTCGCCACCAGGTGGTTGACGAGGATCCGCTGCCCGGCCCGCCACGACCGCTCCAGCCAGGTGTAGTAGACCTGCTGGTGGGTGCGGGAGTCGTAGGCGGGCCAGTCCTTGAACGTCGGCCAGCCCGTGGGGTCGTGGGTGCCGAACGGCGTGCCGTACCGGGTGAAGTTCTCCCACCAGGCGAGCACGCCGTTGCCGGCGTGGTCGGGGCAGTCGCGCAGCGCCTCCTGGATGCCGTCGGGGTCGAACGGCTTGCCGCACATCAGCTTGCCGCCGAACGCTTCGTACGACATCAGGTGGCTGTGGGCGTCGATGTAGCCGCGCACCTCGCGCGGCTCGCCCTCCGCGTGCGCGCGGGGGACGGTGAGGAGGGCGAGCAGGAGGGTGAGGAGGATCGGAACGCAGGCGGCACGTCGGACGGGCATGGGGCACCTCGGCCGGGGGGAGACGTCCAGTGGCTCTCAGCCGAGTGAAACACCGATCCGGGCAAATGTGAATAGTCCTCATATCGCCGCCGGTCAGCCCGGGTGCGCGGTCCCGGGGCCCGTGCGGTCAGGGGGACTGGGCGGTCAGGGGCCCGTGCGGTCAGGGGGACTGGACGGCGAGGCGGTTGCTGAACCGGGCGAGCATGCCGCTCTGGGACGTCTCCGGGATCAGCCGGCCGATCAGCGGCGGGATGCGCCAGTTCGCCGGGTTGCGCCGGGCCATGCGGGAGACGAGGGAGATCTGCGGGTAGCGGGCCCGCTCGTAGGCGCGCAGCCGGGCCGCCGGGTCGCCGTCCTTCCCGTCCAGTTCGCGGCCGAGCACCCAGGCGTCCTCGAGGGTCTGGTTGGCGCCCTGCCCGAGTGTGGGCGGCATGGTGTGGGCGGCGTCGCCGACAAGGGTGACGCGCCCCTCGCCCCAGACCTTGCGCACCTTGTTCCAGTGGTGGCCGAAGAACTCGATGTCGTCGTCGGTGGCGGCGGCGAGCACCTCGGGGACGGGGGACGCCCAGTGCCCGAAGCGCCGCCTCAGCTCGTCGAGCGGTGACGCGGGCCGCGGCTCGCCGGGCGTCCAGCGCATGTCGAACCACCACTGGAGCAGGCCGCCGCCCGCGGGCATGAGGCCGCAGGCGCCCTCCTTCCCAGTGATCATGAGGTGCCGGTGGGTGCCGGTGATCTCGATGCCGATCGGGCTGAGCCCCTGCCAGGTGCCGAACGTCGCGGCCCGGACGCCGCTCTCGCCCCACAGGTGCCGCCGCACCGCCGAGTGGTGCCCGTCCGCCCCGATGAGCAGGTCCCCGGTGTCCGCCGTCCCGTCGTCGAAGGTCGCCGTGACCCGGTCGCCGTGCTGGGTCAGGCCCGTGCAGGTCATGCCGTAGCGGACTAGGTCGCCGGGCAGGCCGCCGGCGAGCCGTCCGAGCAGGTCCCGGCGGGCGATCGCCTTGGTCTCGAAGCCGTAGCGGGCCGCGGCGTGCGCGATGTCCTGGCCGGTGCGCAGCCGCCCCGACGAGGTCAGGGCGTCGATCCGGTCGATGCGGTTGCCGACGCCCTCCAGAGTGATGCCGAGGTCGTCCAGGACGGCGTTGCCGTTGCTCCAGATGAGCACCGCCTTGCCGCCCGTCCGCGGCCCCGGCGCCTGCTCGTGGATCCGTACCTCGTGGCCCGCCGCGAGCAGCACGCGCGCTACGGCCAGCCCGCCCACCCCGGCTCCGATGACGAGGATCTCCATTTCCCCTCCAAAGTGAAGTATCTTCGATATGAAGATACATCGCTTCGGAGTATCCTCTGCGGGTGGGTGCCGAACAAGAGGGAGAGGACGTCTTCCGCGGATTCCTGATCGCCGTCCTCCTGCACATCGAGGCGGCCGCCGACCGGCTCGGCCTGCGGCCCATCGACGTCGCCGCGGTGATCCTGCTGGAGATGCGCGGGCCGCTCCCGGTCGGCGCGATCTCCGAGGAGCTCCGCCTGCCGTCCGCCTCGGCGACCCGGGTGGTCGACCGGCTGGAGAAGGCCGGGTACGTGCGGCGCGTCCGCGGCGAGCACGACCGGCGCACGGTCACCGTGGAACTGGTGGAGGACGGCCTGGCCGACTACTACGCCGTCAGCGCGGGAGCACGGCGCCACCTGGACGAGGTCGGCGCTCGCTACGGCCCGGAGCAGGCGCCCTTGCTGATTGGCCTCTTGGACGGCATCGCCGACGCCTACCGCACCGCCACCAACGAACTCCGCGCCGACACGTCCCCCGGCTGACGCCCCCGATCCGGACCGCGCCTACACCTTCTCGCCGTGCGGACGAAACGGATATACCGGTGACCGGGACGCCGAAGGCCGGGCGAGGGCCGGGCCGGGATGATGAGGGTTCATGAACGAGCTGACGATTCCGCAATTGGTGGCGCGGGCGGCGAACGAGTACCCCGAGACCGAGGCGGTCGTGGACGGCGACGTCCGGGTCACCTACGCCGAGCTCCGGGAGCGGGTCCGCGAGGCGACGGGTGCGTTCGTCGGGGCGGGGATCGAGCCGGGCGACCGCATCGCCATCTGGGCGCCGAACGGCCTGCGCTGGATCGTCACCGTGCTCGGAGCGCTCGGCGCCGGCGCGACGCTCGTCCCGCTGAACACCCGCTACAAGGGCGACGAGGCCCGGTGGCCGCTCTCCAAGGCCGAGGCGAAGGTCCTGTTCGTGGAGGACGGGTTCCTCGGCATCGACTATCCCGCCATGCTCGGCGTGGACGGATCCGGCGCCCCCGGGCTGCCCGCACTGCGGACGGTCGTCACGTTCAACGGCCCCGCGCGCCCGGGGGTGACCGCCTGGGACGACTTCGTCGCCAAGGCCGCCTCCCCGGACGAGGCCGACGCGCGGACGGCGGCCGTCCGTCCGGAGACCGTCGCCGACATCCTGTTCACGTCCGGGACGACCGGCAGGCCCAAGGGCGCCGTGGTCACGCACGAGCAGAACGTCCTCACCTACCGGGCGTGGACGGACCGCACCGGTGTGCGGGCCGGCGACCGCTACCTCATCGTCAACCCGATGTTCCACTCGTTCGGCTACAAGGCGGGCGTGCTGGCGTGCGTGATGCGGGGCGCCACGATGGTGCTCCAGCGCACGTTCGACGTCCCGGAGACGCTGCGGCTGATCGAGCAGGAGAAGATCACCGTGCTGCCGGGGCCGCCGACCATCTACACCGCGCTCCTGCACGCCCCCGGCCGGGAGGAGCACGACCTGTCGACCCTCCGGCTGGCCGTGACGGGCGCGGGAGACGTGCCCGTCGCGCTGGTGCGGCGCATCAAGGACGAGCTGTTCCCGCAGGTCGTGACCGCCTACGGGCTGACCGAGTCGTCCGGGACGGTCACCGCCTGCTCGGTGGACGACGATGACGAGACCATCGCCACCACGTCCGGCCGGGCCATCCCCGACGTCGAGGTCGCGATCGTCGACGCGAACGGCAAGCGCCTCCCGGCCGGGACCGACGGCAGGATCCTCGTGCGCGGCTACAACGTCATGCAGGGCTACCTGGACGACCCGGAGGCGACCGCGGAGGCGGTCCGCGACGGCTGGCTCGACACCGGCGACTGCGGGCGCCTCGACGAGCGCGGCAACCTCACCATCACGGGGCGCACCAAGGAGATGTTCGTCGTCGGCGGGTTCAACGTATACCCGGCGGAGGTCGAGAACGTCCTGGCCCGGCACGACGCCGTCGCCGAGTCGGGCGTCATCGGCGTCCCGGACGAGCGGATGGGCGAGGTGGGACGCGCCTACGTCAAGCTCCGCCCCGGCGCCGCGGCCACGGAGGACGAGCTGGTCGAGCACTGCCGGGAGCGGCTCGCGAACTTCAAGGTCCCCCGGGAGGTCGTCTTCGTGGACGACCTCCCGAAGACCGCGTCCGGCAAGATCTGGCGCGTGAAGCTCAAGGAGCGGGCCTGACCCGCGCCGGGGGCGCGTCGCTCAGAGAGCGGCGATGACCCGCGCCCTGTGCTCGGCCACGGTGCCCCACGCCGAGTACAGGGCCCGCGCCTTGCGGATCCACAGCGACGGGTCGTACTCGTCGGTGTAGCCGATCGCGCCGTGCACCTGGAGTGCGGTCTTGGCCATCCCGTAGGACGCCTCCGACGCGGCGACCTTCGCGGCGGAGACGTCCCGCGCGAAGTCCGGCGTCCCGTACGACAGCGCCGCCCCGTACACGAGCGGGCGGGCGAACTCCAGCTCGACCATCGCGCTCGCGAGATGGTGCTTGATCGCCTGGTACTCGCCGATCGGGCGCCCGAACTGCTGCCGCGTCTTGGCGTACTCGACGGACACCTCCAGCAGCGCCTGCCCGAGCCCCACCTGCTGCGCCGCGCACAGCAGCACGCCGAGGTCGGTGAACCCCCCGCCCTCGGGGACGCGGAACAGCCGCCGCGCCGGGTCGAGCGACGCGACGGCCTCCCCGGCCGCCTTCCGCTCGACGCCGTCGACGGTGAGCACCAGGTCGGCGACGTCGGCGTCCAGCGCGTGCGGGACGGCGAGCGTCACGACCGCCTCGCCCTCGGCGATGCGCTGCGGCCACGGCGACCCGTCCAGCAGTTCGGCGGCGGCGAACGTCTCCACGTAGGGGCCGGGCGCGGCGGCCCGGCCGAGCTCCTCCGCGGCGACGGCCAGCTCGACCGGCAGCAGCCCGGCGCCGCCGGCCTCCTCCGGGACGGCCACCGCGAACGCCCCAGCCTCGGCGACCGCCGACCACAGCGCGCGCCCCGGCCCGGCGTCCCCGGCCGCCCAGGCGCGGGCCGCCTCGGCGGTGCCGGGGCCGCCCAGCAGCTTGCGCAGCGTCTCGCCGAACATCCGCTGCTCGGCGGAGAGAACGAACTTCACCGGGACCCCCTCGGCAGGCCGAGCAGCCGCTCGGCGATCACGTTGCGCTGGATCTCGTTCGTGCCCGCGTAGATGGGGCCGGCCAGCGAGAACACGTAGTTCTCCAGCCACTCCGACTCCAGCTCGCCGTCCGGGCCGAGCAGGTCGAGCGCGGTCTCGTGCAGCGCCACGTCCAGCTCCGACCAGAACACCTTGTTCAGGCTCGACTCCGCGCCGATGTCGTCGTCCCGCGAGACCGTCTCGAACCCCTTGAGCCGGTAGGCCCGCGCCCTGATCCAGGAGTCCGCGACCCGGTCGCGCAGCGCGTCCCCGGAGGCGTCCGCGCGCTCCTTCCACAGCTCGACGAGCCGCTCGGCCGCCGCGGTGAACCGCCCGGGGCTGCGCAGCGTGAGGCCGCGCTCGTTGCCGGCCGTGGCCATCGCGACCCGCCAGCCGTCCCCGGCCGCGCCGATGACGTCCTCGTCGGGGACGAAGACCTGGTCGAGGAACAGCTCGGCGAACGCGGGCTTGCCGTCCAGCCGCCCGATCGGCCGGACCGTCACGCCCTCGGCGTCCAGCGGGAACATCAGGTAGGTGAGCCCCTTGTGGCGGGACGACTCCGGATCCGACCGGAAAAGCCCGAACCCCCGGTCGGCGAACGCGGCGCGCGAACTCCATGTCTTCTGCCCGTTCAGCAGCCAGCCGCCGTCGGTGCGGGTCGCCGTCGACCGCAGTGCGGCGAGGTCGCTGCCCGCGCCCGGCTCCGACCACGCCTGCGCCCAGATGACCTCGCCGGCCGCCATGGGGGGCAGGATCCGCGCGAGCTGCTCGGGCGTGCCGTGCTTGAGCAGCGTCGGCGCCAGCAGGTTGATGCCGTTCTGGCTGACCCGCCCCGGCGCGCCCGCCGCGTAGTACTCCTCCTCGAAGACCAGCCACTGCAGGACCGAGACGCCGCGCCCGCCGTACTCCTCCGGCCACGAGACCACGCCCAGCCGCGCCGCGCCGAGCGTCCGCTCCCACTCCCGGTGCGCCGCGAAGCCCTCCCCGGTCTCCAGCGACGGGAGCGGCCGCGCCGGGACGTGCTCGCGCAGCCATGCCCGCACCTCGCCGCGGAACTCCTCGTCCGCCGCCCCGAACTCAAGATCCATGCGACCCTCTTTCTAACAACTGTTTGGTAGAGTAACCGCCCCCTCGCACCCCCGTCGCCCCCTCCCGCCCAGTGAGATCCCCCGGGTGGCGAAAAATCCCCTGAGAACCGCGATTCCCGTTCCTAAGCTCGTCGCATGGGGCATCCGGCGCAGATCGTCATCATCGAGGGCGGCGCCCAGCGGGTCGTCTACGACAGGTGGGGCGGCGCGCCCGGGATGGAGTTCCAGATCCTGCTGGACCGCGAGCGGTTCACCATGGACCGCCTCGGGGACTGGCATGACGACCGCTGGAACCCGGGCTCGGACGCCGTCTATCTCGTCGACCACGACCGGCGGGTGCTGCTGCTGTCGTTCATCTACCTCTATGACTTCCCGGACGAGCAGGCGTACCGCACGCTGTTCCTGAGGCTGGTCCGCCACGTGTGGAAGGGCTGGCAGGTCGACTGGGCGTACAACGGCGTCGAGGACGTCGTCGCCTATCTGGCCCTCGACATGTCCGTCCTCGGCGCGCCACGCCTGAGCGATCCGGACTTCGAGGGCAGGCTGCGGTTCACGCCTCGTACGAGGCCCAACCTGAGGATGCCGGAGATCTCGCCCCGGCGCGCCGGGGATCGGAACTACTGCCTGGTGACCGTGGAGGACGGAACCCGCGTCCGCGCCTACGGTGTGACGCCAAGCTACGACAACCTCCTCAAGGGCGGCCCCCGTGTCCTGGACCGCCTGCCCGAGGCGGCGCGCATGACCCAGTGCGGGAGCCTTCCTGGTTCAGGCGTCCACTTCGACCTGACCACGGAGACCGGCGGGTACTGGACGCACGGCTTCATCCACGGCCCGCTCCATGAGGTGCACTGGTCGTGGCCCGGCTGGCGGTGGCGGTTCTGGGAGGACGACCACACCGTGCAGCGCGCGCTGGCGGGCGTCGAGGTCGCGATCCCCGACCCCGGCGTGGACACGGCGATGGCCGAACTCGTCAGGGTGTGGACGGAACGGCTCAACTGGGATCCCGACCTCGCCCAGGAGTTGCTCCGCGAGGTCCTCGCGCGTCCACGGCACGAGAGGGTCGCAGCGCTCGCCGACGCGATCTTCCTGCTGAGCGACTGACCCGTGCGGCTGCGGACGCGGGTGACGCCGGGGTCTGTCGGAGACGGCGGCGCGCGGTTAAGATCGCGCTCTAGAATCACGTTCGGAAGCTCCGGAGGGCCCATGGCGAGGATCATCGAGCACGGCACCTGGAGCCTGGAGCCCGCGGACGAGGGACTGCACGACCCCGGCCCCGAGCCGCTGTGGAACGAGTCCTACTACTTCGACTTCGCCGCCCCCGACGGCTCCGTCGCCGGCTACGTGCGGCTCGGGCTGTACCCCAACTGGGACCGCGCCTGGTACTGGGCCGCGCTGGTGCGCCCCGGCCGTCCGCTCCTCCTCATCGCCGACAACGACGCCCCGCTGCCCGAGCGGGGAACGACGGACGTCCGCACCGAGACCTACACGGCGACCCAGCAGATCACCGACCCCTTCGGCCCGGCCAGGGTCGCCCTGACCGGAACCGCCTCCGTCCTCCCCGACGCGACCGCGGCCTACGGCGACGTCAGCGGGGCCGAGACCATCGGGCTCTCGTTCGACCTGCGCTGGGACACCGCCGGCGGCGTCTACCCCTACAAGGACATCCCGCGCTACGAGGTCCCGTGCTCCGTCTCCGGCCTGGTCAGCGTGGGCGGGGAGAAGATCGCCGTCACCGCCCACGGGGAGCGCGACCACAGCTGGGGCGAGCGCGACTGGTGGAAGGTCTCCTGGCTCTGGACGTCCGGCCGCCTCGGCGACGGCACGTTCGTCCACGGCATGCAGGCCAACATCGGCTTCCCGCTCCCGTGGCCGTGCTTCGCCGTCCCGCCGGAGGGCGGCATCGAGCACCGCGACGGCTTCTCCGCCGCGACGACCTTCGCCGGCGGCCTGCCCGCCCGCTCGGACCTCCGCTTCCCGGGCTCGCCCATGACGGTGACCCCGGTGGCCTTCGCGCCCGTCGCCGTGACCTCGCCCGACGGCCGCGAAGCCCGCTTCCCCCGCGCCCTGTGCCGCTACGAGACCGAGGACGGACGGACCGGCCACGGCTGGACGGAGTGGCACCAGCCCCCCGGCTGGGAGGACCACGGCTGGACCCACCTCGCCGGGGAGACCGCATGACCGGGGCGGTGTCCGGCGCCGGCGGACTGACCGCGTCCTGGCTGAGCGGCGCACTCGGCGCGGAGGTGACCGCCGTCCGCGCCGAACCGGTCGGCACCGGCCAGGTCTCCGACAGCCTGCGCCTCCACCTCACCTACGCGGGCGACACCCACCTCCCGTCCACCATGGTGGCCAAGGTCCCGGCGGCCGACCCGTCCAGCCGTGCCGCCGCCCGCACCATTCGCACCTACGAGGTCGAGGCGAGCTTCTACGCCGAGATCGCGCCCACCCTCGACGCCGGTGTCCCCGCCTGCTACGCCTCCGCCTACGACCCCGAACGGGACGAGTACGCCGTCCTGCTGGCCGACCTCGCCCCGGCGCAGCCCGGCGACCAGCTCGCCGGAATCACCCCCGAGGACGCCGCCGCGGCGATCACCGAGATGGCCGCGCTGCACGCCGCCGGCTGGGACGATCCCGACCTGGCCACCCTGACCTGGCTCAACCGCCACGACGCCGACTCGGCGGCCTTCACCGCCGCGATGGTCACCGACCTCTACACCGGCTTCAAGGACCGCTACGCCGCCGACCTGGGCCCCGAGGTCATCGGCCTCATCGAGGACTTCCTGCCGTCCATCGGCGCCTATCTGACCGCCCGCGAAGGCCCGCTGACCCTCGCCCACGGCGACTTCCGCGCCGACAACCTCCTCTTCGGCGGCCCGCGCGCCGCCGTCCTGGACTGGCAGACCGTCACCTACGGCCCCGGCGTGGCCGACCTGTCCTACTTCCTCGGCTCCAGCCTCCCCATCGAGGCCCGCCGCGCCCACGAGAAGGACCTCGTCCAGCGCTACCACGCGGCGCTGACCGCCCACGGCGTCGCCTTCACCTGGGACGAGTGCTGGGCCGCCTACCGCCTCCACGTCTTCCACGGCATCGTCATGGCGATCGGCGCGTCCATGCTCGTCGAACGCACCCGGCGCGGCGACGAGATGTTCCGCACCATGACGACCCGCCACGCCCACCACGCCCTGGACCTGGGCTCCCTCGACCTGACCCGCTGAGGACGCAGGCCATGGCGGCCTAAGCCGGCTTGCGGGCCATTCCGCCCCACAGGGCGGCGGGTGCGGACGCTTCGAGCTCGGAACGAGGGCGCCACCGCGGAACCTGGACGACGCCGGGCTCGATGAGGTCCAGCCCGTTGAAGAACCCGGAGACCTGCTCGCGGTCGCGCAGCGTGACCTTCTCCGCCGAGTCCTTGTTCATGGCCCGCGCGAACGCGGCCATCTCCTCGGGGAAGATGTCCTTCGCGGTGTGGGAGACCACCAGGTGACTGCCCGGGGGCACGGCGGCCATCAGCGTCTCCGCGATCCCGTAAGGGTCCGCCTCATCCGGAACGAAATGGAGTACGGCGATGAGCATGACCGCCACCGGCCGGCTGAAATCCAGCGTGCGGGATGCCTCCTGCAGAATCTTGCCGGGCTCGCGCAGGTCGGCGTCGATGTAGTCGGTCGCGCCCGAGTCGGTGCTCCTTAGGAGCGCCTCGGCGTGGGCCAGCACGATCGGGTCGTTGTCGACGTAGGCGATCCGGCTCTCGGGCGCGATCGCCTGAGCCACCTCATGGGTGTTGTTGGCCGACGGCAGCCCGGTACCGATGTCCAGGAACTGGCGGATCCCGGCCTCTTCGACCAGGCACTCCACCGTCCGCGCCAGGAACGCGCGGTTGGCCCGCACGGACTTGACCGTGCTCGGGAATGCCTTCAGACCGGCCTCGGCGGCCGCCCGGTCGGCGGCGAAGTTGTCCTTGCCGCCCAGCCAGACGTCGTACACCCTGGCGGGATGCGGAATGCTCGTATTGAACCGGGAGAGCTTCTCCTCACCCGATGATTCTCCAGGCCGATCCGACGCCACGAACGTCTCCTCGATCAACGCCATGTGAAATTGCTCGAACCACCCTATATCCGCCAATGCCGACGATGGTGTCGCAGAGCAAGCGCGGCGCATACGACCTCTGATGTACTGGCCGCAGCCCGGTCGGCGGGCGGCTTCCAGGAGGGGACGCATGGTGAATGAGAACACCGCCCGGCTGGCGGTGCTCATCGACGCCGACAACGCCCAGCCCGCGAACGTCGAGGCGCTGCTGGCCGAGATCGCGAAGTACGGCACCGCGCACGTCAAGCGCGCCTACGGCGACTGGACCGGCTCCAACCTGCGGGGCTGGAAGCAGCATCTGCTCGACCAGTCGATCCAGCCGATCCAGCAGTTCGCCTACACCAGGGGGAAGAACGCCACCGACGCGGCGATGGTCATCGACGCGATGGACCTGCTGTACTCGGACCGCTTCGACGGGTTCTGCCTCGTCTCCAGCGACAGCGACTTTACCCGCCTGGCCGCGCGCATCCGCGAGTCCGGCCTGACCGTGTACGGGTTCGGCGAGCGCAAGACGCCCAAGCCCTTCATGGCGGCGTGCGACAAGTTCGTCTACATCGAGAACCTGCTGTACGACCAGAGCCCGACCACCCCGACCGCCGAGACGCTCAAACCGGCGCCCCCGACCTCGGCCGCCAAGCTGAAGCAGGACACCGCGCTCGTCAACCTCCTCCGCAACGCCGTCGAGGCGGCGTCCGACGAGGACGGGTGGGCCGCCCTGGGGTCCGTGGGCCAGATCATCACCAAGCAGCGCCCCGAGTTCGACTCCCGCAACTACGGCTACACCAAGCTCAGCGAGCTGATCGCCGCGACGACCCTGTTCGTCCTGGACCGCCGAGGCCCCGGCGACGGCAAGGGAAACACCATCTACGTCCGCGACAAGCGCCACCAAGACGGCAAACCGTCCTAAGAGGGGCGGAGCGGGGGGCATGGCGCAGGCTCTCTTGCATGAGCTTTCGACCTGCGCGGGAGCTGAATCAGAACACGATCTGATAACCTGACGGTATGAGCGGCACGATCCATCCAGATTCGGTCACGTTCTCTGACCTGTCCCGCAATCCACGGGCCGTCGCGGAGCGGGCTTCCAGGCTGGGACGGGTGCGCGTCACCCATCGTGATGCGCACGACTTCTACCTGACGGCCGCTGATCGCGAAGACCGACGTGATGAGACGCTGGCCACCGCTTCCAGAATCTTCATCGCTCTCATGAAGCACGACCCGGGCGCACGCGAGTTGCTGCTCGCCATGCCCGACGTGTTCCCCTGGGTGCGCCACCTCAGCACCGACGAGGTTCGCGCGTTCACTCTGGAGTTGGTCGAGGCGCTCTCGGACGCCGCGGAACTCAATCTTGATGCGCCCATCACCGAGGTGATCGCCGGTTGGCGTGCGACCGCCCGCATCAAGGCAGATCCCCAGCAGAGTGAAGAGGCGGTGCGGCCCACGAGCGGTGACTTCGGTCCGGTGGAAGTCCGCCCATGAGTCCCAAACGGGGGGACAGGGTCACGGTTCCGCCTCCGGACGGCCAGTGGGATGTGCGGTTCGGAACGAGTGAGGCGGTGCGCGGCTGGGACGAGTTGTGTCGGCTCGCCTTGGCCAACACCCAGCGATGCTTCGAGATGCTCCGCTCCGAGCCGCGCTCCCGCGTCAACCACGAACGCCAGCATCGGCTTCGTGGAGAGCTTGCGACTCACAGGCACAATGGTCGTGACCTGGAGCAGTGGGAGTACGAGGTCACCAGCGGCGGTCGCGTGCGCTATGTGATCGACGACGAGAAGCGCACAGTGTGGCTTGTCTATGCGTCGCCCCGTCATCCGAAGGACACCGAGAGTTGAGCCGGTGACCTTCGCTGGCGGCGCAGCGGCCACGATCGGGGGGGTGCTGCGCCGTGGCAGGGGTTGTCGCCTGTGGTCGCCCGCGGTCACCAGCACGTTGATGTCATAGCCCACCTGGCCGGCATGGTCAGGTGCCGTCTGCGCCCTTGAGGAACTCCCGGATCCGTTCGGGAATGTCGGCGGGCTCGATCCCCAGTTCGGCCGTGCGCTGCCGCCCGTACGCACGAAGGTCGCGCAACTGCTCGGCGAGCCTTACCGAGTCGAGGTGGCGGACGAGGAGTTCGGTGGTCTCCTGGAGATCGATGAGGGGGCGACGGACGTAGCGGTGCGGGGTGGCCCACCAGCAGAAGGTCCGGCGGTGCACCCACACGTTGAGGTCGGGGAGCACCAGGACGGACATGCCGTCATCGGCGGTGTTGCGCGTCCCCTCGAAGCCGCGGCGAGTGAGGTTGAGGAGCAGGTGTTGCGCGGCCGTCCCCGGGTGGACCCTGTAGTGCAGTCCGGGCCACTCGCGGGGCAGCGGAAGCGCGAACCAGACCGCCTTGCCGTAGACGGGGACGGTGCTGACGCGTGAGCGCGTCGGCGCGCTGCCCCAGTCGGAGGTGACCTCGCGGACGAGTTGGAGGCCCTTGCCGTGCTCGTCCAGTAACCCGGCCCCGGCCGCACGCGGTGTGGACGCCCGCTCGCCGTCGAAGACGGAGACGATGAGCTGAGGTGACGGGACGGTCCGCGCCCAGATCCAGAGTTCCGGCGGGGTCGGGGGCCGGTCGCTTCGCGCGGTCCCGGCGTGCCGCAGCGCGTTGGTCGCGGTCTCGGACACGGCGAGCTTCCCGTCCTCGATCACGTCCCGGTCGAGCCGCAGCTCCGACATCGCCTGGTGAAGGAGACGACGCGCCGCCGCCGGCCCGCTCTCGTCCCCCGGCAGCCGCCACGCGCACAGCCCGCCCGTCACCAGTCCCCAAGCCCCCTTGACCTCCATCGAGCCTGCCTCCCAATGATCACAGTTCGTGTGCGTCTCATTACGTGTCGTGTGGATGGCTCGATAGTGACTGACGCAACGTTAAGATGCAATCCCGTTTCGAAAACTCATATGCAGTGACCGAAAAGACTGTGTGTGTGGGATCGACCACGCAATGCGAGCTTGCGAGTGCAGAATGACCACTGACCACCCAGGAGGTGCCCTCATGCCACGCCCCGAGAGTCCGACCGTCCGCCGGATCATGCTGGGCATCCGCCTTCGCGCGCTGCGGACCCGAGCCGGCGTCGCGGCGGACGACGCGGCACGTCACATCGCCCGGACGGACTCGACCATCAGCCGGATGGAGACGGGGCAGAGTTCGGTGTCCGCCCGCGTCCTCGAACGGCTCGTGGAGCTGTACGGTGCGACGCCGGACGAGACGGCGCAACTCACCAAACTGGCCAAGGCGGCGCGGCAACGCGGCTGGTGGCAGCGCTACGACGAGGTTCTGCACCCCGGCTTCGGGCTCTATCTCGGCCTGGAGGCCGAGGCCACGGAGATGCACGCCTACGCCAGTGAGTGGGTACCTGGCCTCCTTCAGACCGCGGAGTATGCCCACGCGGTGCTATCTGTCGAGCCTCGACCGCCATCGAACGAGGAGATCCGGGCGCGTGTTGAGGCCCGGCTCGCCCGCCAGGCGATTCTCAGCGGAGATGCCCCTCTTCAGTACTGGGTCGTGCTCGATGAGGCGGTTCTACGTCGCGCTGTTGGAGGGGCCGGGGTCATGGCCGAACAGTTGCGCGTTCTTGCGTCCCTGGCTCGGCGCCGCAACATCAAGTTGCAGGTCCTGCCGTTCTCGGTCGGAGCTCACCCGGGGACGTGCGGTTCGTTCACAGTGCTCACACTCGACCTGGGAGACGCTGCCGTGTCTGAGTACGCGTATGTCGAGAATCGGGCAGGAACGCTGCTGATGGACAAGATGCCCGAGGTTGAAACCCACCGGTTGGCGTTCGACTCCCTGCGAGCCCAGGCGTTGAGTCCGAGAGACTCAATCGCCATGATTGAGAATATTGCCGCAGAGTGGGACGAAGCAGGGAGGTTGGGTGCGTGAACGTCGGTGCGTTGTCCGGCATAGCTTGGCGCAAGAGTTCGCACAGCGGTAGTACTGGGGGCGACTGTGTTGAAGTCGCCCGACTGGGTGCCAGGCAGCTCGTGAGGGACTCCAAGGACACCGGAGGCGGCGTCCTGGCCTTGAAGCGCGACGTGTGGGCAGCGTTGGTGGTGCAGATCAAGCGGGGCGCATACGACCTCTGACTTCGCTCCAGTGAAACGCCGCACCCCGGGCTGGGGTGCGGCGTGTTGCGCTGCGGGCGGAGGACGCCGCTCGTGCCGTGGTCAGCGGTTGGTGGGGGAGCCGCAGCACTTCTTGTACTTGCGGCCTGAGCCGCACCAGCAGGGGGCGTTGCGTTCCGGGGGCCAGTCGAGGGTGAGGGCGCCTTCGCGGATGCGGTCCATCAGGTGGTCGGCGCGGGTCTGCTGGTCCTTCGGGTCGCGGTCGTGGTCGTTCGCGTACTTGAGGAGGTCGTCCACCGTCGTCGGGAGGATGCACAGTCTGGACGCGCCGATCTCGTCGCTGGAGGCGCGCCAGCCGCGTTCGACGTCGCGGAAGTAGCCGGACGCGTCGGTGGGGGCGGTGCCGTGGACGAGGCCCTCGGCGAAGGCGCGCTCGACGTCCGTGCGGACGAAGAACGAGCCCGCGTTCGGTTGGGACGGGGCCGCGGCCCTCTCGAAGAGCTCGACCATTTCGGCCTGCTGGTCCTCGGTGTGCAGGTCGATGTCGTCGGGCGGGAGGCCGAGCGCCTGGCGGACGCGCTGCCGTCCCCGCAACTCGGGCCGGGCGAACAGCTTGGCCTCGGCGAGTTCCCCGTCGTCCGCCATGACGTCGCGGCACGCGATGTTGAACCAGGTGAGGGCCTCTTCGAGTCGTCCCTGCGCTTCGAGGAACTCACCGACCAGCTCGGCCGGCCCCGGGTGAACGTTGGCGCGGCCGAGTCGGGTGATCTCCGCTTCCGCCTCATCGGTACGGCCGAGGTCGGCGAGCAGGGAGATCTTTTCCACGGTGGCGAACTGGGCGTCCTCGTCACCTTCCGAGGCGATGAGGTCGCCGTAGATCCGCAGTGCACGGTCAGGCTCGCCCGCGTCGGACCAATGCCTGGCGGCTTCGATCAGGATCTCCGCGCGCTCCTCCGGATACTTCGCGGCGTCATGTTCGAGATTCTCGGCGAGGCGTCGTGCTCGTTGCCTGGAGTCCGTCACCGGGCCACCGTACCCTCAGGGGGCCAGGTCGGTGAGGAGGTCGGCGAGAACCTGCTCCTCCTCTACGCGGACGGCGCGGTCCCTCATCGCGGTGGCTAGAGACGGGTCCCAGGGGGTCGGGACGGGACGGCCCGCCAGGGGCGTGTCCGAGGACGCCTTGAGAAAGGCGGACGCGTCGTAGCGCCAGGGCTGCCAGCCGATGCGGCTGTGCACGGCGGCGGCGATGGCGACGCCGCCCCAGTCGAAGTCGCCGTGGTAGGCGAACTCGGCGCCGCCTCCGGCGAGGAGTTCCAGCAGGCGCCAGACCGCCATTGACGGACGGCCGTTGCAGCAGACGAGCGGCGGGCAGGCGGAACCCAGCGCGTCGGCCGCGGCGGCCACCACGACCGGGTTCTCGCAGATGCGGACGAGGCCGGCCCTCATAGGGGCCGTGTGGCGGCGCAGTTGGCGGAGCGTGAGCGACACAGGTTCGCCGCGCATGGCGGCGAGCATCCGGCCCATAGGTGTGTGCGCGTCGCCGGGCAGGCCGAGGCACAGGACGGTGGAGGAGAGTTCGTCCAGGTGCACGCCGACGGCCGCCCAGGTTTCGCGGCGGGCCTCGGCGCCGCCGTCCGCGCGGAACGGCAGGCCGGCGAGGGCACGTGCGGACGAGAGGGCCAGGGTGGCGAGCGGGCCGTCGTCCAGGGCGTGGGCATGCCCGCAGGTCTCGGCGGCGAACTGGCCGAGAGGGATGTCGGGGGACGGCAGGCGGCGCAGCACGGCGGCGAGGCGGCGGAGCACGTCCGCCGCTTCGGCGGGGCCGGACGTCAGGCGCCGGACGAGGCCGGTCGCGTCCAGCCAGGCGCGCCACTCGGCCAGCTCGGGGCGGTAGGCGAGGGCCTCGTCCAGCGGGGCGAAGGCGTCCCGCCACGCGGCGGCGATCGCGGCGTTCTCGCGGGCTAGATCGCGGACGGGGCCGTCCAGGAGTTCGACGGCGGCGGCCAGGCCCTCCGGGGACGCGCCGCTGGCGCGCAGGACGCGGTCGACCTCGGGGAGCGGGACCGACAGCGATGTCCCGGCGCCGGCGCGGCGGCCGAGCAGCAGCTCGGCCGCGCGGCGTTCGGCGGACGTGGCCTGCGCCAGGGTCACCTTCCCCGTGAGCGGCGCGCCGCGTTCCAGGCGGGAGCGGACGCGCTGCACCAGCCATGCGGTGTCCGGCCCGCCGAGCAGCCGGCGGAGGCGGTCGGTGTCCGTCATTCGAAGATGTCCGTCTGTCCGGTCGCCGGTTCGGGGACGGGCAGGTCGGCGCGGGTGCGTTCGCGGCCGTCCCAGCGCCACGGTGTCACCAGGACCGCGTCGATGCCGTCGCGGCGGGACAGCTGGCAGATCGACAGGCCCGGCACCTGCGGGTAGCAGCCCCATTCGCGTTCGCTCGTCATGACCACGTCCATGTCGAAGGTGGCGAGCAGGCCGAGGCATTTGGCGCGGGAGTCGTCGTCCACGCCGGCGAACGCCTCGTCCAGGGCGACGAGGCGGGGCGCGTGGGGGTTGCCGGCCGACTTGTAGTGCGCGGACGCGGCCGCGAAGAGGGGGACCGAAGCGGCCAGCACCCGTTCGCCGCCCGACGCGGGGCCGGTCGCGGGGCGCCATTGCCCGTCCTGGAGGCGCTGGATCGTGAACGCGTGCCACGACCGGTAGTCCAGCGCACGGGTGAGCTGCTCGGTCCAGCCGGACGCCGGGTTGTCGGCGTGCTCGCGTGCGATCTGCTCCTGGAGGAACCGGCCGACTGCGGCGCGGTCGTCGACCGACCAGGCGTCGATGGTCTGCCGCAGCTTCTCCCGGACGCGGTCGAGGCCCTCGGGGGCGTCCTTCGCGGGCTTCCAGACGAGCCGCAGCCGCATCCCGGTGGACGTCGGGCGGGACGTCAGCTCGGCGTTCATCTCCCGCACCTCGTCCTCGGCGGCGGCGATGAGCTCCTGGAGGGTGCCCGCGACCTCGTTCAGCAGGTGGTTCTCCAGGATCTCCCGCTCGCGCGCTGACAGCAGGCGGGCGCGCTGCTCCGTCTCGGCTTCGAGCGCCTCCGCGAGCCCGGGGACGTCGCGGGTGCGGCCCTGGAACAGCACGTCCACGACCATGATCCCGTCGTGGACGGTGAGGCCGACCGAGTGCCCGTGCCGGGACATCGCGTCCGACAGCAGCTTGTGCTCCTCGGAGACCCGCTTCTGGACCCGGTCCCACGGGCCGTCGCCGTCGTCCACCGCGTCGAGTTCGGTGTTGACGGCGCGGGCCAGGAGGACGGCGGGGTTGGGTGCCCATTCCTGGGACGGGTCCGGGACGTCCAAGGCGGGCACGGCCACGGCCAGCAGGCCGGTGGCGGTGAACGCGCGGAATTCCGCCACCGCCTTGTCGCGGACCTCGGCCGCCTCGGTGATCTGCTCGCGCAGCCTGTCGCGGGCCTCCTCGGCCTTGCCGCGTTCCGCGACCGCCGACCGCTCCCGGTCGCGGGCCCGCGACTCGGCGCCCTCCCGGTCGGTGATGGCCCGCTTGACCTCCTCCAGCCGCCGGAACAGCTCGTCGACGGCGGCTCCCGCCGTCTCGACCAGCGCCCGGTGCGCCTCGGCGGCGGCGTCGGCCTGCCCGCGCGCTTCCGCGGCCTGCTCCGCCTCCTCCGCCAGCCGTTCCCGGACGCGCGCAAGGTCCCCGGCCGCATCCTGGGCCGACTCCCTCGCGGCCAGCAGGGTCTGCGCCGCGGGCCACAGCTCCGCCAGCGCCATCCGGTAGCCGCCGACCGCCTCGCGCACCCGCGCCAGTTCCGGTCCGCCATCGGGCAGGCCGACGTCGGAGGCGAACTCGGCTGCCCGTTCCGCCGCCGCCGAGACCTCCTCGCGGCGCCGTGCCACGGCCTCTTCCGCGTGCGTGTGCTCGCCGTCGAGCTCCCGCCGCCTGCGATGCTCGCCGGCGAGCCGGACGTGGGCCTCGCGCAGCGCGGTGTCGCGGGGAACAGCCCGGTGCTCGGCGGCCAGCGTCTCCCGCCGCGCCGCCAAGCCGTCCAGTTCCGTGCCCAGTGCCGCGATCCGGGACCGGGTCTCGGCGAGGTCGGCGCGGAGCCGGGCGATCCGGGCCCGGCGGGCGGCCTCGCGGGCGCCCTCGCCGATGAAGTCGGCGCTGTCCTTGCGCCAGGTACCGCCGAGGACGCCGTTCGCCCACCGGCCGTCCACAGCGACCCACGCCCGCGCGCCCGGACCGAGCCCCAGCCCGGCGAGGACGGCGTGCACCGCGTCGGCGGTGAGCGCGGCGGCCTGCGGGTCGGCGCGGTCGATCGCGGGCCGCAGGACCAGGGCGCATGACGGCCCCTGGGCGGCCTCCCCGGTCAGCACGAACGTGTCGTCCGTGCCGAGCAGTGCGCCGTCAGGTGTCACCCAGGCGTCGAGGATGCCGGAGGCCTCCAGCGCGGCCTCCAGCCCGGCGCGGTGGTCGGCGGGCACGGTCTCGGCGAAGTCGACGACCTTCCACAGCGGCGCGCCCGGCCGGCCCTCCCGGGCGGCGGCGCGCGTGTACGGGACGGGCGGCGCGTCATGCGCGCCCGCCTCAAGCCGCCCGATCTCCTCCAGCAGCGAGGTCTCGGTTGCGCGTTCGGCCCGCAGCCGGGACTCCGCGTCCGCGACCCGGCCGCCGAGCGCGGCCGTGGCCTCGCGGGCGGCGTCGTCCACGGCGGTCGCCGCGGGATTGCGCCCGTCGGCGGTCTCGGCCCACTCCTCCAGCTTCGCCAGGACCGCGTCCGGGTCGTCCACCCGGATCTCGGCGAGCCCGGCCAGGTAGCCGACGTAGGCGTCCAGCAGGTCCGCCGCACCCGCCCGCGTCTCCGTTTCCGCCGCGGAGATCCGCTCGGCCGCGGCCTGCAGTTCGCCGACCAGCCGCTCCGCCTCGGCGGTGGCGGTCTCCAGCCGGGTCCGCGCGGCGGTGACCGCCGCCATCAGCCGGTCGAGTTCGGTGAGGGCGCGGGAGCGGTCGTCGGCCAGCGCGCCGGTCGCGCGGCGCGCCTCCGTGAGGCCGGCCTCCCAGCCGTCCATGGCGGACGCGTGCGCCGGGCCGCATCCAGCGGCCGCAGCCAGAGCCGCCGAATCGTCCCGGACGGTGCCGAAGGACGACTCGGCCTCGTCCGCCCGCGACCGCGTCGTCTCGGCTCTGGCCTGCTTGCGCGCGGCCTCGCCGGACAGTTCGTCGCGGTCGCGTTCCCGCGCCTTCGCGTGCGCGTCTCGGCGGCGGGCCTCCTCGCCCATCTGCTCGATGCGTTCGGCGTCGCGCATCTCCGGGCTGGCCTCCAGCGCCTGCCGGCGCGCCTCCAGCCGGACCCTGTCCGCGGCCAGCCCTTCCAGAAGCCCGGCCACCTCGGTCAACTCGGTCTCGGCCGCCGCGAACCGCGTCTCGGCCTCGGCGAGTTCACGGTTGAGGTGCTCGTACCTGCTCTGCGTGAGGCGGGGACCGGCGGCCTTCCGCTTCGCGGCGATCCGGCCATACCGGGTGTAGTGCCCGAGGAAGTCCGTCGCCGCCTTGTGCGCCTCCTCCAGGGCGCGCAGCGCGTCCCGCTCCTCGTCCAGGCCCCGGAACGCCTCCGCGACCGTCGTGATCAGCGCCGGGCTGAGCGGCGGCAGCGCCTCCGTCAGCGCCCGCGACAGCAGCCGCTCGTCCGGCTTCTTCGACAGCTGCGGCTGTCTGAGCTGGATCAGCAGGTTGACCAGCGCCTCGTAGCGGTGCTCGCCCAGCCCGAACAGCGCGTCGTCCACGGCCCGCCGGTAGTCCGACGCCCGGTCGTAGACGATGCCGTGGCCGTCCACCGCTTCACGGAGCTTCTCCCGGGTCAGCGACACGCCGGTCTCCGAGACGAGGGAGAGACCGGTGCCGATCCGCTGCGCGGTGACGAAGAACCAGTGCCGGACGATGCCGCGGTCCTTCACCGCCTTCAGCCCGCAGCCGAGCGTCCGGTACTCCGGCGTTCCGTCCGGGTGGAGCCGGCCGAACTCCAGCCACGTGTAGCCGAGCCGCTCCGGATGCGGATGCTTCCCGCCGAGCAGCAGGTTCCATTCCATTCGCTTCTGCCGGTCGCCGTCCGGCTCGACGCGGTGCGGGGATAGCTCGCCGTCCAGCAGGAAGGGCAGCGTCAGCGCCAGCACCTTCGACTTGCCGGTGCCGTTGTTGCCGCGCAGCAGCAGCCGCCCGTCATGGAACCGGAACTCCTCGACGTCGTAGTAGAACATGTCGACCAGCCCGGCGCGCAGCGGCTTCCAGCGCTCCGACGTCGGCAGGGGCGCGTGTGTCACCTTTCCGCCTTTCCTCTGTCGCGGATGGTCGGCTCATCCACGGCGTACCGCGCTATCGCGGGACGCGCCCGGGCCCGGCCGTCCGGGAGCACCTCCACCAGCCGCAGCGCCACCAGCTTCCCGAGCGCGATGTCCAAGAGTTCGGACTCGGCGCCCGGCTCGGTCACGCCCTTGCGCCAGAACGATTTATGCCGCACCGCCGCGTCCCGGACGAACGCCTCCAGCTCGTCCCACCCGGCCTCGGAACGCCCAGCGAGATACTCGGCGACCAGGAGCGTCACGTGCCCGTCGGTGCGCTGCTCGGGCATCCGCACGTCGGTCAGTTCGTCGTCCGGATCGACCATGGCGATCCCCTCCGCCCGCAGCTCGGGCACGAGACCCGTCGCCTCCTCGATCCGGCGGGTGATCGCGACGCGCTGGGAGACGAGGTAGCCGTGCTCGGCGTCGTCCAGGTCGCCGTAGTAAACCACCGGGTCCTCCAGCAGCCGGCGCGTGAGGCGGCGTCGCAGCGCCCGGTTGCGCAGCTCCTCGGTGTCGGGGACGGGCTCGTCGGTCAGCTCGGCGAGCCGCTCCTCGAACCCCGCCGCGGCGACCGTGGACGGCCCGCGCGCCCCGGTCAGCAGCGACGCGAGGACGACCCGGCGCACGTCGTAGAGGACGTCCCCGGACGCCGACAGGTACGACTCCTCGTCGCCGGAGACCCGCCGCAGCACGCCCCAGCCGAGCAGCAGCCGCACCACGGCGACCAGGTCGGCGCGCTCCGCCCGGCTGTCCAGGGTGAACGGGAACGCCAGGTCCGGCTCGGCGGCGGCGTTCAGCACCTCCTCGGCGAGCCGGCCGAGCGTCGTCTGCGCGTCGGCGCGCTCCAGCACCGCCAGCGCCAGGCACAGCACGACGTAGCGGCGCCGCCCGAACGGCTCACCGGCCTTGCCGCGCGCCGGATGCGTCCCGTCGTCGAGCGCCGGCGCCGTCTTGAACAGCCGGGCCGTCTCGGCGTCCACCTGGAGGCGCCAGCCCGTCTCCCGGTTCAGCCAGTTCCGCAGCTCCGACTGATACCGGCGGACGAGGACGAGGTCCTCCGGATCGGACTCGACCGTCAGCAGCGGGCGCTTCAGCAGCGCCCGCAGCGCCGACCGCCGCCGCGCGAGGTCGTCGTCGCTCACGTGCCCGCCCTGCTCAGGTCGGTGATCTCGATGATGTGCTCGGGGCCGGTGAGCACGCCGTCCTCGGTCACGATCCGGATCTCGCCGCCGTCCGGGACGAGCGACAGCCGCACCTCCATCGACCCGTCCCCGGTGAGCGCCTTCACCTCCGTCTCGCCCGGCAGCCGCGCCGCCAGCGCGTCCCCCAGCAGCGCCAGGAACAGGCGGAACGCCCGCGGGTCCAGGACGCCCAGCTCCGACAGCCGCACCGGGCCGCCGGTCCGCAGCCGTGCCCGTGCCGCCGCGGTCTCCGCCGCCTCGCGGTCGGCGCGCTCGCGGAGCAGCCGGCGCAGTTCCGACCGGTCCTGGACGCGGTTGGGCTTTCCGCGCCGCTCGTAGGAGCCGGTCCGGCGCAGCTGCGGCGAGATCCGCACCGGCGGCGCCTCCGCCCACGGCAGCCCCTGCGGGGCCTCCTCTTCCCACGCCGCCACGGTCGCCGCGGTGACGGTCAGGTGCCGCGCGGAGGTCAGCCCGAACGCCGTCCGCCACAACCGGTGCATCGCCTCCTCGTCCGGCGCCTCGGCGAACCAGCGGGCCAATGCCCGGAAGTCGGCGGACCGGTCCGACCGGCCCGAGCGCCGCTCGTTCAGCAGCCCCACCGTGTCCACCAACTGCTTGATCGCGGTCACCGCCGACTGCCGGAGCAGCCGCGCCTGCGACGGGCGGGCCGTCCCGCCGGACACGAACCAGTCGCACAGGCCCCGCCACCGGTTGCGCCACGACACCAGCGCCGCGGCCTCGGCGCGGGCGTACGCCTCGGCGGCGTCCGCGCCCTCCGGGACGGCGTCGGACGCCTCGCGCCGCGCCGCCACCGCCAGCAGCCGTTCGTGGCCGCGCGACTCCACCTCGGCCAGCAGCGCCGCGATCCGGGCGCCCGAGTTGGCGAGGTCGGCGATGAACCGGTTGATGTAGTCGATGAGCCGCTCCTTGTAGGCGATGAACCCCTCCACGTCGCCGTCGGAGAAGTCGATCGCCCGGCGCAGCGAGGCCATGAACGCCTGCGCGTTGTCGGCCAGCGAGGAGAACCGCTCGGCCAGCGCCAGCAGCAGCAGATGGGCCTTGGCCGGATCCGGGTCGGGCTCGCCGGCCAGTGCCGCCAGGGCGGCGAGCTGGTCGGCGATGTCGGCCAGCGCCACCGACTGCAGGACGCCGCGCTGCCCGATCGCCTCCTCGTAGAACGCGATGGCCTGCTCGGCGGCGTGCCCGGCCGGGGTCAGCTGGAACAGGAACCGTTTGCGGTGGAAGTCCTCGACGGTCGTGACGCGGCCGGTGTCGGCGTCGGCGCGCAGGTTGCCCCATTCGACGAGCTTGTCCAGCGCCTGGGCGAGCTGTTCGTCGGTGTCGCGGCGCAGCTCCGCGGCCACGTCCTCGGGACGCAGGTGGACGATGAAGCGCTCCTTGGCCCGCGCGAACGAGCGCAGCACGTCCCGGTAGAGGGGGGCGTTGGGCGCGCTGAGATGCGCGAAGGGCAGTGGTCCGTCCGGCCCCGAGTCCAGATCCGTCACCGCACCATTGTGGGGTCTCGGGGTTAGGGGAGCCGTCCGTTCGGTCCGTCGGGGCCGGACCCGGACGGACGGCCCGCGAAGGAGGGGAAGGCGCCGACGCCGTTGGCGACCGCGCGTTCCGTTCCGTCCGACGGGTTGTTGCGGACGGTCACGGAGGTCTCGCCGGGGGAGCGCGCGACGAACGTGGACGAGCCGCCGCCGTCGAGGTTCACGCCGTCGTCGGCGCCCGCCTTGTCCAGGAGGGAGGCCAGTTCGGGGATGGTCGCCCCGCCGCTCAGCACGGACCTGCCGTCCACCACGACGAGGTAGACGTGCCGGCCGTCGCGGCTCACCCCGGCGGCCGTGCGCGGCGCCGGGCCGGCGGTGCCCAGGCCGTCCAGCGGCCTGCCGTCCCGCAGGATCGGGAACCCGCCCACGGCGAACCGGAAGCGGACCGGCCCGGTGAAGCGGTAGGAGACCCGCACCCGGTCGCCGGGCCTGAGCCGGCGCAGCGCGTCGGCGCCCTTCTCCCGCCCGACGAGCACGGTCGTGTCGGCCGGGATCGCGCCGCCGCCCACCGTGCCGGACACTCCCGTCACCACGCCCCGCCGCACGGTCGCCTCGGCGGTGTTCGTGCTGCACGGGTCGCTGCGCACCTGGTCGGTCCCGCACACCGCACGCTGCCGCGACACCTCGCCCCACTCGGGGCCGAACGCCCCGACTCCGCCCACCGGAAGCGCGTACTGGTTGAGGCCGCGTAGCGCGATGGACGTCCCGCCGGAACGGACGGTCCCGGTCAGGTGCAGGCGGGCCATGTGTCCGCGCCTGTCGTCGCCGACCCCGATGACGTCCTCGGTGGACGTCCCGGGCGGCAGCGCGGGCCCGAACCGCTGCCCGTCCGGCACGGCCCCCTTGAGCGGAGGGCCGCCATCGACCTCCGGCCCGGACGACGACCCCGTGGGCACCACCCCGGGATGGGTCTCGCTGATGTTGAAGAAGTCGCCGTTCACCCCGGCCACGGCGTGCTGCGCGTCCGCCATGGCCGACACCGTCCGCCGCGCGGCGACCACGGGCGGCCGCAGAAGCCCGACCTCGGCCTTCCGCAGATCGACGTCCAGCAGATCCCCGGCAACAGCCCCGCCAACTCCGGACGTCTCATACGTCCGGAACGTCACGCCAGAGGCAAGTTGCTCCGAGGAGGTGAAGCGCACCTCCCCGATCCCGGCCGAAGACGGCAGCCCCCGCACCCGCCCGTCCGGCCGCTCCCCCGACCCGGCCCCGTCAACCCCAGGCGCCGGCCCCACCTCACCCCGCGCGGGCACTCCTCCGACCCCGACCACCACGACCGCCGCCACCCAACCGGCCACCCACCTGCGCACCATCCGCCCGCCCTTCCGTCTGGCTCCCTTGTTTTTGATCATGACGCGCGCACGGCGAAAGGCAAGGAGCCGGAGGTTGACACTCGGGGAAGATCGCACGAAGCGCATCGGAAGGGTGGGTCAGCCGAAGGTGGGGAGGTCGTAGCGGTCCTGGTCGGAGGGGCGGGGGGCCTCGGGGCCGTCGCGGCCCAGGCGGAGCATGCGGCAGACGCGGACGGTGCGGAACTCGCGGCCGCGGACGTTGAACTCGTGGCCCGGCGTCGCCCGGATGCCGTCGGCGATCGCGGTCCACTCGGCGAGTTCGGCGGGGGTCGGGGGGTCGCCCTGGAACTCGCGGAGCCTCGGCATGAGGTCGGTGAAGTGGCGGGCCAGCCGGTCGCGGGCCTCCTCCGGGTTGTCGCCGCCGGTGAGCGGGGCCCAGGCGTCGCCGTCGACCTCGACCGCTATGAAGGTGGGCGGGAGCAGCACCACCCCGGGATGCGTCCGGATCGCGTGGCGCGCCTCCGTGCGGACCATGTCGGGGACGGTGCCGGGCACCGGCAGCCGCCCGACCAGGTTCAGCCGGAGCTGCGCCTCCCACTGGCCGCACGGCGCCGCCGGGTCGATGAGGTGGTCGCGCAGCAGGCCGTTCGCGGAGAGGTCGGCGTCGGTGGACCGGGGCGGCTCCATCACCCGGTGGCCGAGCAGGATGAACTTCTCCACCCGGATGACGCGGTAGCGGCGGTCGCCGATCTCCCACTCGTCCTTGGCGAGCTGCTCGCCCTCCTCGGGGTCGAGCCGCCCGGCCGCCGCCAGCATCGCCTGGACGGTCGGGGCGTCGGTCTCCCGCGCGGCGGCCGTGCGGAGGTCCATCGCGAGGCTGTAGCGGGCGGTGGCCGGTCCGTCCGCGCCCAGCGACGCGATCCGCCATTCCTTCGCGAATTGCACCGCATAACCGAATTCGGGGGATCCGGCGGGGAAGAGCTTCGGGTACCGCAGCATCCGCTCGCCGAGTTCCCGGTCGCGGACGTCCGCGACCGGATCGAGCAGGGCCGCCACGTTGATGTGGTCGTACCCGTGCATCAGCGGGAACGTCATGCCCGCATCCTGGCCGGATGCGGCCCCGCGCGCACGGCTTTTCCCGTATTCGAACGCCGGAAAGATTAAGGATTGATGGTATTTGAGGTATTTATTCGACGGGTTATTCGGCGAGGGTGACGACCACTTTCACATCGTCCGGATGGGGGGTGAAGGCCTCGGCGAAGCGCTCCAGCGGGACGCGGCGGGAGATCAGCCGGCCGAGCCAGTCCAGGTCGGCCCGCGCGAGGGCGTCCGCGGCGGCGGCGTAGTGCCGGAGGTTGGCGTTGACCGACCCGATCACCGCGTCGTTCTCCAGCACGATCTGCCGGTTGAGGTCGCCCGCGTCCACCTCGAGGGGCCGTCCCGACGAGGACACCCCGGTCAGGCACACGATCCCGTACGAGGCGTTGTGCGCCATCGCGCCGAACACCAGGCGGGACGCGCCGGTCGCCTCGATCACCACGTCCGGCTCCGCGCCCGCGAAGGCCTCCTCGATGCCGCCGCGGTGGTAGGTCGCGCCGAGGTCGGCGACGAGCCGCGGCTTCGGCCCGTCCGCCACCCGGTCGAGGACGTGGACGTCCAGCCCCCGCTGCACGCCGAGCATCGCCGCGAGCAGCCCGATCGGGCCCGCGCCGGTGACCAGGACCCGGCGCGGCTCGAACCACGCCCGGTTGCCGACCTTCTCGACCTGCTCCCACGCCTTCGCGACGACCGTGGCCGGCTCCATCAGCACGCCGACCTCGGCCAGCCGCGGGTCCAGCCGGACCGCGTAGTCGGCCTCGACCCGCCACGCCCGGCTCGCGTACCCGTCGATCTCCTTGATGCCGCGCTCGGTGTACCGGCCGTTGCGGCACATGTCGAACTCGCCGTGCGCGCAGGCCCCGCAGGGTTCCGGGTCGGGCCGCCGCACGACGCCCACGACGAGGTCGCCGGGGGAGAAGCCGCTGCCGGACGGGGCGTGCCGCACCCGGCCGAGCGACTCGTGCCCGATGACGAGGCGGTCGCGGCCCGGCGGGGCCCATCCGTAGTCGCCGGCGGCGATCTCCTTGTCGGTGCCGCACACGCCCACGGCGAGCCCGTCGACCAGCAGGTCCCCCTCCCCGGGCTCCGGGTCGGGGACGTCGGTCACGGCCAGCGAGCCGGGCTTCTCCGGCAGGACGGTCAAGGCGCGCATGGCGCTTCTCCTTCCACGACTTCCACGTCTCCAGCGGCTTGGGCGGCTAGGCGCGGCGATGGGCGGGACGGGAGCCGCTCAGATGCCGCGCGGTGTTGACGAGCCCGACGTGCGAGTACGCCTGCGGGGTGTTCCCGATCTGCCGCCCGGCGGCGGTGTCGTACTCCTCGCTGAGCAGCCCGAGGTCGTTGCGCAGGCCGAGCAGCCGCTCGAACAGGTCGGTGGCCTGCTCGGTGCGGCCGATGCCGTGCAGGGCGTCGGCGAGCCAGAACGTGCAGGCCAGGAAGGCCCCTTCGCCGCCCGGCATGCCGTCCACGCCGCCGTCGGCTCCGGTGTCGTAGCGCAGCACGAACCCGTCCCGGTACAGCTCCCGCTGCACCTGGTCGACGGTGCCGATCACGCGCGGGTCGTCCCAGGGCAGGAACCCCACCCGCGGGATGAGCAGCAGCGCCGCGTCGAGCCCGCGCGACCCGTAGAACTGGGTGAACGTTCCGCGGTCCGCGTCGTAGCCGTGCTTGCACACGTCCGCGTGGATCCGCTCCCGCAGCTCCTTCCACCTGCCGACGGGGCCGTCCAGCCCGTACCCCTCGACGGCCTTGACGGCGCGGTCGACGCCCGTCCAGGCGAGCACCTTGGAGTGGACGAAGTCGCGCCGCTCCCCGCGGACCTCCCACAGGCTGTTGTCGGGGTCGCTCCAGTGCCCTTCGAGGAAGTCCATCAGGGCGACCTGGAGGTCCCAGGCGTTCCCGTCGGTGCCGATGTCGGCCTCGCGGGCGATGTGCAGGCCGTCCAGGACCTCGCCCCAGGTGTCCAGCTGGAACTGCTCGGACGCGGCGTTGCCCACCCGCACCGGCGCCGACCCCTCGTAGCCGGCGAGCCAGTCCACGGTGTACTCGGTGAGCCGCCGGGTGCCGTCGATCGCGTACATGATCTGCAGGTCGGCGGGGTCGCCGGCGACGGCGCGCAGCAGCCACTCCCGCCACGCCTTCGCCTCCGCGACGAACCCGGTGCCGAGCAGGGCCTGGAGCGTGAACGTCGCGTCCCGCAGCCAGCAGAACCGGTAGTCCCAGTTGCGCGGGCCGCCGAGCCGCTCGGGCAGCGAGGTGGTCGCGGCGGCGACGATGCCGCCGGTGGGGGCGTAGGTGAGCGCCTTCAGCGTGATCAGCGAACGGCGGACCGCCTCGTCCCACCGCCCGTCGTAGTCGTAGCGGCCCATCCAGTCCCACCAGAACAGCTCCGTGTCGGAGAGCGCCTGCTCCGCCTCCACCGCCTTCGGACGCGGCAGGTGGGACGGCTGGTATGTCAGGACGAACGGGACGCGCTCCCCGGCCGACACCGTGAAGTCGGCGCAGGTCGTCAGGTCGCGCCCTTCGAGGGCGATGGGCGTCTTCAGCCAGGTGGCGTCCGGGCCTGCGACGGCGTTGAATTCTCCTTCCCGGTGCCGCACCCATGGCACGATCCGCCCGTAGTCGAACCGCAGCCGCAGCGCCATGCGCATCGGGACGCTCCCGCTGAGCCCCTCCACGATCCGGACGACGTCGGCGGCCTCACCCCGCGGCGGCATGAAGTCGATCAGCCGGACGGACCCGTCCGGGGTGTCCCACTCGGTCTCCAGGATCAGCGTGTCGTCCCGGTACCGGCGCCGCGCGCACATCCCGCCGGCCGCGGGCGCGACGCGCCAGAACCCGGCGTCCTCGTCGCCGAGTAGCGAGGCGAAGCAGGCGGGGGAGTCGAACCGGGGCAGGCAGAGCCAGTCGATCGAGCCGTCCTTGCCGACCAGCGCCGCCGTCTGCGTGTCGCCCAGCAGCCCGTAGTCCTCGATCCGCAGTGCCAAGACGCGCCACCTCCCGTCCTCGGTTCCTCTGGCTTCCTCCACTAACCCGTGATCAGGGATGTATGTACGGGGCGCAGGTGTTTGTGGCGAGCCGGTGAGGCCCCGTCCGGCACGGCGGCATGGGAGCCGCCGCCGTGCCGGACGGAGGTCTTGCGGGAGGACGCGAGCGGGTCAGGGGGTGCCGCAGCTGATGACCGGGTCGGCCGTGTTCCCGGTCGGGGCGTTGACGGTGAACCCGTACGACGCCGACGCGCCCGGCGCGAGGCTGCCGTTCCAGCCGACCGGCTTGACCGTGACGACGTTGCCGCTCGTGCTCGCGGTGCCGTTCCACAGGGCGACGATCTGCTGGCCCGAGCCCATCGTCATGACGACCGTCCACGAGGCGACCGCGGTGGCGCCGGCCTTGATGGTCACCTGGCCGTTGAAGCCCCCGTTCCACTGCGCGGTGCGAGCGTAGGTGCAGGTGACGGCCCCGGGGTCGCCCGGGTCGCCGGGGTCGCCCGGGTCCTCGCCGCCGAGGGCCTGGAGCGCCGCGTCGTATGCGGGCTTCTTGGCGTAGTTGCCGTCGAACAGCAGCGCGGCGCCTTCACCAGGGAACACGTCGGGAATCCACGAGTACTTGTCGGTGACGCCCCAGACGGTGATGACGGTGCAGCGCGACACGGCGAGGCAGGCGGAGACGACCTTCTTGTAGTCGTTCGCCTGGGTGGCGAGCTTGGAACTGTCCGGCGGGGTGGACATGCGGATGTCCAGTTCGGTGATGTGGACGTCCACGCCGAGGTCGGCGAAGCGCTGCATGTTGGTCTGCATGTCGGACGGGACGGCCCCCAGCGTCAGATGCGCCTGGAGGCCCACGCAGTCGATCGGGACGCCGCGTGCCTTGAAGTCCTTGACCATGTTGTAGACGGCATTGCTCTTCGCGTTCTGCCCGTCGATGTTGTAGTCGTTGTAGCAGAGCTTGGCGCTGGGGTCGGCCGCGCGCGCCGCGCGGAACGCCTCCTCCATGTAGGAGTCGCCGATGACCCGCTGGAACACCGAGTCGCGCCGGGCGCCCGAACCGTCCTGGAACGCCTCGTTCACCACGTCCCAGTAGGCGACCTTGCCCGCGTAGTGGCCGGCCTCCTTCGCGATGTGGTTCCGCATGGCGCTCAGCAGGTCGTCCCGCGAGGAGATGCCGCTCACCCAGTCCGGCAGCTGGTTGTGCCACACGAGCGTGTGCCCGCGGATCTTCATGCTCTGGGCCTGCGCGTGGCTCACGAGCTGGTCGGCCGGGCCGAAGTCGAACGAGTTCCTGGACGGCTCGGTGGTGGCCCACTTCATCTCGTTCTCGGGCGTGAGCTGGTTGAACTCGCGGTCGAGCGTGGCGGCGTACGCCGACTCGCCCATGTGGGCGGTGGCCGCGGCGGCGCCGAAGACCCGGCCCTTGGCCGCGGCGGCCTCCTTCAGCGTGCCCGGGGCGGCCGACGCGGGGAGCGCGACGGCCACCAGCATCGCCAGGAGCAGCGCGCCCGTGCCGAGCACCGCGGTGAGTGCTCTTCTCATGGTCTCTTTCCTCCTTGCCCAGGTCCGCGGGGATCTGCCATTCGGCTGCCTCGGCGGGAGCGGATCCGAAAAGTTTCGATATCTTTTCGGCAGCCGACAGGAAACTAACTCTGTGAGACACCAGCGTCAACCACCCGTTCCTGCTTTCACAGGTCAGCGCTGTTGACCGGCGACCCGGCTCGGCAGATCATCTGTCGAAACGTTTCGAGCCCAGCGATCCGCCGAAGTGCCCCGTCCTCGGGGCTTCTGCCGCCGATCGATACCGCCTTTGGTCGCCCCGCACTTTCTCGATCACTAAAGCCGTGCGGAAAAAATCGTGCGGAGACCATTGAAAGAAAGATCGATAGGGCATCTCTCAATAGAAAGGCGAAACGGATTCCATTCGCCTGTCAGTCGTTTTCGCGTTCCGGTTCGGAAAGCGGCTCGCGGCGCCGCCCGGCGCCGCGGGGGAAGGGAGATCGATGGGCTCTTCGGCACCACCGCGCGCCGACCTCGTCCTGGAGGGCGGCGGCGTGAAGGGCATCGCGCTGGTGGGCGCGATCGCCGAGACGCAGGCGCGGGGATACCGGCTCGGCGCGCCGGCCCGCGTCGCCGGGACCTCCGCCGGCGCGATCGTGGGCTCGCTGCTGGCGGCCGGGATGCCCGTCCCGGACATGGTCGAGCTCATGCGCGGACTCGACTACCGGACGTTCCAGGACGGCTCGCGCTTCGCGGCAGTCCGCGGCCTGTCCCTCCTCACCACGCTCGGCCTCCACAAGGGCGACGCCCTGCACCGGTGGATCGCGGCGCGCCTGAAGGAATGCGGGGTCGAGACGTTCGGGCAGCTGAAACTGCACGACCCCGACTCGGCGCTGCCGCCCCGGCACGCCTACAAGCTCGTCGTCGTGGTCTCCGACATCAGCAGCGGGCGTATGGTCCGGCTCCCGTGGGACTACGAGAGGTACGGCCTGCCCGCCGACGAGCAGCCCGTCGCGGACGCGGTGCGCGCCTCGGCGTCCATTCCGGTCTTCTTCCGGCCGCGCCGCCTGTGCCGGAACGACGGGCGCCAGTGCCTCCACGTGGACGGCGGAATGCTCTCCAACTACCCGATCACCATCTTCGACCGGGAGGACCGCGAACCCCGCTGGCCGACGTTCGGCGTGAAGCTGTCGGCCCGTCCCCCCTCCGAGGGCGTGTACCGGGAATGGCGCGCCGTCCGCGGCCCCGTCGGGTACGGCCGCGCGCTCGTCTCGACGATGGCGGAGGCGCACGACCGGGTGCAGATGGACGAGCCGGCCATCGTGGCCCGCACGATGTTCGCCCATACCGACGGCGTGCTCGCGACCGACTTCGACCTCGACGCGGCGACCCGCGAGCGCCTCTTCCAGGCCGGTCGCGCCGCGGCGGCGCAGTTCCTGGACGACTGGGACCACCGCACCTACCTGGCGCACTACCGCCCCCTCGTCACCCCAGCCTCCGACTGAGCCCGACCTCGACCGAGGGGCGGGATTTGTCGAATCTACGTACTTACGTAATAGTGGAGGAGTGACCGAGGAGACGCTGGCGGAGCGCGTCGCGCGGCTGGAGGAGCGCATGGCCGCGCTGGAAGGGGTCGCCCCCGCGGCCGGGCGCCCGGAGCCGGGCGACACCTTCTGGGCGCTGGACGCGCTGAAGGAGCGGGCGCCCGATCCCGGCGCGGTGCTGTTCACCGGCTCGGTGGCGCTGCCGTCCGGCGAGCACTATGAATGGCAGCAGGGCCACCCGACCGGAGATCTGCTGTCGGACGACTGGTCCCAGTCCGCCGACGCGCTCTCGGCGCTCGCGCACCCCGTCCGGCTGCTGCTGCTCCGGGAGATCCTGCACGGCTCCCGCACCGTCTCCGAGCTGGCCGCCCACGAGAGCCTCGGCACGACCGGCCAGCTCTACCACCATCTGCGCCAGCTCGTCGCGGCCGGCTGGCTGCGCACCACCGGGCGCGGGCGCTACACCGTCCCCGGCGAACGGGTGGTGCCGATCCTCACCGTGATCGCCGCGACCCGCCGCTGACCGACCCGTGGAGGAACGATGATCAGGACGCTCGCACGGTTCCGGACGCTGTTCATCCTGCTGGGCCTCGCGCTGGCCCTCACCACGTCCCTGCATGGCATAGGCGTGCTCTGGGGCGCCGGAATGGTCCTCATCGCGGCGGGGCTCGTGCTGTTCTTCGTGTCCGGCAGCGCACCGGACCGCGAGCCGGTCGTCCTGCGCAGCCCGGTCGAGGGGCGCTGGGTGCCCGTCAACAGTCCCGCCGACAAGGTGCCCAGTCACGGGACGCACGAGCTCGGCCAGACCTACGCGATCGACCTGGTCCACGTCCCGGACGGCGAATGGCGCGCGACTCGGCGCTGGCCGCTCGCCGCGCGCCCGGAGACGTTCCCGTCCTTCGGGCGCCCCGTCGTCGCACCGGCCGACGGCGTGGTCGTCCAGGCGAGCGGGTGGCAGCGCGACCACTGGAGCCGCAACTCCTGGCCCGGCATCGCCTACCTCCTGGTCGAGGGGATGGTGTTCCGCCAGCTGCTGTCCGTCCTGACGCTGTCGGCGGGCAGGTTCGTCGTCGGCAACTCCGTCACGCTCGACCTCGGCGGCGGCGTGTACGCGGTCTTCGCCCACCTGCGCCGCGGGTCGGTGCGAGTCGCCAAGGGCGACCGGGTAAGGGCGGGGGACGTCCTCGGCGAGGTGGGCAACTCGGGCAACACCTCCGAGCCGCACCTGCACTTCCACCTCATGGACCGCCCGCGCCCGCTGGCCGCCGCCGGCCTGCCGTTCGCCCTCCCCTACGAGAGCGGCGGCGAGGCCCTCACCGGCGTCCCCGGCGGCCTCCGCCCCTGCGTCCTGACGGCCGGTCCGCCCGCCCGGTGAGCGCGCGCGGCGCAACCGGCGATTGCTGTCTGCGTTCGCGGCCGATTTTGTGATCACGTGCCAGTGCGCGGCGATGATCTTGGCCCATAAGTTGATCTTGACCGCTGCTCGCCGCTCGCTCCTGGAGGGTCGGTTACGTGGGTCCGGAAACGCGAAGGCACAGTGGGAGACGCATCCGCGAGTTCGGGCACATCGACACCGTGGCGGCGCAGGGCGGTCGGGTGGTGACGCTCTTCAGCGGCGGCCTCGACAGCTTCTACCTCCTGTGGCGGCTCAGCCGCCACCGCGGCCTGCGCGTCCACGCCCTGTCCGTGGAGCTCGGCGGCGACGCCGAGTACGACCGGACGGGCGCCGACCTCGGCTCGCTCGGCGCCGAGCACGTGCGGGCCGACCTGTCGGAGGAGTTCGCCGAGGAGTTCGTGGCGCCCGCCATCGCGGCCCAGGCCGTCTACCTCGGCATCCACCCGGTCAGCTCGTCGCTCAGCCGCCCGCTGCTGGCCCGGGCCGCGGTCGACCTCGCCCGGGAGGTGGGCGCGCACGCGATCGTGCACACCGCCAACCGGTCGCAGAACAGCCTGCGCCGGATCGACTCCTCGATCGCCGCGCTCGGGTTCGACGGCCATTTCGGCAGCCCCTACGAGCGGGACGCGATCGGCCGCGACGACAAGCGCGCGGCGCTCAAGGACGCCGGGTTCGCGGAGTTCGCCGACCGCGCCTACAGCGGCGACTCCAACCTGTGGTGCCGGGAGTTCGAGTCGGGCATCCTGGACGATCCGGAGTGGTTCCCCGTCCCGGAGGACCTCTACTTCTGGACGGCGGGCCCGCGCCCGGACCGCCCCGCGGAGATCACGCTCGACTTCGAGGCGGGCCGGCCCGTGGCCGTCGACGGCGCGGCCGCCGGCCTGCGCGAGATGATCGCGTCGCTGAACGTCCGCGCCGGCCGGTTCGGCCTCGGCCGCTACTCCGGCCTGGAGCACCTGGAGGGCGGCGAGAAGGTCCTCGAAGTGCGGGAGATGCCGGCGGCGTGCCTGCTGCTGCACGCCTACCGCCAGCTGGAGAGCGCCACCGTCCCGGCCGAGACGACGCGGGAGAAGATGGCGCTGGAGCAGCTGTGGACGCGGGAGGCCGTGGAGGGGCGCTGGTACGGCCCGCTGCGGGAGGCCGCGCAGGCGTTCGTGGAGAGCGTCGCCCGCCACGTCACCGGCCGCATCACCTACCGCCTCGACCGCGACGGGATGACGGTGCTGTCCATCCGCGCCCCCGGCGGCCTCTACCTCCGCGACCGCGACGCCTGGGAACGCGCCACCGCCCGCGACGCGACCCCCGCCGGCGCACCCTGACTCCGCGCGGGGACGGTCAGAGGACGGCGGCCAGTTCGTCGAGCGCGGTGGTGAGCACGTCGACGCCCTTCAGGAACTCGGCGATCTCGATGTGCTCCTCGTCGGAGTGGTCCAGCGAGCTGTCGCCCGGCCCGTACGTCGCCATGGGGACGTCCCAGTGCGGCGCCACGGTGTTCATGTCGGACGTGCCCGTCTTGAGGGTGGGCCGGGGCGTCCCGCCGTGCCGCCGGATGGCGGCCGTCACCGCCCGCACCACCGGGTCGGACCGCCCGCTGCGCACCGCCGGGACGTGCCGGACGATCGTGACCTCGCCGCCGTCCGCGCGGGCGCGCAGCCGCGCCGCGAAGGCCTCGGCGTCGTATCCGGGCGGGACGCGGCAGTCGACGTCGAGCCGCGCCTCGGTGAGGTCCCCGTGGACGCCGCGCAGCGTCGCGGCGGGCAGGCCGAACGCGGCGTGGTCGCGCTCGGGCCCGAGCGCCTCCAGCAGGTCGTGCCAGAACGCCACCGCCACCTCGGTCGCCTTGGCGGCCGGGTTGGTGGAGTGCGTCGAGGGCCGGGCGACCCGGTACTCGACGTCGATCTTGCCCTTGTAGCCGAGCACCACCCGCGACCAGCCGCTCGGCTCCCCGACGAGCAGCGCGTCCGGCGCGGGGCAGGTGCGCGCCAGGTGCTCGCCGCCCCGCGACAGCCGCTCCTCCTCGACCGCGCCCACGACCCGCAGCGTGCCGGGGAACGAGGGCCGGGCAGCCGCCGCGCTGATCATCGCGGCGAGCGGGCCCTTGGCGTCCGCGGCGCCCCGGCCCACGAGGCGGCCGCCCACGCGCCGCGCCGGCAGCGGCCGGTCGACGGTGTCGAGATGGCTGAGCAGCATCACCACCGGCCCCGCGCCGGTGCCGATGTCGCCGATCACGTTGCCGGCCTCGTCGCGGCGCGCGGCCATGCCGAGGTCGTTCATGACCTTCTCCAGGTAGCGCGCCAGCTCGTCCTCCCGCCCGGACGGCGAGGGGATCGACAGCATGGCGTGCAGCAGCTCGACGGGGTCGCTCACATGATCTCCAAGGTCGTGCCGGCGCCGCCCAGGGCCGCGGTGACGGGGCGGGGGAGCCGCCCGTCGCCGATCGACACGTGGGGGACGCCCGCGAGCAGGGCCTCGCGGGAGGCGATGAGCTTGCGGTGCATGCCGCCGCTCGCCGCGTGCGGGACGGGGCCCTCGCGGGGGAGCGGGCAGCGGTCCAGCAGCGAGCCCTCGTCGGACGCGTCGCGCAGCACGCCCGGCGCCGTGGTCAGCAGGACCAGCCGCTCGGCGCGCAGCGCGCCCGCGACCGCGGCCGCGACCCGGTCGGCGTCCACGTTCACCGGCGCGCCGTCCTCGCCCAGCGCGGGCGGCGACACCACCGGGACGAACCCGGCGCCGACCAGCACGTTCAGCACCTTGGGCCGGACGCCGGTGAGCCGCCCGCTGTGGTCGTCGCGGACGATGACGGTGCGGCCGTCGCGCACGGTGCGCTGCGCCGTCTTGCGCCGCGCCCGCAGCAGGCCGCCGTCCAGCCCCGTCAGACCCACGGCCGGGACGCCGTTCGCGGCCAGGGTGCGCAGCAGCCGCGGCTTGACCCGTCCGGCGAGCGCCAGTGTGAGCACCTCCAGCATGGCCGGATCGGTGTGCCGGCTGGTCACGCCGCTCGGCGAGACGAGGGTGCGGGCGGGCACGCCGAGGTCCCCGGCGAGCCGGTCGACGTCGGCGGCGCCGCCGTGCACGAGGACCGCCCGCCCGACGAGCCCGGCGAGGTCCGCGCACACCGTCTCGGCGGGTACCGCGCCGCCGCACTTCACCACGACTATCCCCGAACCAGGGCCCATCCGACCGGAGCCCATCAGACCGGGTGCAGGCCGGGGAACCCCAGGCCCAGGGTCTCGGGCTGGCCGGTGCGGATGTTGAGGCACTGCACCGCGGCGCCCGCACCGCCCTTCACCAGGTTGTCCAGCGCGGCGATCGCGGTGATCCGGTCGCCGTCCACCGCGAAGCCGACGTCGCAGTAGTTGGACCCGGACAGCAGCTTCGGATCGGGGAGCCGGTGCGTCCCCGTCCGGTGCGCGACGATCCGGACGAACGGTTCGTCCGCGTACGCCTTGCGGTAGGCGCGGCGGACGGCCTTCTCGTCGGCGGAGCCAGTGGCGTGGCAGACGACCTGCACGCCGCGCACGGCCTCGACCCCGGTGGCGGTCATCCTGGCGTTCAGGCCGGTCAGCCGCGCGACCTCCGCCTCATGGCGGTGCCGCACCGGGGCGAAGACCCGCAGCGCGCCGCTGCGTTCGGCGTGCAGGTTGGCGTCCCCCGCGAGCGCGCCCGACCCGCTCGACCCGGTGCGCGCGTCGATCTGGACGTCCGGGCCGATCAGCCCGGTCAGAGGGTGCAGCGCGAGGATCGCCGCGCTGGCCATGCACCCTGGCACGCTGATGAGGTCGGCCTCGGCCAGCTCCGCGCGGAACAGCTCGGGGACGCCGGGCACGAACGCGCCGAGCAGCTCGGGCGCGGTGTGCGGGACGCCGTAGTACCGCTCGTAGACGGCGGGGTCGGGGTTGCGGAAGTCCCCCGACAGGTCGATGACGGTCTTGGCCCGTCCCCGCATCTCGGGCAGCAGCTTCATGGTCGCCTTGTGCGGGGTCGCCATCAGGAGCATGTCGCAGGCGTCCAGGTCGTCCGGGGCGCTGAACACCAGGTCGGTCTGGGCTCGCAGGTTGGGGTGGACGGAGTCCACGCGGCGGCCGGGGAACCGGGTCGAGACCGCGTGGGCGACCTCCGTCCCCGGATGGCCGATGAGCAGCCGCAGCAGCTCGCCGCCGAGGTACCCGGCGGCGCCCATGACGCCGACCCGGATCATGCCGCCTCCAGCACGTGGGAGACGATCGCGTCCGCGACGTCCGCGTCCTCGCCGTGCGCGTCCTGGAAGCCGCGGAACTCGACGTTGTGGTTGACCTCCAGCACGAGCGGCCCCTCGGGTCCCTCGATCAGGTCGACGCCCAGCACCCCGCCGCCCACGGCCCGCGCGGCGAGCATCGCCGGCTCGACCAGCTCGGGCGTGAGCGGGCACGGCTCGGAGCGCGCACCCCGCGCGGCGTTGGTGCGCCAGCCGTCCGAGTAGCGGTACGTCGCGCCCACCACCTTGTCCCCGGCCACGATCACGCGGATGTCGCGGCCCGGCTTGTCGACGAGTTCTTGCAGGTAGACGATGTGCTGGAGCGGCGAGGGCAGGGCGGCCCGGTGCTCCAGGACGGTCTGCGCCGCGTCCCGGTCGCGCACCGCCGCCGCGAGCCGTCCCCACGACCCCGTCAGCGGCTTGACGACCACGGGGAAGCCCAGGCGCTCGGCGGCCTCGACCCCTTCCTCCGGGGTGAGCGCGACCGCCGTGCGCGGAGTGGGGACGCCGGCGCGCTCCAGCTCCAGCGAGGTGCGCAGCTTGTCGCCGCAGACGGCGATCACCCCCGACCGGTTGACCACCGGCACGCCGCGCGCCTCCAGGAGCATCGAGGCGTAGAGGGCGCGGCTGTGGGAGATCTCCCGGTTCAGCGCCGCCGCGTACCGGGGCCCGGCGCTCGCCGCTTCACCGCCCAGCTCGGCGCTGAACCGGCGGGTGTCGACATGCGCGTACGGAACCCCGCGGCGCTCCAGCGCGGCGAAGATCCGCTTCTCCTCGTACCGCACCCGGGAGGCCAGCACGGCCACCGGCCTCACTCGCCCCAGTCCTCCTCGATCTCGGGGGCGAGCGCGAGGGTCACCGGCTCCAGGCCGACCACCTCCAGCTCGCTGGAGCAGTCGGCGCACTGCGCGATCTCGCTCAGCCGGACCGGCTCGGCGAGCTGGACCGGGCCCTCACACTCGGGACAGGTCTGGGTCATGCGTGCCACCTCCATGGCTTCCGCTGGTCAGGTTCAGCGCGGCGGCGACGACCGCGCCCGCCGTGATGCCGTACCGGTCGAGCAGGTCCTCCTGGCCGCCCGCCCGCTCGGCGAACGTGTCGGGCATGCCGACGCGCGCCACCCGGGCCGGGGCGTGCTCGGCGAGGGTCTCGGCGACGGCGCCGCCGAGGCCGCCGGAGCGCCAGTGCTCCTCGACGGTGACGACGCCCGCCGCGCCCTCGGCCGCCGCCACCACGGCCGCGACGTCCAGCGGGCGCAGCGTGTGCAGGTTGAGGACGGTCGCCCGGACGCCCCGCTCCGCGAGCCGGTCGGCGGCCCGCACCGCCGCCAGCACCGGGTACGGCCCGCACGCGATGATCGCCACGTCCCGGCCGCGCCGCAGCCACTGCGCCCGCCCGATCTCGAACGGGCCGCCTCCGGGCGCGGCGCCGTCCAGGTCCGGGGTGGCCGAGCGGCCGAGCCGCACGTAGGCGGGACCGGGCAGCGCCGCGCACTGCCGGACGGCCTCGCCCGCCTGCGCCGCGTCGCCCGGGACGACCACGGTGAAACCGGGCAGCGCCCGCATGACGGCCAGGTCCTCCAGCGCGTGGTGGGTCGGGCCGAGATGCCCCGCGGCCAGCCCGCCGTGGGTGGCCACGATCCGGACCGGCAGCGCGTTGTAGGCGATGTCGATCTTGATGGCCTCCAGTGCCCGGGTCGCGGCGAAGGTCGCCATCGTGGTGACGAACGGGACGTTCCCGCTGGCGGCCAGGCCCGCGGCCGTCCCCATCAGGTTGTGCTCGGCGATGCCGAGGTTGAGGTAGCGGCCGGGGACGTCGGCGAAGGCGTCCGCGTCGAACAGCCCGGTGTCGCTGTCCAGGCAGTACAGCCGCCCGTCGGCCCGCATCAGTTCGGGCAGCAGGTCCCGGTACACCTCACGGGCGGAGCGCGGCCGTGCCGTTTCGCCGGGGATGTCGGCTGTCATGAGAGCGCTCGCTTGCGTCGGGCGCGCAGTACGGCGAGGGAGCGCTCCGCCTGGCGGCCGCTCAGTTTCGCGTAGTGGCTGTGCGTCTTCGCCTCCAGCGACGGCAGGCCGCGTCCCTTGACGGTGCCGGCGATGACCGCCACGGGAGGCCCGCTCCCGGTCTCCTCTGGGGTGAGCGCCTCGCGCAGCGCGTCGAAGTCGTGGCCGTCGACCTCGCGCACCGTCCAGCCGAAGCTGCGCCAGCGGTCCGCGAGCGGCTCCAGCCCGATCGCGTCCTCGGTCGGGCCGGTGATCTGGAGGCGGTTGCGGTCGATGACGGCCGTCAGGTTCCCGAGGCCGAGCGCGGCGGAGGCCATGGCCGCCTCCCAGACCGAACCCTCCTGCAACTCGCCGTCCCCGAGGACGGCGAAGCACCGGCGCCCCCGGTCGGCGACGGCGAACCCGTTGGCGAGCGCGAGCCCGTGCCCGAGCGATCCGGTGGGCATCTCCACCCCGGGCACCGCGCGGACCGGATGGCCCATCAGCCTGCTCCCCGGCCGGGAGTACTCCGCCAGTTCCGCGGCGGGGAAGAAGCCCCGCTCGGCCAGCACCGCGTAGAGGCACATGGCGCCGTGCCCCTTGCTGAGGATGAAGATGTCACGGTCCACAGCCGCGGGGCGGCGCGGATCGACCCGCATCACCTCGAAGTACAACAGGGTGAGGATCTCCACGAGCGACATCGACCCGCCGAGGTGGCCGCCCTCCGGCCCGGCGCACATCCGCACGATGTGCTCGCGCACCCGGTGCGCGACGGCCGGCAGGTCCGCCGCCGGCGGCCGGGTCGGTGCGGGGCCGCCCATCAGCGCCCGCCGGGAAGCGAGGTGAGCACGAAATGGCCGGGCAGGTGCACGGCCAGGCCCTCGATGATCTCGGCCACCAGCGCGTCCCCGTCGAGCCGGATCGTGGAGGAGCGGCGGTCCAGCAAAGTCGCGGCGGCCGTGAAGTCGCCGACGAGGGCCGTGCCCGCGGGCACCATGCGGGTCCGGCTGACCTTGACGCCCTGCACGGCGAGCCGTTCCAGGAACGCGCCGTCCGCGACGAGCGGCCACCAGTCGTCGGGATGCATGACGATCCCGTCCGCAGAGCCGCCGTACCACTCGCACAGCGCGGCCGTCGCCAGCAGCGTCCGGGCGGCCGACCCGCCGTCCGACGGCTCGGCGGGGCGGCGCCGCAGCCCCGGGTGGCGCAGCAGGCCCCGGATCGGTCCCATCCCGTTGAGCAGGACGTCGTTCTCCGCCGTGCCGAGCCGCACCAGCAGGCGGTAGTCCACGAACGCGGCGAGCGCGGCGGGGTCGGCGAGGATCTCCTTGGGCACCGGCACCGAAGCCCGCACGACCTGCGTCCGGACGGTCTCCACGCCCACCTCGAACTCCCACTCGGGGGCGGCGTCGTCCGGCGAGGTGTTCTCGGCCCGCTCGGTGAAGACGGTCGTCTCGTCGGCGTCCACGACGGCCTTGCGGAGCAGGTGCCGGACGGTGAAGCGGGGACGGCGCTTGGCCGGCGGGAACAGGTCGCTGATGGAGGCGCGCAGGTGGACCGCCGCGTCCGGCCCGTACCGGGCGTGGGCGAGCGCGAACTCCTCGCCGGGGCTGCGCCGGGTCAACTCGGGGTCGTCCAGCATCATGCGGACGTCGGACACGGGCATATTCGACATGGTCAGACCCCCAGGGAGCGGCCGCCGTCGACGACCTGGACGGTGCCGGTGACGAAGCTCGCGCGCTCGCTCAGCAGGAACACCCCGGCCGCCGCGACCTCCTCGGGGCGGGCGACCCGGCCGAGCGGGATGCCCGCCTCCCGCGCGACGCGTGCGGTCTCCGCCTCGGGCTCGCCGGTGATGCCGGACAGCAGCGCGTCCGTCGCGGTGTATCCCGGGGCGAGGACGTTCACGGTGATGCCTCCCGGGCCCAGCTCGTGGACCAGGGTCTTGGCGTAGCCGACGAGGCCGGTCCGCACGATCCCCGACAGCGCGAACGCGGGGATGAGGTCGCGGACGGTCTCGCTGGTGACCATGAGGACCCGGCCCCATCCGGCTTGCCGCATGTGGGGGAGCGCGGCCTGCACGAGCCCGATGTGGGCGATCATGCCGAGGTCGAGCGCGGCGCGGTAGTCGTCCGGGCCGAACGCCCCGGTCGGCCCGGCGGGCGGCCCTCCCGCGTTGGTGACCATGATGTGCACGGCGCCGTGCTCGGCCGCGGCGTCGTCCACCCAGGCCCGCGCCGCCTCCGTGTCGCGCACGTCCAGCGGCCGGGTCCCGACCTCCGCGCCGAGGTCCGCGCGGATCTCGTCGCGGGCCTTGGCCAGCCGGGCGGCGTCGCGGCCCGCGATCGACACCGTCGCGCCCTCGCGCACCAGGTCGCGGGCGATTGCGAGGCCGATGCCCGCCGATCCGCCCGCGACGAGGGCCACCCTTCCGTTCAGTCCCAGGTCCACGTCACACCCTCTTCTCGTAGCCGTAGCGGTGCAGCAGGGGGAGCGCCATGAGCGTGGTCGCGGACCGCTGGGGGCGCGGGAGCGCGGCGTGCCACCTGCGGTCCTCCTCGATGCGGGTCCGGCCGCGGCCGAACCGGTTCGGGTTGCCGGTGACCGTGTGGTTGCCGCCGAGCTCGACCGTCCCGTCGGCGGCGACGGGGTTCGGGCCCTCGTGCCCGAGGAGGTCCAGGACGGCGTCGACGGCGGCGCGCGGGTTGCGCACCAGCGCCTCGTAGCGCATGTGGAGCGCGTGGTCGCGGTGCGCGCGGCCGACCGCCTCGGCCGCCAGGTTGAAGCCGGTCCAGTGCCAGGTGCTGTTCAGCGCGGAGCGGCGGCCCGTGTAGTCCTTCGGCCGCAGCCACGACCAGGCGACCGCGCGGGGATCGCGGATCAGGTGGACGTAGCGCCCCTCGACGTCCGGGAGGGACGCCAGCAGCGCGGCGTCCGAGGCGAACTTGGAGCTGTCGACGATGACCCGCGCACCGGAGACGCGGGCGATTGCGCGGTAGGTGGCGGCCAGCACGTCCGGCCATGCGTTGCGCGACGGGTCGCGCAGCACCCGCCAGGTGTGCCGGGTCCGGTACGCGTCCTGCCAGGCGACGACCTCGGCGGCGTGCCGTTCGAGGGACGTCCCGGACGGCCGGACCTCCTCCAGCACCTCCGACCAGAACGGGCATTCGCGGTGTCCGGAACCGCAGCCGCAGCGCCCGTTGCTGCCCGTTCCGAGAACCCCGTTCAACCAGAGAAAACGCAGTTCACCGACATGGACGACGCCCGGTACCTCGGCGAGGACGTTGCCCAGCATGGTGCTGCCGCTGCGACACCAACCGGTGATGTAAAGCACCTTCACTGGCAAACTCGGCTCCTCCGGGCGTACCGGTGCAACCTGGTCGGGAACATAAAAACATGATCTTGCGTAAAGCGGAACCACCAAGATAAGAACAGGATTGATTCGTCTTTTTGTGACGTCGTGACATAACAGACGGAGGCCGTGATGGCGGGGCTGACCAACGCACTGCAATATCGCCGGGCGGGCTGGTGGCGGGACGAGACCTTCCTCGACGACCTGCGCCGGCACGTCCGCGCGCACCCCGGCAAGACCGCCCTCGTGGCCCGCCGCGTCGGCGGCGAGACCCGCGCGCTGACCTACGCCGACCTGACCCGGCTCGCCGACCGGTGCGCCGGCGCGCTGGCCGAGCTCGGCGTCCGGCCGGGCGACACCGTCGCCGTCCAGCTCACCAACGGCTGGGAGATCACCGTCCTCGCGCTCGGCTGCCTGCGCGCGGGCGCCCGCATCTGCCCGCTGCTGCCCATCTACCGGCGGCGGGAGCTGGAGGTCATGCTCGACCTCACCGACGCGCGGGTGCTGATCACCGAGGCCGTGCACGGCGGCGAGGAGCTCGGCGAGCTCGGCGTGCGGCTGGCGGGCGAGCTGCCGTCGCTGGAGCACGTCGCGGTGTCCGGCGGCCCGAAGCCCGCCGGAGCCCTCGACCTGCACGCGCACTTCTTCGACACGCCCTGGGAGAAGACCCGCGCGGACGACCTGGACGGCCGGGAGCGCGAGCCGGACGAGCCGTTCCTCGTGCTGTTCACGTCCGGCACGACCGGCGAGCCCAAGGGCGTCCTGCACAGCCAGAACACCTTGTACGCGGCGATCCGCGGCGAGGCCGAGGTGTTCGCGCTGGACGGCTCGGACGTCATCACCATGGTCGCCTGGAACACCCACTACACGGGGTTCGTCCGCGGCATGCTCATGCCGCTGTCGCTCGGCGCGACCTCCGTCTTCCAGGACTCCCAGGACGGCCCGCCGACCCTCGAAATGCTCGCCTCATACGGCGTCACCTACGTGTACGCCCCGCCGCACTACCTGCGCTCCTTGGTGGACGCGCAGCGGGAGGCGCCGCGCGACCTCGGCATGCTGCGCGCGGTCATCAGCGGCTCCGCGCCGATCCCCCCAAAGCTCGTCGAGGAGGTCAAGGAGGTGCTCGGGCTGCGGCTGCACTCCCTGTGGGGCATGTCGGAGAACGGCGCGGTCACCGTCAGCCGCCCCGACGACCCCGAGGACTGGGCCGTCCACAGCGACGGCAGCCCGATGGCCGACATGGAGCTGCGCATCGACCCGATCGAGGGCCAGCGCGACGGCTCGGGCGTGCTGTGGGTGCGCGGCCCCACCCAGTGCCTCGGCTACGTCCGGCGCCCGGAGCTGTACCAGGCGCTGCTGGACGATGAGGGCTGGTTCAACACCGACGACCTCGCCCGCGACGACGGCCGCGGCGGCATCCGCATCACCGGACGCGCCAAGGACACGGTGATGCGCAACGGCCTGTTCGTCCCGGACACCGAACTGGAGGCGGCCCTCTGCCGGCACCCGGGCGTCCGAGAGGCCAGCGTGATCGGCATCCCGGTTCGGCAGGGCGCTGACCAGGTCATCTGCGCGGTGGTCGTGCCGACCGCCGGGGAGCCTCCGGTCACCCTGGAGGAGCTTCGGGCGACGCTGAAGGAGGCGGAGATGACCCCGATCTACTGGCCGGAACGGCTGGAACTGGTGGACGAACTGCCCAAGACCGTCACCGGCAAGGTCCAGAAGACGACCCTCCGGGAACGCCTGACCTGAACGCGGCGGCCGTCCGTGTCAGACGTCCCAGACGGGGCGGGCGGTGATCTCGACGGCGGCGCACGTCCAGGCGAACCCGGCTCCGATCCCGACCAGCAGCACCCGGTCGCCCGGCCCCACCTGGGCGGTCTCGACCAGGTGGGTCAGGCCGGTGAGCTGGTCGGCCGCGCCGACATGCCCGGTGCGGCGGCCCCAGTCCCACGTGGTGCGCTCCACGTCCAGGCCGAGCGGTTCGGCGTACCGGGTGCGCAGCACATGCAGGCCGACGTTGGGGAAGGCGAACCGGGAGACGTCGGCGAGCTTCAGCCCGGCCTCGTCAAGCGTCCGGTCGACGGCCTCCGTCAGGCCGGAGGTGGTCCGCTCCGCCACGCTCCCCACCAGGTGCCGGGAGCTCGCGGCGAACGCGGCGCGGCGGGCGCGCACGTCCACCCGGCGGCCGGGGGCGGCGGCGAACGGCTCGTCGCCCCGGTACATGCCCTCCAGCCCGGTGTCGACGACCGTCGAGACGGCCAGGAGCCGCGCGAAGCCGTCCCGGGCGAGGACCGCGGCGGCCGCGCCGTCCCCGTAGACGATGCCGCGCACGTCCCCGCGCCACCGGTCGAAGCCGGGGTCGGCGAACCGGTCCGCGGTCGTGACCAGGGCGGATCCGCGGGACGCGTCGGCGGCCAGGTAGGAGGCGGCCAGTTCCAGCGCGCCGAGGGCGCCCGCGCACATCTGCTGGACGTCCAGCGCGGGCGCGCGCCGGCCGTCCTCGCCGAGGACCTCGCGGTGCACGTAGGAGGCGGCCGGCCAGAAGTCGACGCCCTGGAACCAGGCCGACGCGTGCAGCAGGATCGCGACGCTCGATGCGGGGAGCCCGGCCCGGGCCAGCGCGAGGCGCGCCGCGGCTACGGCCATCTCCGGCGGGGCCTCCCCGGTGGACACGGCCACGGAGGCGTAGTCGTCGGCCTTCCGGTCGTCCGGGTCGTAGCGGCCGTCCTCCACCGCATCGTCCACGTCCACGGCCTCGGGGATCCGATGGGCGAGCCCGGCGAGGAACAGACCGTCGCAGCGCATGTGCGGACCTCCGGATGGTGACGGCGAACAAATCAACACATTATGGTGATCACCGTCCCGGGGCGAGAGCCGTTCTCAACGGCGGAGGGAGTTCGCGGTGGGCGACGCAGGGCACTCCGTGCCGCTACCCGGAACGCGATGGTCGGTTTGGCGAGATGTGCTGATCCGCTCCACCGGATTTCCCGTCGGCGGCCTCGTCCTTTTCGCGGCCCCGGAATGCGCCCGAATCGCCGACGCGTTTCTCGACGGGAACACGGCCGAGACCGAATTCACGCAGGCCATGCACGGCGCATTGGCGGACGCGGGCCGCGCCGCCGCGGAGATCGCCGCCGATCCGCTCTTCCGCGAGGCGGTGACATGGCAGAACCCCGGCGCCGCGCGGCATTTGGCACGTCTCGCCGACGCCCCGGCCGTCCGGCCGGGCAAGAACCCGAGGCGCGAACGCCAGAAGCGACGCGCGCGCGAGAACACCCTCGTCCGCTACTGGCAGCGGTACTGCGGCAAGAACGACACCGCGGGCTTCTTCGGCCCCGTCGCGTGGGGCACGCTCGACCCCGAGGTTCCGGTGGCGGTCGAGGCGAAGCCCGGCGGGGGACTGGTGCGGTCCCGCGAGGTCGACTACGAGTTCTGGGCGCTGGAGGCGTACGTCGCCGCACTCCTGGACGACCCGGACGTGGCGCCGTGGCTGCCCGCCGGCGTCCACCCGCACCTGCTCGTCGATGGAAACCGCGTCTTACGCCCTGGGGACGACCCGCGCTTCCTTACCCCCGCCGAGACCGAAGTGCTCTCCCGATGCGACGGCACCAGCCCCGCAGCGGAGATCGCCCCCGAACCGCACCTGGCCGCGGCCCTGGACCGTCTGATCGAGGACGGGATCGTCTGGCGAGGCGTGAACATGCCATACAACCCGCAGGCGGAGCGCGTCCTGCGCGACACACTCGAAGCGATCCCTGAGCCTCAGGCCAGGGAGCGGGCATTGGCCGGGCTCGCGCGGCTCGACCGGGCCCGCGCCTCCGTGGCCGCCGCGGCCGGTGACGCCGACGCCCTGGCCATCGCGCTGGCAGACCTGGACGCCGAGTTCACCGCCGTCACCGGGGCGGAGCCGGAGCGGCGGAGCGGGCAGATGTACGCGGGGCGGCGGCTCTGCTACGAGGAGACGGTTCGCGACCTGGACCTCACGTTGGGCCGCCCGTTCCTTGAGACGCTGTCGGGCCCGTTCGGGGCCGTCCTCCTGCCCGCCGCGCGCTGGCTGTCGGCGGTCCTGGCGGAGGCGTACGACGCCGCCTTCCGCGACCTGCTCGGCCCCGGCGCGACCGCCGTCCCGATGCCGGAGTTCTGGGACGCCGCCCAGCCCCTGCTGACCGGCAAGGACCGTCCGGTGGACGCGGTCGCCGCCGAGTTCGCCCGCCGCTGGGACACGCTGTTCGGCCTGGACTCCGCGCCGCGCGAGCGCCGCCTGGACTTCACCTCCGCGGATCTCCGGGCGGAGGCCGCCCGGCTGTTCGCCGCCAAGCGTCCAGGATGGGCGGGCGCCCGCATCCACAGCCCCGACCTCTGCGTCCGCGCGCCGAGCGTCGAGGCGATGGCGGCGGGGGAGTTCACCCTCGTTCTCGGCGAGATGCACACCGCGTGGCCGACCCTCGACTGCGCCCTCTTCACCGAACGCCACCCCGACCCCGAGCGGCTGCGCGACGCGGCGGCCGAGGACATCGGCCCCCAGTTCCGTCCGCTGTACCCGACCTGGTGGCCCCGGTACACCGCGCGCATCGCGCCGGTCCTCGGCGTCACCGACCACCAGTTGGCGTTCACGGCGGCGCCCGGTGCGGACCCGGCCCGCGTCCTGCCCCTGGTCGCGCTGACCGTGTCCGAGCGCGAAGGAGCCCTGGAGGTCACCGGGCCGGACGGGCTCCGGCGCCCGCTCCGCGAGGTGTTCGCCCTGCTCTTCGGCTGGCTGGGCACCGAGGCGTTCAAGCTCGCCGGCACGGGCCCCCACAACCCGCGGCTCACGCTGGACCGTCTCGTCGTCGCCCGCGAGACCTGGCGCACCACCGTCGGCGGGACGGGCATCGTCCCGGCGCACGGCCCCCGCGAGTACCTCGCCGCCCGCCGCCTGCGCCGCTTCCTCGGCATGCCCGAGCGCGTCTTCGCGAAGGTGGGCACGGAGGTCAAGCCCGTGTACGTCGATTTCACCGGCCCCCGGTACGTCTCCTCCTTCGCCACGCTGCTCCGCACGGCCCGCGAGTCGTCCGGCGACGACGTCCCCGTCGTCTTCACCGAACTGCTTCCGGACTTGGACGAATCGTGGCTCCCCGACGCGGCGGGACGGCGCTACGGCTGCGAACTGCGCCTCCAGCTCTGCGACCCGGAACGTCCCTGAGAGCGTCGCACCGGACCCTTCGAATTCGCATCAGTAGACTTCGGCCATGCCCGATACGCCGCCGTCGCTCGACCCCGCGCAGCTCGGCGCGTACTTCGCCCTCATCGAGGTGACCAGCCTGCTCCGGCACGCGGTCGAGCAGCAGCTGCGCGAGGCCGGCGACCTCAGCTATGTGCAGTTCCAGCTGCTGGCCCGCCTCGGAGACTCCCCGACGGGCAGCCACCGCATGACCGACCTGGCGGACGGCGTCGTCTACAGCCGCAGCGGCCTGACCTACCAGGCGGGCCTGCTGGAGAAGGCGGGCCTCGTCGTACGCGCCCCCGCCGCGGACGACGAGCGGGGCATCACCGTCACCATCACCGATGCCGGACGCGCGCTGCTCGCCAAGGTGCTGCCCGGCCACATCGAGGTCGTGAGCGGCCTGCTCTTCGAGCCGCTGTCGCCCGACGACGTCAAGGCCCTCGCCGACCTGCTCGTCCCGGTACGGGACCACATGCGCTCGGCACCGCCCCGCTCGGCGGCCCCCCGCCGCCGCAAGCGCGGGACGTGACGACTCCGGGCCGCAGTCCCGCGGCTCGACGCGGCAACTGTCGGCGCATGTAGCCGCCCGCCTGCCCCACCTCCGCGACAACAACGGTCGCGTGTCCGCCGTGCCCTTCGGCGTCTTCGCTGAGCCCGCGAGGCCGCGACGTTCTTCCGACCTCATCCCGGCCGGGGCCGAGGGTGTCGGACGTCACTTGCTTCGAATTTGAATCAGCAGTACCGTGGCCGCGAGCGCTTCGAATTTGAAGCAACTGCTACCAGTGAAGGCGAGAGCTCCGATGAAGGCAGTGCGTTTCCACGAGTACGGCGACCCCGACGTCCTGCGCTACGAGGACGCGGAGCGGCCCGTCCCCGGAGCCAGCGAGGTCCGGATCCGCGTCGCCGCGACGTCGTTCAACCCCGTCGATGCCAGCATTCGTGCGGGTGGCATGCGTGGGCCCATCCCCGTGACGCTGCCGCACACGCCCGGCCTCGACGTCGCCGGAACGATCGACGCGCTGGGCGAGGACGTCGACGGCTTCGAGGTCGGCGACGAGGTCATCGGCTTCCTGCCCATGACGGGGGTCGGCGCCGCCGCGGAGTATGTCCTCGCGCCGGCCGAGGTGCTCACGCCCGCGCCCGAGAACATCCCGTTGGCCGATGCCGCCGCGTTGCCGCTGGTGGGCCTGACCGCATGGCAGGCGCTCTTCGACCACGCCGACCTGGCGGACGGGCAGCGCGTACTGGTCAACGGCGCGGGCGGAGCGGTCGGCGGCTACGCCGTCCAGCTGGCCAAGAGGGCCGGCGCCCACGTGATCGCCACGGCCGGCTCCCGCAGCGCCGAACGCGTCCGGGCGGCGGGCGCCGACGAGGTCGTCGACCACACCGCCACAGCGCTGTCCTCGGCGGTGGCCGAGCCGGTCGACGTCGTACTCAACCTCGCGCCGGTCGATCCGGATCAGCTGGCCGCGCTGCCTGCCCTGGTCCGGCCGGGCGGGGTCATCGCGAACACGACGGTGTGGATGCCCGCGCCCTCCGACGAGGCGCGCGGCGTGCGCGGCGTGAACCTCTTCGTCCGCAGTGACGCCGGACAGCTTTCGCAGCTGGTGGACCTGGTCGACAGCGGCGAACTGCGCGTCGACGTCGCCGAGCGGGTGCCGCTGGCCGAGCTGCCGGCGCTGCACGCCAGGGCCGCCGCGGGCGAGGTGTCCGGCAAGGTCGTCGTCCTCTCGCCCGGCGCCTGACGGCACCGCCCACCGGCACCTTGACCGCGTGGCCGCCCCTCCCGGTGAAGCCGCCGAGCGCGTCCGCCCGCCTCCCCTGAGGCGGGCGGACTGCCGTCCGACGGTATGGCGCTATGGCTGCGAGCTGCGCCTTCGTCCCTCCGCCCCGGAACGCCCCTGGACGCGGAAGGCGACCAGCGCCAGGAGCATGCAGGCGGTGAACCCCATCCCGGCCGTGAACGCGTCCCGCATGCCGTCCACCACCGACGATCCCGCGTGGTCCACGGTGACCAGGACGGCGACGCCCAGCGACCCGCCGATCTGCTGCATGCTCTGCAGCAGCGCCGAGGCGGCCCCCGACTCCGCGGCCGGCACCGACGCCATCGCCACGAACGTCGCCGCCACCGCCACCAGCCCCGTCCCGGCGCCGAACAGCAGCACCGGCCCGAGGATCATCCCGACATAGGAACTGTCCCGCGACACCTGCGTCAGCCAGACCATCCCGACAACGCACAGCACGGCCCCCGCCGCCATGATCGGCCGCGGCCCGTACCGGGGGAGCAGCCAGGGGACCGCCCGGCTGGCCGCGATCAGCGCGACCGTCGTCGGCAGGAACCCGAACCCGGTCTCCAACGGCCCGTACCCCAGGACCCCCTGCACGTAGAGCGTCAGGAAGAACAGCATCCCGCTCATGGCCGCCGTCAGCAGGAACCGCATGAGGAAGGCGCCCACCCGGTCCCGGTCGGCGAACAGCCAAAGCGGCACGATCGGCTGCCGCGCCCGCGCCTCGACCACCGGGAACAGCGCCAGCAGCACGCCCGCCCCGGAGAAGGCGGCGACCGTGAGCCCCCCGGACCACCCCCGCTCGGCCGCCCGGATGAACCCGTACACCAGCAGCGTCGACCCCACCGTGCACATGAGCGCCCCGCCCGCGTCGAACCGTCCCTCCCGCCTCGCCGACTCCCGGACGGCCCGCGGCACGAGCAGCATGATCGCCAAGCCCACCGGCACGTTGACGAACAGGACCGCCCGCCAGGACGCCCACGCCGTCAGGACACCGCCGAGCACCAGCCCGGCCACCATCCCCGCGCTCGCGACGACGGAGAACACGGCCAGCGCCCGGCTCCTGCGCTCCGCGTCCTGGAACGTGGTCGCGAGCAGTGCCAGCGCCCCCGGCCCCGCCAACGCGGCCCCGACCCCTTGCATGGCCCTGGCCGCGAGCAGCCATCCCGGCGTGACCGCGAGCCCCCCGACCAGCGACGCGACGGTGAAGACCCCGACCCCCGCCGAGAACACCCGCCGATGGCCCAACAGGTCACCGGCCCGTCCACCGAGCAGCAGCAGCCCGCCGAAGGCGAGCGTGTAGGCGTTGACCACCCACGAGAGCCCGGCGTCGCTGAACCCGAGCCCGCGCTGGATGCTGGGCAGCGCGATGTTCACGATCGAGGCATCGACCACCAACGTGAGCTGTGCGCCGCACAGCAGGGCCAGCGCCGGCCCCCCGCCGGCCCCGGACACGCGAGGCCGGCGGGACGCCTTCTGAGGGAGCATCGGGGGTCCTAACACCGAGGCGAAGGTAGCCCGAAAGCTAACCAACCCCCCTTACCTCGACAAGGTCATCTCCGGTCGTAGTGAGCGATGATCACGCCCTTGCTAGTGGTGACGCTCCCGGTGAGTTCGAACTCGACCAAGGGCGCGGGCCCCTCGAAGAGCCGCTTGCCGCTGCCCAGGGTCAGCGGATGGATGAGCAGCGTGTACTGGTCGATCAACCCGGCCGCATGCAGGCTCTGGACGAGCGACGCACTCCCGTTGATCGCCAGATCGGGCCCCGGCCGCCCCTTCAACTCGGCCACCGTCTCGACGGCCTCGCCCCGCAGCAGAACCGAGTTCTCCCACGCGTCCGCGTCGTCCAACGTCCTGGACACGACATACTTCCGGGCCGCGTTCATGTGAGTGGTGAACGGGTTGCCGTCGGTGGCCCGCCCCCACGCCTTGTAGAAGTCCTCCCACGTCCGGCGCCCGAACAGCATGTCCCCGGCGTTGGCCATCCCCTTGGCCATCTCGCGCCCCATGACCTCGTCGTTGTACTGAGGCCCCCACCCGCCATGGACGAACCCGCCCCGGGTGTCCTCATCCGACCGCCCCAGCCCCTGCACGACCCCATCAAGCGTGACGAACATCGTGACCCTGACCACCCGCATGACCGATCCTCCTCCACCGGGCCGCCCCTGGCGCGACCCATCACCCCCTACACGAACCCCAACCCCGCAAATCGACACCCATCCAGAATCTCGGTCCCGACCTTGGCGGGGGAGCGGCTGATCTATGGGAACCTCGTTCGCCGAGCTCAAGCCGAAGCGCTGTGGGGTGGTGCGTCGGCCGACCAGACAAGGCTGGTTCAGCGGTCTTGCAGTGTGGCCAGGGTGAGGGCCGCGGGCATGAGCGCGGCGGCCAGGCGCCGGCGGTCGAGTTCGGGTAGGCCGCCCAGGTCGTCATCGAGGTCGGCGAGCAGGTCGGCCGCCACCTCGGCGGCCAACTCGGCGGCGTCGGCGGCCGGGCCGAGTTTGCTGCGGGCCGCGTCCACTCGCGGCGGGGTGAGCCGATCGACCGCGGCGGCCAGCAGCCAGCCCGGTATCCCTGCCACCCCGCCGGGCGGCGGGACGAACGGCCGGGCGCCGTTGTAGCGGGCGTCCTCGGCGAAGTCGGGGTGCTTGACCTTCAGTACCGGCCGCGGTCCCCGTTCGCTCGCATCCCAGGATCCGGCGGGCTTGAGGACGTAGCCTTCGGCGCGGTTACCGGGCAGGCCGGGAAGACCCAGCGCGCCGGGCACCAGCGTCGGAAAGTCGACCGTCAGTTCCCTCAGCTTTTGCCGCCGGCCTTGACCTACCAGGGGCACGCACTCCAAGCCGACACCGGCCACCAGCTCCGCCAGTTCCGCGCGGCTCATCCAGCGCGGTCCCGACGATGTGCCGGCGGCGCCGTCGAACGCCAGCCACACCAGCTCAGGGCTGTACCACACGCCGGTCTGGACTGGGCCGATGCCCTCGACCGGCGGTACATCGGGGTGCGGATAGCCTCCGCCGGCCAGCTCCCCGTACAAGACCACGTCCTGTCCGGCCGCCCGGGCCGCTGCCGCCGCCGCTGTCGCCAAAACCGGCCACAGACGCGTCACCCCGAAGAACGCCTCAAGCCGATCCTCGTCCAGCAGCCCGCGCCGCCCGGCGGCCCGTGCCGTCCGGCCGTCGCTGACCAACGCGAGATGGGCGCCGTGCACCTTCTCCTCAGCCACCCAACTCCCGCTGGGCAACGGCCCGTCGCCGAACCGCTGCGGGATCTTCGGATACCACACGCCCCGACCTCCGTTCCACGCCCGGACGCCTGCTACCCGGCCGAGACACTCCGGCGGGCAGCCTCTCCGACGCCCCTCCAGAGATCAACTTGTTTTCGAACGTCCAGTCCAGACCGCCGCTCGGTCTCCACCCGAGCCGGGTGAGCCCCAGGACCTGCTCGTCAGGACGACCCGACGCGCTACACGATCATGCACGGACCCGACGGCATGGACGTGGAGTCGTTCGCGGAGAACCGCGGAGCCGCTGGACGTTCCCGACCGGCACACCACGGTCAGCGGCGGGTCGCCCAACTCCGCGGTGTTCGGTTGCGGCAGAGAGTAAAGGGAAGCTCAATTCTCTGACTACGGACAGTGAAGTGAGCTTTGCTGGAAGCAACGACGAGCTCCCTCTTGTGACATATGGTCGCGACACAATCACATAGGGCGTTCTTTGGGGGAGATTCGGCGAATGTTACGTTCGTCGCTACCCTCCGGAGGTGATCAAGTGGACTACCGGCGCAAGCTGAGGGTCGGCGCCGTGAGCGTCGCCCTGCCGGTCGTCATGGTCGGCGGTGTCTTCGCATTTCCCGGCACATCGGACGTCCCCCTCTCGCCGGTCTCCGCTGCCGCGGCGGCGACCCCCGGGAAGGCCGACTTCGTGATCAAGAGGGGTGCCGGCAAGGCGAAGGTCGTCAGGGCGCTCGACAAGAAGCTGAAGAAGAGCGGCGTCCAGGCGCTGCTCAACGCGAAGGGCAACCGCAAGCTCCGCGCGGAGGGCTCGAAGGGCTGTCCCCCGAAGAAGGCCCAGGTTCCGGGCAAAGCGCTCACGTACTGCTGGGCGAGCGGCGAGGACTCCGTCAAGGAGAAATGGATCCCGCAGGGCGTCTCGAGCGTCTCCGACGCCAAGGACAACGAGAAGTGGGGCAGCGCCGGGTACACGATGGTGGTCACCTGGTACGCGCCGAAGGCGAAGAACATCCGCGTCACGTTCGTCAACCTCAGGAAGCGCACGTACCGGCACGTGCTGCTCGTCATGCCCGGCATGACGAAGGGGAAGAAGCCCAGCTACAGGGACATCGAGAGTCACGCGGGAGGGGTCGCCTGGTATGGCAACCACCTTTACGTCGCCGAGACACAGCTCGGTCTGCGGGTGTTCGACATGCGCCGGATCTTCGACCTCGGCAAGAGCAAGAACGGCACCACCAAGAAGAAGGGCCGGGTCGGCCTGCACGGCAAGACGTACTACGGCCACGGCTACCGGTACGTGATGCCGCAGGTGGGCAGCTGGGTGAACGCCAAGGGCAAGGGGCCGCTGAAGAGCTGCAAGGCCGGCGGCCCGCCCAAGTGGTCCTGGGTGTCGGTCGACCGCAGCGGGGTGGACTCCCTGGTCACCGGCGAGTACTGCCCGAAGGGCTCGGGCAGGAACGCGCCGAACGGCCGCATGGCCACCTGGCGGCTGAGGAACGGGGAGCCGTCCACCGGCGCCGACGGACGGGCCCGCGCGCTCGCGGTCTCCACCTTGCCGGTCAAACGGGTCCAGGGCGGCGTGACCGCGTATCTCAACGGCGGCGAAGAACACGCCTGGTTCGGCCACAACGCCACAGGCAAGGGCGCCCGCCCGGGAGTCCTCCTGCACGCCGTGTGGAACCAGAGCAAGGGCCGCTGGGAGAAAAAGAGCACGCAGAGCCTCGCCAGAGGCCCCGAGGACCTGACCTGCTACCGCGGCCAGGACCGCATCTGGACGGTCGCCGAACACGCAAAGCAACGCGCCCTCTACGGCGTCCCCGTCAACAAGTGCGGCTGACCTCTTAGGGCGAAGGGCGGCGCCTGGACCAGGAGGCCTTACTGCTCGGCTCGGCGTCTCATGCGGTCGATGTCGTACTCGGGGAGTGCCGAGGCGCCGGTGACGACCATCGACCGCTGCTGACCTGTGCCGAGGTCCCTCGCGCTGACGCAGACGGTTCCCTGGATGTCGATGTCGAAGGCGACCTCGATCTGCGGGACGCCGCGCGGAACCGGGGGCAGGCCGGCGAGCTGGAAGGTGCCGAGCCAGGTGTTGTACGCGGCGATCTCGTGCTCGCCTTCGAACACCCGGATCTCCACCGAAGGCTGGTTGTCCTCCGCCGTGGTGAGCACGTCCGACCGCCTGACGGGAATGCTGGTGCCGCACTCGACGAACCCGCGGAGCGTCTCGTTCTCCGACAGCGAGGCGAGAGTCGCCCCGTCGCGGGTCGCGATGCCGAGGCTTCGGGAGGTGACGTCCATGGGAAGGAGGTCCTTCACCTCGCCCTTGAGCACGCCGGCCTGGAGGGCGGCGCCGATCGCGACGACCTCGTCCGGGTTGACGCCCTTGTTCGGCTCCTTGCCGCCGGTCAGCTCCCTGACCAGTTCGGAGACCGCGGGCATCCGGGTGGCCCGACCGACCAGCACCACGTGGTCGATCTCGTCCATTCCGATCGCGGCGTCCTTGATCACCTGCCGGAACGGAGCCCGGCAACGGCTCAGCAGGTCGGCGGTCATCGCCTGGAACTCGGCGCGGGTGAGCCTCGCGTCGAGGTGCAGCGGACCATTCGCGGACGCGGCGATGTAGGGCAGGCTGATCTGCGTCTCCGACGAGGAGGACAGCTCGATCTTGGCCTTCTCCGCGGCCTCGCGGAGCCGCTGCAGCGCCATCTTGTCCTTGGACAGGTCGACGCCGTTGGCGTTCTTGAACCGCTCGACCAGCCAGTCGACGACCTTGTCGTCCCAGTCGTCACCGCCCAGGTGGTCATCGCCGCTGGTGGCCCTCACCTCGACCACGCCGTCACCGACCTCCACCAGGGACACGTCGAACGTGCCGCCGCCGAGGTCGAAGACCAGGATGGTGGCCTCGTCCTCCTTCTCCAGGTGGTAGGCCAGCGCGGCGGAAGTAGGCGCGTTGATGATGCGCAGGACGTTCAGGCCCGCGATCCGTCCCGCCTCCTTGGTGGCCTGCCGCTGGCGGTCGGAGAAGTAGGCGGGCACGGTGATGACCGCCTCGGTGACCGCCTCGCCCAGATAGGACTCGGCGTCCCGCTTCAGTTTCCGCAGCACGAACGCGCTGACCTGCTGCGGGACGAATTCCTCGGCATCGATGACGGCCTTCCAGCCGGTGCCCATCTCGCGCTTGACCGACCGGATCGTCCGGTCCACGTTGGTCACCGCCTGGCGCTTGGCGACCTCGCCGACCAGGACCTCGCCGTTCTTGGCGAACGCGACGACGGACGGCGTGGTCCGCGAGCCCTCCGCGTTCGCGATCACCGTGGGCCTTCCGTTCTTCATGACCGTGACGACCGAGTTGGTCGTGCCGAGGTCGATACCGACCGCACGGGTCCGATCGGAGCGGCCGGCCGTCGCTCGCGAAGACGCGCTCCCTCGGGCCCGGTCGCCGTCAGCTCGCGAGCGCCGAAGCCCCCACAGATGTCGGGCCACCGCCGTCGCGTCCTGAGGCCGCCGACCGGGCTCCTTGGTCAGCAGTGCCTGAAGGCACTCGTCGACCTGGGGCGGAATGTCCGGTCGTAGTGCGCGCGCCGCGGGCGGCGGCGCGTTCAGGTGCTGGGCGATCACCGCGCGGGCGTCCTCGCCGGCGAAGACATGGCGGCCGGTCAGCATCTGGAACAGGGTCGCGCCGAGCGCGTAGAGGTCGACGCGATGATCGACGGCCTGCCCCAGGAACTGCTCTGGGGCCATGTATGCCAGCGTGCCGATCCTGGCGTCGCCGGTCAGCCCGGCGGTGGCGTCGTGCAGCCGGGCGATCCCGAAGTCGCAGATCTTCACCGTCCCGTCGCCGCCGAGCACGAGGTTGGCCGGCTTGACGTCGCGGTGGACGATCCCGGCCGCGTGCGCGGCCGCCAGCCCCTCGGCCGTCTGAGCGCCGTAGCTCAGCGCGTCCTCGACCGGCAGCCCGTGGGGGAACTCCCGCAGAAGGCTCTTCAGATCGCGCCCGCGCAAGTACTCCAGAACCAGGTAGGGCTGGCCGGCATGTTCGCCGACGTCATGGACGACGGCGATGTTGCGGTGCGACAACCGCGCCGCCGCCCTGCCCTCGCGCTCGAACCGCGACAGCGCCTGCGCGCGCACGTGACCGTGCAGCAGATGGGGCAGCAGCACCTTGACCGCGACCGCCCGTTCCAGCCGCACGTCCTCTCCGCGCCACACCTGGCCCATGCCGCCCTCACCGAGCAGCTCCAGCACCCGGTATCGGCCCGCCACCACCGACCCCGCAACCAGCACCCAGCACCTCCGCCAAGACCCGCCCCGAATCTACGAGAGTTCCACCGCACCCGCAGGGCGGCCGAGACGATTCGCCTCTGCTCGGTGGAAGCGCCAGAGCTTCTACGCGACCCGGTGTTGAACACGTTCAAATATTCGCGTTAGGGTCGTTTCGGCAGAAGGAGAGGGTCCGATGAGGATTGTGATTCCCGGGGGAACCGGCCAGGTCGGCGCGATCTTGCATCGCGCGCTGACCGCCACCGGCCATGACGTCGTGGTCCTGACGAGGCGCCCGGCACGCGAGCACGAGATCGGCTGGGACGGCGAGACGCTGGGAACGTGGGCCGAGGCGATCGACGGCAGCGATGTCGTGATCAACCTGGCCGGGCGCAGCGTGAGCTGCCGGTACACGCCGGCCAACCTGCAGGACATGATGAATTCGCGGGTGCGCTCCACCGAGGTCGTCGGCGCGGCGATCGCCGGCGCCGCGAAGCCCCCTCGGGTCTGGCTCCAGATGAGCACCGCCACCATCTACGCCCACCGCTTCGACGCGCCCAACGACGAGGCGTCCGGCATCATCGGCGGCACCGAGCCCGGAGTCCCCGGCTACTGGGCCTACAGCGTGAAGATCGCCAAGAACTGGGAGCGGGCGCAGCAGCGGGCCGGGACACCGTCCACTCGCAAGGTCGCCCTGCGCTCCGCCATGGTGATGAGCCCCGATCGCGGCGGGGTCTTCGACTACCTGCTCTGGCTGGCCCGGCTCGGCCTCGGCGGCCCGGTCGCGGGCGGCGCGCAGTACGTGTCCTGGATCCATGACCAGGATTTCGTCCGCGCGGTGGAGTTCCTGATCGACCGGGACGACATCACCGGGCCGGTGAACCTGGCCGCCCCCAATCCCGTGCCGCAACGCTCCCTGATGCGGGAACTACGCAGGGCGTGGGGAGTCCCGGTGGGCCTGCCCGCGACGAAATGGATGGCCGAACTCGGAGCGCTCGCACTGCGCTCGGACACCGAACTACTGCTGAAAAGCCGCCGCGTCGTCCCCGGCCGCCTGCTCGAAGCAGGCTTCACCTTCCAGCGTCCTCAGTGGCGGGAGGCCGCCGAAGACCTCGTCCAGCGCGTCCGCCACTCGCGGTGATCACCCGTCCGCGGTGGAGTCCCGGCGGTGGACGCTGACGGCGTAGCCGCCGCCGTGGTAGTCGTCGCCGTCCCAGGTGGCGAAGCGCTGGTGGAGGCTCAGCCCGGCGGCTGCGCACCAGGCGTCGTAGCCGGCCAGATCCACGCTCGGCGGCACCGGAAGGTGAGCGGCGTCCAGGCCGAACCCCGCGATGAGAAGCCCGCCTGGACGCAGGACCTCGGCCAGTGCCCGGATGGCCGCAGGCTCGGTGCCATGAGTCAGCAGGGGGATGACGTTGCCCGCGGCCACGACGAGATCGAAGGGATCGGCGTCCGGCAGTTCGAGGGTGGCCAGGTCAGCCTTGATCCAGGTCATCTCGGGGGCCGTGCGGCGGGCCTCGGCCAGCATGGAGGCGTCCAGGTCCACTCCGACGCAGGTGTAGCCGAGTTCGGCGAGCCGGATCGCGACCCGTCCGGTACCGGTGCCGGCGTCCAGCACTCGCGAACCCGGCGGAACCAGCGAGGCGCACAGCCGCGCCTCGCCGTGCACGTCCGCCCCAGAGGCGGCGAGGTCGGCGAACCGGGCGGCGTAGGACGCCCCGGAACTCCCACCAGTCAGATCGGACCAGCGGCTCATCGACGCCCCCTTCGCGGTAGCCGGTACGCCAGGGTAACCGAGCTCATCCGACGCTCTGATCCGCTGCGCCCCCGGCCATGCCGGTACCGGTGGCAGGGCCACGCGGGGCACCGCAACGCCGCCGGGGGACCCGTTGGCAGGTGGTCGGCGGGCGTTTCCGCAGCCCAAGGCCACCGAAGGTTTCCGAGGAGGCTTCTGAGGGAGAGACCCGCGTGTTTCGTCGCTTCCGTCGAGGGGGGACGGTCGGTCTCGTACCGCATACGATCCTCGAACTCGCCGGCACGACACGGCGCGAGGAGGACTTGGATGGGCAGGCGGATCGGCTGGGGTCGGATGGGCAGGCGTCGCCGCCTGCGCCGGGTTGCCAGGGAGGTGTTCGGCTGGCCGGACCTGCGCCCTGGCCAGGGCGAGGCGATGGAGCACCTGCTGCGGGGCCGGGACGTACTGCTGATCATGCCGACCGGCGGCGGCAAGTCCGCCGTCTACCAGGTCCCTGCCCAGCTGCTTCCCGGGCCGACCGTGGTGATCTCGCCCCTGATCGCCTTGCAGCGGGACCAGATGGTCGCGCTCGCCGGTCGCGACGCCGGCGGCGCCGTGATGGTCAACTCCGCCCAGTCCGACGGCGCGAGCGAGGACGCCATGGACCAGATCCGGGCGGGGCGAGCGGAGTACATCTTTCTCTCACCCGAGCAGTTGGCCAAGCAGTCAGTAGTGGAGCGGCTCGCCGCCGTGCGCCCCTCCTTGATCGCCGTGGACGAGGCGCACTGCGTCTCCTCGTGGGGCCACGACTTCCGACCGGACTACCAGCGGCTCGGCCGGGTGGTCGAGCGTCTCGGGCATCCCCCGGTGATCGCCCTGACCGCGACCGCCTCGCCACCGGTACGCGATGACATCATCGCGGCGCTCGGGATCGGCGATGCACGGCAGATCGTCCGCGGTTTCGACCGCCCCAACCTGTCGCTGAAGGTACGCCGGTTCCACGAGGAGACGGACAAGAGGCGGGCACTGGTCGAGGACGCCGCCGGCCGAAAGGGGCTGGGCCTCGTCTACGTCGCCACCCGACGCGATGCCGAGGCATACGGCGAGGAGCTGACCGAGGCGGGCCTCCGCGCAGCTGTTTACCACGCCGGGATAAAGGCAGCGGACCGCCACCGAGTGCACGAGGCGTTCCAGAACGACGAGCTCGACGTCGTCGTGGCCACCTCGGCGTTCGGCATGGGGATCGACAAGCCCGACGTCCGCTACGTGTTGCACGCCGCTCCGCCTGAGTCCCCGGAGTCGTACTACCAGGAGATCGGCCGTGCCGGACGGGACGGGGAGCCCGCCGCGGCCGTCCTGTACTACCGCTCGCAGGACCTCGGCCTGCGACGCTTCTTCGCCGCAGGCAAACCAGACGAGGAGAAGCTGCTCCAGACCGCGACGCTCCTCCAGGCCCATGGAGGCACCGTCCCGGCGAGCGAGATGCGCACCACCCTGGGCGTCGGCGCATCGAAGCTCACCAACCTGGTGAACCTGCTGGAACAGACCGGAGCCGTGGAGACGACGGGCCGGGGAGACCTGCGATACGTCCAGGAAGGCCCACAACCCGAGGAAGCCGTGGCACGCGCCACGGAACTAGACGAGAACCGCCGCCGCGTCGATGACTCACGCATCGACATGATGCGCGCCTACGCGGAGACAACGGACTGCCGCCGCCGCTTCCTACTGGAGTACCTGGGCGAGCCCTACGAGGGCCCATGCGGAAACTGCGACATATGCCGAGCCGGAGCGCGCACCGAGCCGCCCCGTCCCGACAAATCAGCCGCATCCCCGGATCAGGCCGACGACAACTCATTCCCCCTGCACGCCGAGGTGCAGCACGCCGCCTGGGGAACCGGAACGGTCATGCGAGTAGAACCCGACCGAATCACCGTCCTCTTCGAAGACGCCGGCTACCGCACCCTCTCCCTAGAAGCGATCCAACGCGACGAAGACCTCCTAACCCTCCACCCCGACGCCCCCTCTACCGACTCCCGACCAGGCCGCCGCGGCCGCGCACGCCGCCGGACACCCCGAGGACGCCGAACCAAGCCCACCGCAGACCGCAAGAAGTCCCCCACCGGCACGCCCTGACCCCAGCCCACAGGACACCGCCCTCACCACGGGCTACGTCAACGAGACCCGCGCGATGGAAAGCTGCACCATCGCGACGGCGAATTGGCTGGCTCGGTGATCCAGGCAGCGCCGGTACGGAACGTTCGGTAGGACGCTTGCCGCGTCACGGTGGTCCCCTGGTCCGGCGCCGTCCGTGCCCAGTGCTATGTCATGACGCTGCCACCGATGCTCGGGGGACGCGGCTGGTCTACCGCTCCGGCGCACTGCAGGACCCAGGTGACCCCGAATACGCTCACCACCGTCCCACCAACGCTCCAGTGCTAACCGGCAACGGGTAAGCCGGCATCATCTAACCCGGCGCACCTCAATCGATGCGGGGCACTCGATCAGGCACCAAGCGCCAGGCGGCGACAGCCAGCCAGTCCTCCTGCTCGGCCGGCTCATATGGCCCCCCGGATTGCGTCGCAGAGTTGAAACACTCTGCCCGGATTGCGGTCGAGGGTGATGTCGTCGACGAAGACCACGCCGCGGATGCCTTTCTCTTCTATCTCGACCCTAGCGAGGGCCCTCGCCAAGCGCTCGGTCATGAAGTCGCCTTCGGATGCTTCCAGGGCGTGCCGGACGATTACGACGTGATCGCCAAGGCGCGGATGCCGGAACCGCGCTGCGCCCGGCACATCGTTGAGCACCGTGGCGTTGTGTCCGCGTGCCCATAGCTCAAGAGCCGCCTGTAGTCGTTGCTCCTCGACAAAAAGTCTGCCGTGTCGCAGGACCTTCAGCAGGTCGTGTGCCAGCCGCCAGTCCAGGAGGGCGTGGTAAGACATGTTCCCGTAGTCGCGCAGGCACTTGTAGCAGGACGCCGAACAGGTGCTGGCGTGATCAGCCTTTGCCAACCGGTCGAGATATTGCTCGACGGCGTTCAGGAACGTTGGAAGTACATCCTCCCGCCCGAGATGAGTCGAGAAGCCCGCTCCGTTCTCCAGGGTGTCTGCGATGAACGCGTACGGCGCGGGCTCATTGTTGTCGGCCAGACCCGCGAAGAGGCCGGCGGTAAGCTCGAGTGGCTCGATGTCGAGTTCAGAGGCCGCGACCTTGCGCAGCAGAAACGCCAGCGAGTACCAGGCAGCCCGCCGGCCATCGGTCACCTCGCTGACCCCGGAAGGCTGGAGACCAGCCGAGAAGTTCAGCCGCAGTCCCTCGCTCGGGAACGAGCCAGTTTGCGGACCGAGGAACAGGAAGTCGGTCGGCTGAACAGCACCAAGCGCCACCTCGAAGGGGTCGCCCTCAGCCACGGCCGAAGGGAGAATCCCCTTTTCGACTGCCTCGACGGCAACGTAACCGCCCCAGTCGAGCCCGTCCTTTGCTGCTGCCTTGAAACGGAAGAGTCTGCCGCCGTTGTCGTTGATTGCGAACCGGCGTCCCGGGCCGCTGTACGCCGATGCCGCTCCGAGGCTCGTCTGACGGAGTTGGCTCAGGTCAGCCAGCGCTCGCGCGGCCATGGCACGGGGCGTCCACGAGAAGTTGCCATCAAAATCCCGCTTGCCCCCGGCTCGGAACCCTAGGGGCTCCCGGAGCGGCATCCGGGCGAATCCCTCGGGGCCATAGCCGCACTGCGGGCACGTCGGGATGTCACCGAGATCCTCGTCGGAGAGGAAAGAGCATGACCGGCACAGGTAGACCATCCTGTCGATTCCAAGCTCGTCCATCGCGGGATGCCGAGGGCGACGACGCCCATTCGGCTCGAACGCTGCCACTCCGACGGCGGTGTGCACTCGACCGTCCCGCACCACCTCGCTCATCGGGGCGAACTGGCTGACTGCCATGGCGAGGTCACGGTCTATGACGTCGGCTGGAGGCCACGGATCCGAGCGGAATGGGCGCTTCAAGTACAGGTAGCGGACGCTTGTCGGGAAGCCGAACATCGGCAGGACACCCTGCTCCGCCAAGCGCTGGCTCAGCTCGTCGTGTCCGACAGAGCCCGGCCCGGCCGCCTGGCTGATCAGGACCGGGAGCTCGGCCACACAAGCATCTGCCAGGGCCGCGGAGTCCGTGGCGAGTGGAGTCCGGTCGGCCAGCGCGGCCGCGATACCGCGCACGAGGCCGCGGTTGCCGAGCAGCCACCGCTCCAGGTGCTGTAGAGCCTCTGCCCACTCCGCCACAAGACCAAAGGCGCCATGGACGTTGATGGTCGGCGTGAAATCCGCACCACCCTCGCTGGTCGCCTTCTCGATGTCCGGCATTGCCAGGCGGAGCACCTCGGCCCTGAGCGACCGGCTGAAGATCTCTCGGCGATCCACCGCCAAGTACGGCTCCGGCGTCGGGTCGTTGGTAATCCGACCGGGTTGATCGAAGTAGTACTCGTCGTGGCTACGGCCCCGGCAGACGGTCAGGGCGATGGCGACAGGGTTTCCGCGACGGCCAGCCCGTCCGACACGCTGCTGGTAGTTGAACCGCGTGGGGGGCATATTGCCGAGCACCACAGCCGAGAGGGCGCCGATATCCACACCGGCTTCCATCGTAGTGGTCACACTGAGCAGGTCGATGCCGTCAGCCGACGGTACCTCGGCGTGCTGGCCCGTGTTAAGGAAGACTCCTTGGAATCGCGCCTGCCGCGTCTGGGCATCAATGCGATCGGTCTGGCCGGTGAGCTCCTCGCAGTTGAACCGGAAGCGCCCAGCATCCCGGACGGCTTTCCAGCCGTAGTAGTCGCTCTCCGGCTCGATCGCGGTGCCGTCTGCCGGCAAGGCCCGCCCGCAGTGGGTGCAGTACCCGCAGCCTCGTGTGAGATGCAACCGGCCACAGGTGCCACACTCCCAAGCCACCTCCCCTGCCCTGCGGAGTACGACAAGGTCGGGGTCGATCAGGTAGTCACGGACAGCGGTTCCGCAGCGGGCAAGGAAGATGTCGCTGAGCTCTGCTTCGCTGGGGCCGCCGTTGTGCTCGATTTTCCGCCAGAAGTTACGGAGCTGCCGGGGAGGTTCCGGACGTGGCGATCGCAACCCGTCGAAGCGGCGTAGATCTGCTAGGACTCGCAGGCTGGCGCGGGTATACGCAAGGTCGGACGCCGATGAGATGCCGATCGGGTCGCTGTCATTGGCTAGCGTCAACCAGCCAAGACCGAGGGATTCGAAGTCGCGCCCCGCCCCCGAGAACAGCCCTTCAAGGACTTCTTTCAGCAGCGAGTAGTTGATATCTGCCCGGAGTGCTTCCTGCTCGGGCGAAAGGTTGGCGCGGGGCGCGGGCGGCGTGGCGTCCCAGTCGTACAGACTGGTCCATTTCCGCTCGTTCGAGGTCAGCTGCAGACTGGCATGCGGCCCACCCGGATTCAGCCCCATGCTGAGCAGTTGGCCGGCGATCGCGCCCGCCGACGCTGCGATGCTCGGACCCTGGTCCAACCGGGTGATGAGCCCCGGCTCATCCTCGGAGGTGGTGCCGGGACGCTCGTCCCAGATATCTCGCAACCGGTCGAAGGTGGCGGCATCACGCTTCTCCAGCCGTTCGATGGCTGCCCAAGACGCGGCCGACCGTTCCCGGTCGATGAAGTGCGCCTTCGCGAGAGCGACATCAGCTGAGGCATCGCCCAGCGCTGCCAACTGATTGTGCAGTAGGAGACGGAGAAGGTCCTGATAGTGGCGGAGGGCGAGGCCGGACGACAGCTTGGCAGCGTCCTGACGGCTGTCTGTGAACATGATCAGCTTACGCTCATCGGTGGCCAGGTCGGTCGCCAGCTCGCTCGTGAGTACTTGGTTGATCTTCTCGAAACCCGTCCTCATGCCACGGATGGGGGACCGTTGGGTTAGCGGGTCGGTGTGCGGTAGGCGCGCTCCTCCTCGTCCGTATTGGATTTCCCAGTCATCGCCGCAGGAGGGGCACTGCGTTGGAAACGGGCTGATCGTTGCCGGGTCGCGGCGTGCCCGTGCCGACGGCGGAACGAAGGCATGGAACGTCCACCCGGTGTGCCCGCCTTGGGTGCCGACGTTTCGAATACCGCCTGTCGTGGGCGTCAGTTCGCTGCGCCGGAATCGGTAGCGAACGCGGTTGTCGTCACGGCTCCACTCGCTGCGGTCAAGCGCGTCGAGCCCCGCTGCCGGGTTCGGCCAATACACGAGGTAGTTGTTGGCGGTGCGCTCCAGCCTCACCTGATCAGGCAGCTTGGCCAGTTCGGGTACGTCGGCCAACAGCAAGGTGTCGACACGGTTCAACTGTGTTTGCCCTTCAGGGGCGAAGCCACCGAGCAGCACGTCCCCGCAGTTCTGGCAGTAGAGCAATTCCAGGACACGGGAACCGCACTCGCAGCGGGGGTTGGGCTCGGAATACAGACGACCGACCGGACGCGGCTTATCAGTATGGGGAGCCGCTGAGCACTTGGGATCGCTACAGGCCCAGACCCCCGGTACGTTGCGGAAGAAGTAGTGAGCACGCACCTTGGGGTCGCTGTCCAGCGGGTTGGCCGCCAGTGCCGAGAGCACCTTCGTGAGCGCGGTTTCAGCGTCAGCGGGTTCCGCATCGGGGAAGACTCGGCAGGCCAGATCGCTCAGCGGGCGCGCCAGGGCATTCTCGCTACCGTCTTCATCCTCATCGAGGAAGGCGCGGCGCAGCGTGTCGGTCAGCCCCTCCTGCCGAGCGATATCGCCCGCTCCGTCAGCTTCTGAGGCGATCAGTGCTGAGACATGTGCAGCTGTACCGACTGCTGCTGTGTCCGGCATGGCGAGACTGCCGGGGACAAACTCGAAACTCGCGGCATCGACGCCGAAGAACTCTTCGAGGTACTGCTGGTCACGCTCGGCATCGATCGATGCCGAGGCAGCAAGGACGCGCAGTTGGTCGGGGCGTTCGGTTAGACCAAGCCTCTGCTTGAGGTTTCTTAGCAGGTAGGCGACCTCGGTGCCTGCGGTGCCCCGGTAGGTGTGCAGCTCGTCGACGACCAGGGTGAACCGGTGCTCAGGGCTGGCGTCCAACCAGGCTCGGGTTGAGTCGAAGAAGTGGCTGTCCCGGTCGCGAAGCAGCATCACATTGAGCATCGAGTAGTTGGTGACGAGGACATCCGGTGGGGCGTCGACCATATCCCAGCGCGAGCGCATCTCTGCGCCGTCCAGGCGTGGCACGAAGTAGCGGACGTCGTCATTGCCCGTCTCGGCAGCGACCTGGGCGGCCCGTGCGCCGCGCTGTTCAGTGGCAAGAAGCACCTCGCGCAGGCGCTCCAGCGCGGTCTCAGTCGTCCGGTGTCCGGTGACGGGCGTCGCGCCGGTATAGCGCCCGAAATAGAAGCGGTGGCCCTGGCGATGCGTGTCCAGCCAACTGCGGACGGCATCGCTATCCAGTGCCCGGCGCATACGCATCAGTTGGTCGTCGACCAGGGCGTTCATCGGGTAAAGGATCAGGGCGCGGACGGCCTTGGGCCGACCCCTCTCACCATCGCGCTGGGAGGCGAACTCCGAACCGGAGGTGCGCCACCACGGATCGAGGGGGGCAGGACCCCCGTCCCAGCCAGCCGATTCGGCGAGCAGCGAGCCGAGTACGGGTAGCAGGAACGATTCGGTCTTACCCGATCCTGTGCCCGCCGTGACGATCATATTCCGACCCGGCGTTAGCCCGGCTGCGAGAGCGTGCTCTTGGTGGAGGTAGAGCGAACGGTCAGGCGGGAGCAGACCTCGCTTGGCGAAGTCGGCGAGTTCTGGCGGTGCCCCGGCGGCAGCGGCGGACTCGTCGAGGGTGCGGTCAACTGTGACATACTCCGGCCGCAACTCAATCAGGGGCAGCCGGAACGCGCCGTTGTCCTGGTCGAAGAGCTTCCGCCGTTCCCGCTGCAGTCGCTCGTCGGCTAGTCCGAATGGGGTGTCGTAGTACCGGAAGTACGCCTCCCGAAGGCGGTCGAAGGTGCCCGTGACATCCAACCCACGGCGCGCCTCGGCTTCGAACGAGACCATTGATACCTCCGGATGTGATCAGGCGAATACGCTCATCGGCTGGCGGATGGATTCGGCTACCAACCTGGCGATGTCTTCCGGGACGTTGCGATAGACCGCGGTGCGGGCGAGGTTGCCGAACTGCGGGGGCAACCCACTGCAGAGCACCAGGGCGCGTGCTTGCAGCGGCGGCAGGGGAGCACCCTGGTCGATGAAGACCGTGCCGATCTCCTCGTCGTCGGAGACGCGCTCTGCCCGGAACCGCATGACGCTGATTCCTCGGGCGGCGCGGTCGAGCAGGATGCCTGTGGCGTGATCCGTGTGGTACCAGCTACCGTTCAAGCGGTAGCGGTAGCTCGGACGGCCGTTGACCGAGATCCGGCAGAGCCCGTCACCTTTCGGCAGACCGGCGCAGAATCGCACGTCCTCCGCATTTGCCGATATGTGCTCGGCTGCATCGTCGCGTGCTGGAGGAGCGGCAGGGTCACCGAGCGTTATCCGAAGCAGACCCCTGGCAATGCTCCGGGCTGCGCATCCGACGTACTGGACGCCAGCTTCCTTCAGTGAGTCGCGGAGTTGCCCAAAGTTGTCTCCCTGCAGGAACACGGTCGCTGGCGCGGGCAGCGGCTCTCCGTGGCCGTCTTTCGGGCGCTGGACTTGAACGGCGATCGACTTTTCCAGACGGTCGAGAAGGCCGACGCGCCGACTGCCTGCCAGCACCGCTGTGCCGCCTGCGGCGGGAAGCAGGGGCGCCACGGCGGGTGCGATCGTCCAGTTGCCGCGCTGCCAATCGATCTCGGCGTGGCCGAGCGCGGAGATGTCGCGCAGCCATCGTCCTGATTCGTATCTCTTAGGGCTGCGGTCCCGAGCCCGCGCCGCCCAGGCAACGCGCTGGCGAAGGTCGCGGACGTCACCGGAACCCACTTCGCTCATCCAAGTCAGCAGCAGGTCAGCGTCCATCGGCACGCTCGTATGCGCTGACGTAGAGGGGCCACAGTTGGTCGCTGGTACTCACCGACCCAACTGCCTCGTGCCATACCCGGCGATCTTCCGGCCTGAGGGGCCGGAAGGCCGGTTCAGCAGCCTGCAGGCGGGTGGCCTGCCACTCAGCGCCCGGCCGTTGGCTCAAGCGCTTCTGCAAAAGCCATGCCCCTCGGTCCCGGCGGAGTTCGAAGTACATGAAGGAAACACCGGGGGCGAAGGTCGGCAGCGCCGGTTCCGTGAGCAGTGTCACCCGCCCGGTCCGATCGACCAGCCAATTTTCTATGGCACCCCGGCGCACGAGCACGATGTCCGCCTCGTCAGGTGCTTCGGTCCAGGCGCCGCAGACGCCTCTCCGCTTCTCAGAATGTACGAGCTCGCCCCGCCTCCAAGACAACCCGCCGATACCGGGCGGGTCGTATGCCTCCCCGGAGCCGGGGCGCACCACGAAGGCCAGCGTCTCCCCGTCCGCCTCGATGGTGTGGTCCCCTTCCCCGTACGGGCCGAACCGGCAGAAGGGGATTGGGAATTTCGAGGCACGGAAGACCTGGCTCTCCCCGTCCAGCACCACCCTGACGTCGCGCGGCTCGGCACCGACGGGTAGCTCCAGATCAGGTTCGCCGCCTGCGAGATAGGTGTGGCGGCTGAGGTTGCGATGCAGTGGCAGCCCATTGATGAGCCTTGGGCGAGCCGTCGTGCCGAGTCGGATGCCGGCCGCGAGCGCGGCAGGCAGCATCCGCAGGGCCCGCTCCAAAGCATCGCCATCCGAGAACACCACCCCGTAGTAGATGGAGTAGCCATCAAGTATTTCGCTCGCGATCTGGTCGCTCATGCGGTTCCAGCCCTGGTCCGCTGCCATTTCGAGGGCGCGCTCGACCAGGGGACGAAGATCGGGTGCCGCGACAAGGACGTGCTCCTCGTATGCCTGGATGGCATCGACCGATGTCCAGCCGCCGGCATCAGCGTTGTCCGCCAAGGCGAAGAAGCGCGCGGGCTGGAACTCGGCTACATAGAGGTTCCCCCGCATCATCAGACCCTGGGTCAAGAGATATGGGGTAACGGGTGGCAGCCCTTCCGCTTCAAACATGGAGCTGTACGGATCGGAGGTGATGACCACCCTGAACTCGTTGCCACCCATCGTGCCGGTCAGGGTGTCGCCCGGTGCGTCGGCCATGCGCGGGATCACCCACCAGGCGCTGCCTCGGTCGAGGTCGAGCGCTAGCCGGAACTCGAGCCGTCGGAGACCTTCGGCGGTTATGACCTTGCCGTCCCAGGCGATGGCGAGATCGTGGATGAGTGGGCGCAAATAGTCCTGGACGTCCGGGTCCCTGAGCACCTCGATGAAGCGGTGGCTGAAGCCATGGGAGCGGCGGTGCGTCCAGACTTCAAGGCAGGTCAGCAGCGATTCGGGTGACGGCACACCCGCGCGCTTGAGCTGCATGCGGTCGAAGAACCGAGTCAAAACCGCGCGGTCGCTCCGGCGGATGAGCGTTTGCGACAGTGGATAGCCGATACGACTTAGCCCCGGGTGCTCGGGGATCGTGGAAGTGCCGGAGGCTCCTGCCTGCCGACCTATCCAACGGTGGATGCACTGCCACATGCCGACCACGTCTGTGAAAGCGCCGCGCTCGCGGAGCGAGTGCCGAAGAGATTCGATCTCGGAGTTGGTTCCGTCAGGTAGCAGGGCGCGGGATAGGCGAATGTAGTAATTGTGACGCGATCCTGAAGCGTCGCTTCGCATCTCTGAGGCAGCCAGCACGCTGAGGGCGAGCACTGGCAATGTCGGCGGCGGCTGGTCCTGGGGGCCCGCGGCCCAGATTGCTTCTACCCGTTTCACCTCAGAGAACATCGAGGTGCCGCGGTTGAGGTTGACCAGACGCTTGATGGCAGCTGCAAGCGAACGCAGCGGGTCCTCGCCCGGATCGGCCAAACGTTGAAGTTCATCGAGGTCGATGAACATGACGACGGGCTGCCCTTCCCTCCCGCCGAAAAACTCATGGGAAAGCCGCTCCTGCCAGCGGAGGTACTCCGGCGGTAGGTATGTATCGGCGGCGATTGGCATGGCATCGATGCTAGCTCGATCTTTCGCTATTAGCATCGATGCCCGCCCCTGATGAAGGGCGCGTCTCGCGGAGCGGTGAAAGAGTTGATCTCCGCCTGATCCCGTTTCTGCAGGTTAAGGGGCGAGCGCCCAGTCGTTGATCTTGAGTGCGGGTGCCGCGCGCCCGATGAAGCGTCGGTGTGCTTTGGTCAGGGATTCAAGTCCCATGCGCGGGCGAGCCTTGGGCCAATCGTCGATCTGCTCCATCAGCACAGCCCCGACGAGGCGGACGACCCGATCGTTGACCTCATCAGAGCGTTGTCGAGCGCATCGCGGACCCGGCCGATAGAGGCGTTGATCCTGGCTCAGATCGGCTCGAATCCGAGCACCTTGCGGAACGTGCCGATGGTCGCGGTCAGTTCCCGGGTGGTCGGCCGAGTTTGGCCACGAAGAAACCCGCCGCGGCCTTAAGGATCTCGTTCACCACCGCAGCTCGGCGTCCTTCAGCCTCATCCACCATAGCTCCGCCGACTCCTCGCTCGTGGTCCCTGGCCGGGCGTCGGCGTCGGCCTTGGCCCGACGCACCCACCTGCGCACCGTCTCGGTCGGGGTGATTCCCCGCTTGGCGGCGACGGCGTTCATCGCCGACCACTCGCTGGGGTAGTCCGCTCGAACTCCGGCGACTATGCGAACCGCGCTGCACAGTCCAGGGATAGAGGGACGGACGTGCAATGACTCGATCCTCTCAGGGCCGAGCTCTCAGCAGCCCTGGGGCGCTTCACTTGGAGTACGCTGACCAGCGCCATGAAGCCGGGGCGACTGCTCTCTTGGGAGTGCCTGTCGGGACGGTGGCGGAAATCGCCGCCCAGGACGAGTTCCAGTCCAGTGCGATCAGTGAGCGGGACTTCGAAGAGATGTGGGCCCGGGTCGGCGCGATGCGAGAGGAGTGAGTCAGTGCCTGGCGGCGATGCGGTGAGTGGCGAAACCTGGCAGGCCCCGGAGGGCTCGTGGGCATCGTCAGCAGGGAACCGCCGCAGCATGCTGGGCAACCGGAATCGCGACACGTCGCCCGAGCTGGCGCTTCGGTCACTGGTTCACGCTGCGGGCCTGCGCTACCGGGTGGCCGCAAAACCGCTCACGGGGATGCGCCGGACTGCAGATCTCGTCTTCCGGCCCACGAGGGTCGCTGTCTTCATCGACGGCTGTTTCTGGCATGGCTGTCCTGAGCACTTCGTGCCGCCCAAGACCAATCCGGAGTACTGGCGCGGGAAGATCGGTCGCAACATGGAGCGCGACCGGGATACGGATGCGCGTCTTGCAGAGGCCGGCTGGCTCGTACTGCGGTTCTGGGAGCATGAGCCGCCCGACGACTGCGCCCAGACGGTCTGCGAAGCGGTCCGATCCCGCCGCCGCGAGGCTGAAAGGACTCGTCCTTCACCCGGCCAGTAGCGGGGAGGCTCCACTCGCAAGGACGGGGGCGAGTCGCGGAATCCCGCTGACCACTTGGTCGGGCGGGACGTCGATCCGGCATGACTCCCAGCGTCCGTACGGCCCTTGGTCGTCTGGGACCTGCTTCTCAATCCAGTTGCTGTCAACAGAGCCGACCGCGTTGACCGCGAGTTCATCTGTGAGCCGGAGGACGACAAGCTGCCAGGACGGGTCATGCCGCATCACCTCGTATTCGCGGCGGGTCAGGAAGAGCGGCAGGCGGTTGCGCCGTGTGGTGGCCTTCGCCTCGATATGCAGACTGTGTCGGCCGGCGAGGACAGCGACGTCATAGCCGCATCCGTCGGAGTGGGCAGCGACGTGTTCGACTCTCGCGGTAGTCGATGTAGAGAGCAGGTCTACGAGACCGGCTTCACCGGCAGCGCCGATTCGCGAGCGCTTTGCAGTGTCCACCTTGCCCCAGGCGGCGTGGATCTCCTGGTAAGCCTGTAGTTCGCTGAGCCCGAGCGCCCCGGCTGCCCGCCCAGCATCGATGGGTAGCTCAGTCGGATCGCGTACATGGAGGTCGGCATCTGGGAACCAGGAGATGTCCCCGGTCGAGACCACTGCGCGAAAGACTCGCTGGCCGGTCGGCAGGATGTCGTCGGAGCTGTCCAAAAGCCCCGTCTCCTCCAGCCACCTGTAGGCCGCGTCGTACTGCATGGGGCTGATGTCGCTGTATTCGGCATGGGTGGTGAACAGTGCCCGGCACCTCGCACGGCCGTTGGTGGGCAGCTTCTCCATCCAGCGGACCGCGGCTCGCAGGACAGGGTCAGGAGGCACGGGCACGGAAGTGGCCCATCAGTGCCTGAAGGTCGGCTTCGTCGAGGCCGCCGCCGACGGCTGGCTCCTCGTCGAGATCGGAGAGTTGCTTCACGCCCGGGTCGTCCAGCACCGTACCCATGAACTCGAGCTTCTGATCCAGTCGCAGCTTCACGACCTCGTCGATGGTCCCCTCGGAGGCCAAGACAGTGACTCGGGTCTCCGTCTCGGGGTCCAAGCCGAGGCGGTGGATCCGGTCCAGGCTCTGCAGGAAGCGCCCGGCGGCGAAGTCACGGTCGACATAGACCGCGTCATGGCAGCGGTGGTGAAGGCTGATGCCCTCTCCAAGGGTGGCCGGGTTCGAGAGCAGCACCATGCAGTCAGGGTCATTGCGGAAACGGGCGATCTCGGCTTCCCGGTCCTCAGTGCCGCCGTGGACTACCGCGGGCCGATACTTCTTGAGGACCCGCTCGAGGGTGTTGAGGCTGCGAATGAAGGTGGACCACACCAGGGTCTTCCGGCCCTGCGCAGCGTTGGCGTCCACTATGGCCAGAGCTTCGCGGTACTTGGGGGAGAACTCGTAGATCGGCAGATCCCGCAGCAGCTCGGACAGCTGCGATCCCTTCGGCACCTGCAGCGGCGGGACCTGGTATTCCAAGGGCTCGTAGCGAGTCGTGCCCGCGTGGAGAAGCGCGGGACTGGTCGCGGCCATCAGCAGGTAGACCGTGATCTTCCCCCAGGCGAGGAAGTCGGCTTCAGACCCGGTGGCGCGTGCGGAGAACCTGCCGACGAGGGCTTCGTAGATCTCGTTGTGCAGGGACGGCATCTTCAGAGGTCTGATCGTCGTCCTGACTGGAGGGAGCCCCAACTCGCGCTTCGTGGTGCGTGTGAACAGAGGGCGGAGAACCGCACTGGCCTTTTCGAGGTTGCCGCCACCCACAGCTTGGATTACTTGCTGGCGCCCATAGCCCGGCCACACGAACCCGAACAGATTCTCCAGATCTTTCGCGCCGTTGGGGGCGGGCGTCCCGGTCAGGATGAGCCGTCGGCGGGCGCGGGGGCCGAGAGCCAGGCATGCTGAGCCGTACACACCTCTGGGGCCGGCCTTCATACGGTGGGCCTCATCCAGCAGAAGCAGAGAGGGGCGTGCCGACAGCCACGAGCCGAGGTCCTCTAGTGCGCTGTCCAGCCGCTCGTAGTTGATGATCAGCACGTCGGACGACGGGGCGGGGCCCTTGCCGTACACCGAGATCCGCAGAGGTTGGCTGAAGCACACCTCGTTCTCGAACAACCAGGACTCGTAGGCGGACTTCGGGCCGACTACCAGCATCTGCCTGACTTCACCCCGCTGGCGCAGAGCTTGGAAGACAGCCAGACCGACGCGGGTCTTGCCGGCGCCGGGCACAGAGAAATTCGCGCCGTGGCGCAGGGACAAGAGCTTGATGATGTCCCGGCGCTGAAAGGAGGTGAGGTCACCTGTCCAGTCGGGGCCGAGTAGATCCTCGAGGTCGTCTGGTCCGAGCTCGGTTTCGGGACGCGCTGGCGATGTGAGCCGTTGGGCGACCGTCTGGGCGTCAGCGGTGGAATCACGGACCAGTTGGCCCAGTTGCGGATCCCACTGCACGGTCTTTGGCTCCGGCCACGCCTGGAGGGCTCGGAGGTTGCTGAGCAGGTCGTCGATCTCGATGTCGAGAATGGTGGGGGTGCGCTGGATGCCGCTCTGGAACCGCAGCGCGAGACGACGCAGGTCTGCTGTGAGGTCTTTGCGTACGTGGAACCGGGCTGTGACCGCGTCGTCCCCAAAACCGATCTCAAGGCTCGGCCCGGTGCTGGCCTCCACAGTCACCGGTCCTTTGTGGCGTTGAGCAGCCAATCCATGCCGTCGCCAGGCGAAGTGAAGGTTCTGCCTGCCTGCTTGGCCAGGCGCGCCAAGCTCTCGCGCAGAGTGATGAGGGCGTCGTCGAACGCGTCTTCGTCCAATGCACGCTTGGCTTTCGCCTCGGCGAACTCAGCAGCGCACTGGTCGATGTACTCCGCGGCATCCGTCACCCGCTCCGGGACGGCGATCCGGCGCTTGCGGAGCTGGAAGTCTCTTCCAGCGAGTGCAGTGGCCGTCTTGAACACATCCTCCGCGGCAGCGAAGACAGCGTTCGCGGCAGTGATCTCCTCAGAGGGGGCCTTGTCCGGAGCCCTTCTGGCCGCATCCGCCTTCAGCAGCTTGTCGGTGAGGCTGCGGACGGCTTTGACGTCAGCTGCATCATCAGGGATGACCACATCGTCGAGCCCGGGTATGCCGACCGACTCCACTGTCTCCTCGGTATCCGGACGTAGCGAATCAGGGAGCCGCTTCTCCAGAAAGCGCTCATAGAAGTCCGGTTCGGCAAGGCGGAGCGTCGTCTTGGGAAGGTTGAGGACGACCATGGCGAGGCGCGACTCTTTCAACCGCTCGGCGGCGTCGGGGTCGCTCGCAGCCAGCTTGGCGTAGTCGCGCGCCAGCTCCCGCAGCTTCTCCTGGTGGTCTTCGAAGTCCACCAGGCGGAGGCTTGCTCCCTCCTCCGTCCTGCTGCGGTCGATGGCATCCCTGATGAGCTCGTAGACCCACCGGTCGCGCTGGAGGGTCGGAAGCTTGATGTTGAACTGCCTGGCGACGTCTTCCTGCTTGCGCCCTGCCGCAAGCTCTTCTTCAACCGCTATGAGCCGGTTGAGGTAGGAGTAGTCGCGGCGTTTGTCGCGGCGCAGCTGCAGGGACAGCTCGACCCTGTTGATATCGGCCCGGCCGGTGTCCTCTGGCAGGACGCCGACGCGGATGTGCTCTCTCCCCAGCTCTCGGAGCGCAGCGCAGCGCGTATTGCCGTCGACAAGGATGCCGTTAGGGCTGATGATCCCGGGGTCCCGCTGGCCGAACTCTTCCAGCTCGTCGAGAAGCGTCGTGTAATCCGGATCGGTCTTGCTCGGATCCTTTGGGTCCCGGGTCAGCAGGTAGCGGAGGTACTCCTGGCCCTCTTCGCTCCAGGGCTGCTCATTGAGCAGCCTGTCGCGGTCGGGGTCGAGGGTGCGCTGCGCCCGGACGCGGTGGGTGTCCGGGTTGAAATACAGCATGCTGACTGGCATAGCGATCACATAGAGGTGCCGCTGCCCGGTGTCCCGCCAGTCGACCGTCACCTTGGCGCCGTCCTCGGCCACGGCCTGTTTGAGCCGCTCCTGGACGAGCGCTCTGATCGTCTCGCCTTCAGGCGGTATGCCAAAGCTTGCAGCCATAAATAACGTCCCTCCAGTGAGCTAGCGTAGCGATCGCCGTGGGCCCCGGGCACCACGCGCTCTCGGCTGCTGGACCCGGCGCACGCCAGCGTTTTGAGGTGAGGGGAGACAGAGTGAACGCACTTGCCTGGGACGACCCGGCCCTCAAAGGAGGCGGCATGGTCCGTGCCGCCCTCTGGCTGGTGCAAGAGGTGGGGGAGGGCAACATCTTCACCAAGGGGCAGCTGCGGGACGCCTTCCCTGGGGTCTCCCAGATTGACCGCCGCGTCCGCGACCTGCGCGACTACGGCTGGGTCATCTTGGCCAACACTGAGGACGCGAGCCTCACGGCCGAGGAGCAGCGACTCGCCAGGATCGGGGCAGCGGTCTGGGACCCGAAGGAGAGACGTGCCGCCGCCCCCCGGAAGGCGCCGTCGGCCAAGGAGATCAGAGCCGTCATGGAGCGCGACGACTTCCTGTGCACCGTCTGCGGCATCTCGGGTGGGGAAGAGTACCCGGACGATCCCAATAAGACCGCGGTGCTGTCAGTGACACGGCGGACCACGGTGCTGCCGGACGGCCGTAAGGAGGTACTGCTGCTCACCGAGTGCAAGCGCTGCCGCGCCGGCTCCTCCGACGCTCCGGCCAGAGCTGATGAGCTCGCCGCCGACGTCCGCGTCCTCGATCCGGCGGATCAGAGGCGGCTCGGCCGGTGGATCGAGCGCAACCGCCGCGTCTCGACCCCCCTCGACCGCGTCTGGTCGGCGTATCGGCGCCTGCCAGCGGACGCTCGCCCCGAAGTTCTCTCAGTGCTGAGGGGCGAGGTGCGGTAGAGCGCGGCGTTGTCGACGTAGGTCCTCTCGGGCCGTAAACTGCCACACTGCTCGTGACCCCATGAACCAGAACACTCAGGCGTGGGAAGCGCCCTGCTCTGGGGCTGGGACGGATGTCTAGATTTCACAAGCGGAGCGCAACGCAATCCGCGTCTAGCTTCCCAGGGTGCTTGGAGGGAGAACAACTTGTCCGGAGCAGCCGAGGGCAAGCCGCTTGAGGTCGTAGAAATCTGCGCAGGTGCGGGCGGCCAGTCACTGGGGTTGGAACGGGCAGGCTTCCGCCACCGCCTCGCGATCGAACTAGACGATAACGCAGCCCGGACGCTTCGCCACAATCTCGTCAAAGTCCTGGGATACGAGGAGAAAGAAGCCGAGGAAACGGTAAGGGTTGGCGACGTAGCCGATCCTGAGACATGGTACCTCGATGAAAAATGGGACTTCGGCGAGTACGAGGATGTAGATCTGCTGGCTGGAGGCGTTCCGTGCCCGCCGTTCAGCATCGCCGGTAAGCAGTTGGGTGCCAGCGACGAACGCGATCTGTTCGCCTGGGCGGTCGAGTTGTGTGGCCGCATGAAACCAAAAGCCCTCCTCTTGGAGAATGTCAAGGGTCTGAGCGCCAACCGGTTCACGGCGTATCGGAAGCACGTCTTGGACCGGCTTAATGAACTCGACTACGTTGCCGAGTGGCGGCTGCTCCAAGCCGACCAGTTCGGCGTCTCGCAGCTCCGCCCTAGGTTTGTGCTTGTTGCAATGAGGGAGGAGTACGCCCGGTATTTCCACTGGCCGGAGCCGCAGGCCGAACGTCCTCTCACAGTCGGCGAACTGCTTCGTGACTTGATGGCGCAGGGCGACTGGAGTGCGGAAAGGCTCGAAGCCTGGGTCAAGCAGGCCAACAACATCGCTCCGACCATCGTCGGCGGCTCGAAGAAGCATGGCGGCGCCGACCTCGGCCCGACCCGCGCCAAGGCGGCTTGGGAAGCGATGGGCGTTGATGCCAAGGGAGTCGCCGATGACCCTCCCGGTCCGACGAACCCCAGGGTCGAAGGCGTCCAGTACCCGATGCTGACCGTAGAGATGGTCGCCCGCATCCAGGGGTGGTACGGCGATGACTTCGCCGAATGGGAATTTCTCGGCCGCAAGACCTCTCGATACCGGCAGATCGGCAACGCATTTCCGCCGCCGGTTGCCAAGGCGCTCGGTGTAGCGATCAGAAGGGCTCTCCTGCAGGAAGGATCCCCACGCTCGCTCGTCGAGCGGTCCAAGGTTACCCTCGACCCCGTTTACAAGGTTCTGCTAGGGCGAAAGCGTCCGATGACGGTTGAGCAGTTGGTTGTTGAACTGGAACGAAACGGGACGCCGCTGGAGCAGCCGGAGGTGGAGCGCCGACTCGTCCATCTCAGCCATGATTTTGAGCTACTTGAGAAGCAGCGCTCAAGTGGTGAGGTCGCTTTTCTGCTGGGTGACTTCAAGGCGTTCATAGGGCAGGACGACCACCAGCGCCACCAGTTGTTCGCCCAATACCGAACGAAGATCAGCTGATATCAAGGGCAGTGGGCGGAGGACGCGGAAGCCGGTTCCTTCGGCCCGGATCTGCCGATGAGAAGCTGAGCCCCGGAGTCCCTGGCACTGCTCAGGACGGACTCAGTCTGCGGCGGCGGCTCGCGGTTGGACAGACGTGCCAGGGCCGCAGCGAGCTTCGTCCGATCCCGCAGTGTCGGGGCATACCGCGGGCGCGACCTAGCGGCGGTCGATGAGGGGCCGACACGTGATGCCGACGCTGGCCCTGGAGTACGGGGAGCGAGCCGGGCCAGAGGGCGGTCAGCGGGCCGAGGCCTGCTTGATTTGCTCGATCAGGTCGGCGAACTGGGTGGCGGAGAGGGTGAGGTGGCCTCCGTCCGGATCCTTGCTGTCCCGTATCCCAATCCCAGCACCTGGCGCTAGTTGTGCCAGCTCAACGCACACATCGTCGTTCGCCGTGCCGCTGTACGAACTTTTGCGCCACTGGATCATCATGTGTATCTCTCCAAGTACTGCCTGATCAGCTCGCGCGAGGCGTCCTGAGAGTCAGCCTTTGCGCCGATACGTTCGAAAGTATCAGCAAACTCCTTGATCTCGTCTGGCATTTCGATCAAGCGTCCCGCGCCTTGGGCGCCCGCGTAGGCGATGTCGCGATCAGGGAGACCGATCAGTTGGAAGAAGCCTTCCGAGCCGAGGTGCTCACCCGCCAAGAACGGAACGATCCGCAAGATCACGTTCCAGCGCTCCGCCATTTCGAGGAGGTGTTGGAGCTGAGCCCGCATGACCGCATCGCCTCCAACCCGGCGGGCCAGCGCCGACTCGTCCAGCAGCGCCCAGATGTAGGGAGGGTCTTCCCTCTCAAGGACGGCGCGCTTGCGGGCTAGTCGCCCAGCCAGTACTCCCTCGCGGTCCTTGGCTGTACTGAGGCGGCCATAGGCCCGTGTGTAGTCGTCGGTCTGCAGAAGCAGCGGCACCGCCTGCCCGTGGAAGACCTTAATCTCCGCTGCCTGCCTTTCGTGCTGGCTGTATTGCTTGAACCAGTTCGGATCGTGGGCCATCCGGGCATACCAGAGCAGCAACTCAAACAGCCCACCGGTTTCGAACTTGACATCGAGCCGCCTGGCATAGTCGACCTGAAGCTTCGCTCGCCCGGCTTCGATGTTCGAAACACTTGATCGCGCCATTCCAATGATCTTGCCCCACTGGGTAAGTGACAGCCCTTCCCTCTCCCTCGTGAACCGGAGGTAGTAGGCAAGAAAATGCCACATGGAGACCTTGGGGTCGAGCGGGTCTCGAACGATCACCATCGCTGCTCCCTGTTTTCGGTTCCTCTTGATACAGGCGAAACTAGAGCTTGCCAGTGATCCTTGCCACATGAATTCAGAATCTCGGGCGAGGGCGGGGCGATGGTGATGAAGGCGAACGGGGATCTGCTTATGCCCCTTATGGGAACACCGTCCGCAGTAGGGCTAGCTCGTACTCTTGTGGACGCGTGGATCCGCAAATGGTGCTATTTTCACATTCTGGACAATGCGCTTCTGATCGTCTCGGAGCTCGTTACCAATGCGGCCCGGCAGACGCCGCACGAGGAGATTCGCCTCCAGCTCAGCCGGGACAGGCACGGCATCGTCATCGCCGTCTGGGACGCCGACTACGCCCTGCCCCAGACCAAGCCGATGAAGGAGCTCACCCTCGACGACCTGGACATGTCGGAGGAGGCGTTCGACGACAACGGCGGCTGGGGCCTGCACATTGTCCAGGCGCTGTCGACCAAGTGCGGCGTCACCGGCGACCCGGCCGGCGGCAAGTGGGTCTGGTCACGCATCCAACCGTGACCACCCCATCGAATACCTAATGTTCGCGGCGTGTCCGTCGTCATGGGGGGTCCTGGCGTGGACACGCCGCGACACCTGACAGGGGCTGGGGACTTGCCTACTGCGGTCTAGACGGCGTCCGATCCAAGCGCGTGCAACTGGGAAGCCTGGAAGCCTCGCCTACGCGATCGGAGCGGACAGCTACCGCCTGCACGACGGCGGCCCACTGCGGGGGTGCTGCTCGACGAGCAGGGCGTGAGCATCCACGTGATTCAGCGCATCCCGGGCCACGCTCAACTCAGCACGACATGTCGCTACGTTCAGTCGGCCGCTCTTCGGGCGGCCGGCGCTGTGACTCCTGCATCGGGGGAGTGTTCCGAGCCCTTTGGAGACCAAACCGCGACGGCGGCTGCAATGAAAACAAACAGGGCGCACGCCGATGATCGGTGTACGCCCTTGGGGGTAGCGGGTGCGCCGTCAGGGACTTGAACCCCGAACCCGCGGATTAAGAGTCCGCTGCTCTGCCAATTGAGCTAACGGCGCCTGTCGTACGGGCCTCGGCGGTGGGCCGGGGTCCCTCGCGACAGGAAGAACAGTATCAGGCCCTGCGGACCAGTGCGAATCGGTTTACTCGCGGCCCGGGAGGACGCTCATCATGCCGCGCCACAGGGCGATCGCGGTGGCCCGGGAGCTGACGCCGAGCTTGGCGTAGATGCGGTTGACGTGGTTCTTGACCGTCTTCTCGCTGAGGAAGAGCTGGCGGGCGATCTCGCCGTTGGACCGGCCGGTGGCGATCAGGTCCATGACCTCGGCCTCGCGGGCGGACAGCCCCAGGGTGGTGCGGGACGCATGGCGGACGCCGCGGACGAGGTCGTGCGCCGTGAAGGAGCCGGGGACGAGGTGGCCGCTGGCGCCGGCGCGAAGGGCGGCCTCGACGGCGGGTTGATCATCTGAGGCCAGCACGAAGACCCGGGACGAGGTGCAGAGAGGCGTCGTGTGATCAACGGCGGCCGCGTCCAGGAGTATGACGTCGGGACGCAGGCGCTCGGCCAGGGGAACCGCCGCGGCCGGGTCGGGGGTGTCGGCGACGACCTGGAACTCGTCGCTGGCGTCCAGTACGGAGATCACATCAGCTCTGCCCCGGGCATCACCGTCCACCACGAGTACGCGCAGCGGGGCCGTCTCGTCCACACTCATCCGTCGCCCTTGGCGTGTGGTTGACAATTCTAGAGTCGGAGCATAACCGGATGATCTACGAAGGTCGATGAACCCGCACGCACAGTGCCCGTATCGAGACCGGAACGACGTCAGGGCCTGATCGTCGGCGGACGACCAGGCCCTGAGGACTGGGGTGAGTGAGGGGACTTGAACCCCCGACATCTTGGACCACAACCAAGTGCTCTGCCAGCTGAGCTACACCCACCGTGGCCGGGATCGCTCCCGGCTTCCAGTAGTGTAGCGGCTTCTTCGGGGTGGGTCAGCCGGAGGCCACCTGAGCGGCGATGGAGCGCGCCGTGTCGGAGTCGGGGCCGGGCTGCTGGACGAAGACGGCGGCGCGGTAGTAGCGGAGTTCCTGGATGCTCTCCGTGATGTCCGCCAGGGCGCGGTGGCCGCCCTTCTTCTCGGGGCTGGCGAAGTAGACGCGGGGGTACCAGCGCCGGGCCAGCTCCTTGATCGAGGAGACGTCGACCATGCGGTAGTGCAGGTGGGCGTCCAGGGACGGCATGTCGCGGGCCAGGAACGAGCGGTCGGTCGCGATGGAGTTGCCGCAGAGGGGGGCCTTCTTGGCGTCCTTGACGTGGGTCTTGATGTACTTGAGGACGACGTCCTCGGCCTCGGCGAGGGTGACGCCGCTGGGGAGCGCTTTCAGCAGGCCGGACGTGGTGTGCATGTCGCGGACGACCTTGGTCATCTGGGTGACCGACTCGGGCGGCGGTTTGATCACCACGTCGACGCCCTCGTCCAGGATGTTGAGCTCGCTGTCGGTGACCAGCGCGGCTATCTCGATGAGCGCGTCGTTGCGCAGGTCGAGTCCCGTCATCTCGCAGTCGATCCAGACCAGCCGCTCGTTCATGCACTTACCCTACGGCCATGAACGACTGCGCGGGGCATCGCGGGCGATCGATTTAGGAGGTCACGCGCCGGGCGATATGTCCGGGGATGGGGATGCCGGGACGGAGTAGGGGATCGGGGGCCGGCGGGCCGAACGTCTGGCGGACGGGCACCACGCCGGCCCAGACGTCGAGGGCGTAGTCCTCCTCTTCGTCCTCAGGCGGGCCCTGCCGCACCTTCACGGAGGCCTCGTCCAGGGAGAGGGCCAGGACGGAGGTGGCGGCCAGCTCCTTGCGGTTGGGCTGGCGGGCCGCGTCCCACTGGCCTGGGGTCAGTTGCTCGGTGATGACGCGGAGGCCGGTCAGCTTCTCCTCCGGGTCGTCGACGAGGCGGGGCGTCCCGTAGACGATGGCACTGCGGTAGTTGATCGAGTGGTTGAACAGGGAGCGGGCGAGGACCAGCCCGTCCACGTGGGTGACCGTCACGCAGATGTCCTGGGACGGCCCGGCCCTGAGGCTGCTCGCTCCGGTGGAGCCGTGGACGTAGAGGGTGTCGTCCAGGCGGCCGTAGCCGGTGGGGAGGACGCGGGGCGAGCCGTCCACGACGAGGCCGAGGTGGCAGATCATGCCGTCGTCGAGGATCTCGTACAGGACGGAGCGGTCAGTGCTGGAACGTTCCCCCAGGCGGCCTGGGCGGGTGCGGGCGGTCGCGGCGAGCGGGTTCATGTCCGTTTACGCTAGGAGGCGAGTGGCCTGGCAGGTATGGCCACTTGGCGCGGATAGCGGGTGACCACTTTGTCGATCGATCTGCCCCTGGCCGTGGAGCGGGATGTGCCGGAGCCGATGAGCGCGCAGCTCGTCGGGCAGTTGCGTGCCGCCATGGGGGAGGGACGGCTTGCCGCGGGCGAGCGGCTTCCGTCCAGTAGGGCTCTGGCGGGTCTGCTGGGGGTCAGCCGGACGGTGGTCACCGAGGCCTATGAGCAGCTCTACGCGGAGGGCTGGCTGGAAGGACGGCATGGGTCCGGCACGTATGTGACTGAGGGCGTCGCCGCCGCGCCTATGCCGAAGCCCCAGGTGGTGGAGAAGGAGCCAGTGCGGAGGGCTGCGGGCCCACACGAGATCGACCTGCGGCCCGGTCTCGCCTGGATCGGGGCCCTGGATACACCCGCATGGCGCAGGGCATGGCGTCTTGCTGCGGGGATGCCGCCTCAGCAGCGTCAAGACCCGCATGGGTTGCCTGGCCTAAGGGAGGCGCTCGCCGACTACATCAGGCGTAGCCGCGGTGTGGCGTGTCCTGTGGACGGGCTTCTGGTCACGCGGGGAGCGACGAACGGGCTCGATCTGCTTGCCGCGACCGTCCTCCGCCCTGGGGACCGGGTCGGTGTGGAGGAGCCCGGCTATGGCAGGGCACGCGCGGTGCTGAATGGACGTGGGGCCGAAATCGTTCCCTGTCCTGTGGACGAGCACGGCCTCATCACCGACGACTTGCCCGATGACCTGCGCATCGTCTATACGACGCCTTCGCACCAGTTCCCCATGGGCGGCGTGCTGCCCGTCCCGCGCAGGCAGGCTCTGCTGGCTTGGGCGCGGCGCAATGGGGCGCTCATCGCCGAAGACGACTACGACGGGGAGTTCCGCTACGACGTCGCGCCTCTGCCCGCCCTCTATGGCCTGGACCCGGAGGTCGTCGTCTACCTGGGCACGACCGCCAAGATCCTCACCGCGGACATGGGCGTCGGCTGGCTGGTGGGGCGTCCCGACCTGGTGGCGGAGGTGGCGCTCCGGAGGGAGGAGCTGAACGACCGCACCGCCGTGGTCCCGCAGGACGCGTTGAGACTCCTCCTGGAACGGGGTGACCTGGATAGATACGTCCGCCGCATGCGCGCGGAGTACGCCCGGCGCCGCGACGTGGTCGTGCAGGCGCTGGACGGCCTGCCCCTGCGCGGCGACACGGCCGGCCTGCACCTGGTGGTGGACGTCCCGGAGCCGGCGGCCTCGCGCGCCGCGGACGAGGCGGCCCGGCGCGGCGTCCTGGTGGAGACGCTGACCCGCCACCACGCGGGCCCGGTGCGCACCTCCGGCCTGGTGATCGGCTACGGCTCCGCCGCGACCCTCGCCGAGCTGCGCAAGGGCTGCGAGATCGTCCGGACGCTGGTCGGGTGACGGCGTCAGTTCGACAGGGCGCTCGGTCCGACGGGCACGGGCTCCGACGCGGGGTGCAGCGGTCCGGGACGCGAGGCCGGCGCGTCGTTCTGCGGAGTGCGGACGGGATCGGACGACCGGACGGGCTCAGGCGTGCGGGGCCGCGGCGCCACGAGCCGGGGGCCGGTGGGGGTTCCGGGGAGGCGGGGCTTCGGGATGGGGGCGACCGGGGTGTCGGGTCCGGTGATGCGCCGGACGTCGATGGCGCCGGGGTCGGGCCGGTCCAGGAGCGGCACCTGGGAGGCGCCGTAGTGCCCGCCGCGCGCCCATTCCTTGCGGTTGCGCTGCGCGTGGTACGACTGCGGGGACGGGAGCGGGGGTCCGGCGGGCCAGCGCCGTGCGACTCCCCATGCCTCCAGCCACTGGACGATGGCGTCGATGCCGGCGAGCGGAGATCCGGTGAACGGCGACCGCGACTGGGCCACCACCATGATCTGCGCGCAGACGCGGCCCTCCCGCCCGAGCGCGCCGCCGAGCAGCCGGGCGGCGCGGGTGATGGGCAGGAGTTGGACGATCTCGCCGGTGCCGGGGTGCCACACCAGGTGGGCGGGCCGGTCCTCCTTCAGCAGGTCGGCGGCCACCGAGCGCGCGGAGACGGTGTGCGGGTCGTGCTCCTCGGCGCACCAGACGGCGCGCGGGGCACCTCCTCGCAACGCTCCGCCGTCGTTTCGCGCCGGCATGCGGCCGGCTCCTGGCAGCCATGCGTCTGCCACGGTGCGTCCCCCCAATCGGGCGGTCAGACCCCCGAGTGGTCAGTTACTTCTCTTGGTCAAGCGAGGACTCGTCCGTCCAGCCCGCCGCCTCAATGGGCGGGATGACGGCTGCCGACCCCTCGCGCCGGGTTTGATCCGGTTCGATTGGGTAGTGCAGACGGGCACCCCGCGTGTCCGAGCATTCCACCTTGTGTCACCTTTTTCCTCCCGGGTGTTCGGTCGAATCACTCACCTTGCGGGAAGAGGGGCGGAAGATGCCCGCGTCCGCGCAGGTCATCGCCGTCCCTGGAGATCGGATGACAAGCGGCTGGAAGTCGGCCGGAAGTGGCCGGGGCGTCACGGACCGCACGGCGGTACCCGGGTGGGGTTCACACCCCCGACCGAGCCGCGTTCTAATAATGGGTCATGACCGTTGACGCAGAACTGCCCGCCGGAGTGCCCGGTATCGACGTCCCCCGGCTGGCGGCCTGGCTGGCCCGCGAGCTGCCCGGATCGGGACGGATCACCGCGATCGACCTGATCGCGGGCGGGCGGTCGAACCTCACGTACGGCATCACCCTGGACGGGGGCCGCCGCATCGTGCTGCGCAGGCCGCCGCTCGGCCACGTGCTGCCGACGGCGCACGACATGGGCCGCGAGTACCGCGTCCTGTCGGCCCTCGGCCAGGGGACCGCGGTGCCGGTGCCGACGACGCTGGCGTTCTGCGACGACGAGGAGGTCATCGGCGCCCGCTTCTACCTCATGGACTTCGTCGAGGGCCGGGTCCTGCGCACGCGGGAGGACGCCGCCGACATCACGCCCGAGCAGGCGCGCGGCCTCAGCGACGCGCTTGCCGAGGCGCTCGCCGCGATCCACACGGTCGACGTGGAGAAGGTGGGGCTGGGCGACTTCGGACGTCCGAGCGGCTACATGGCCCGCCAGCTCAAGCGCTGGGGCAAGCAGTGGGACAGCTCGCAGGAGGCCGTCCGCGCCACCGGCGCCGCCCGCGAGCTGCCCGAGTACGACCGGCTGGTCGCCCGGCTGGCCGAGCGGCTGCCGGCGGACGCCCCGGCGCGTCTCGTCCACGGCGACTTCCGGCTCGACAACGCGCTCGCCCGGCTGGAGCCGCGCCCGGAGATCGCGGCCGTCGTCGACTGGGAGATGTCGACGCTCGGCGACCCGCTGTCCGACCTCGGGCTGACGCTCGTCTACTGGGCGGAGGCCGCCGACGCCGAGCAGCTCCCGGTCGGCGCGACGATCACGTCCGCCCCCGGCTTCCTCACCCGCCGCGAGTTCGCCGGACGATACGCCGAGCTGACCGGGTTCGACCTGGCCGACCTCGACTTCTACGTCGCGTTCGCGTGCTTCAAGCTGGCGGTGATCCTGGAGGGCATCCACGCCCGCTATCTGCAGAAGGCGACGGTCGGTGAGGGCTTCGATCAGATCGGCGGCGGCGTGCCCGTCCTACTGGATCGGGCACACCGCACGCTCGACGCCGGCTCGGTCTGGTAAGCCCCCCGCTCAGCAGCGGTAGGTGACGGTCGCCGAGGCGCCGGACGAGAAGTACACCGTGCCGGTCTGCTGGCCCAAGCAGAAGCCGGATGAGCGCGATACCCGCACGCCGCCGCTCTGGCCCGCGTCGAGGTGCCCGGAGCCGCCCGCCCGGACGGGCCCGGCCGTGCCGCTCACCTGCCAGTTCACCGGGCCTCCCACCGCCCTGACCGTGACGGTGCAGGAGCTGCCCCGGCCCATGTCGCACCCGCTCACCGACAGCGTGCCCGGCTTCGGCGGCTTCGGCGCGCTGGACGTGGGCGGCGCCGGCGGCTTGCTCGTCGGCGCCTCCGACGCGGTCTTGGACGCCGAAGGCGACGGCGACTTCGACGGCGACTTCGACTCGGTCGGGGAGGCGGTCGGCGACGTGGGGGACGTCGGGTCGGTCGGCATCGGCTCCGGCGCGGCCGAACCGCCGGGCGGGGTGCTGCCGCCGGGTGAGACGGGACCGGTCGCGGCCGCGTTCGTCCCGTCGTCCCCGCCGCCGAGCCACGCCATCGCGCCGCCGAACAGCACCAGGACGCCGACGCCCACCGCGGCGGCGGCGAGCAGCGGCGCGCGCCGCCGCGCGGGCGCGCGGTCCCGGGCGCGCGGCGCGGTCGGCTGGTAGGGGAGCGGCCAGCCGTACTCGTCGAACGGCTTGGTCCAGGCGGCGATGGCGCGGCGGTTCCCGGCCCGGTCCTCGGCGGTCGCGGCGGTCAGCACGTCCAGCCGCAGGTCGGCGGGGATCGCCGCGATCGGCAGCACCGACAGCAGCCGGTCCGGCGGCAGGGGCGGCGTCTCCCGCGCCCCGCACACCGGGCAGTTCTCCACATGCCGGACGAGCGCCGTGGACGTCTGCGGGGACAGCGGCCACGACTCGGTCAGCGCCGCGACGCTCGGGCAGTCCTTCCAGTGGTTCTGCGCGATGAGGGCCGCGTGCAGCGCGGCGGCGAGGTCCTCGCGGGCCTTCTCCGCCAGCGCGAGCGTCTCCTCCAGCGGCATGCCGAAGATGCCGGCCAGGTCCACCTCGTCCAGCTCGTGGCGGACCGACAGGTCGATCGCCTCGCGCTGGCGCCCGTTCAGCGCGGCGAGGGCGCTGTGCGCGAGCAGCCGGCGCTCCTCGCGGCGGGCGAGCTGCTCGGGGGCCAGCTCGTCCTCGGCCTCCGGCGCCTCCTGCCCGGTCTGCCGGTTCGGGCTGTCGCGGCGCCGCATGCACTCCTTGCGGGCGATCGCGTAGAGCCAGCCGCGCAGCCGGTCCGGCTCGGTGAGCCGGTCCACGTGCTCGCGGGCGGAGATGATTGTGTTGCGCAGGGCCCCGGCCGCCTCGGTGCGGTCGCGCAGCAGGCCGTGGCAGTAGTCGAAGAGGAACGGCGCGTAGGTGTCGTAGACCTCGGTCAGCGCGATGACGTCCCCGGCTCGCAGCGAGTCCGCCAGCCTGAGGTCGTCATTCTGCGCGGCCCCTGGCTCACCGGCCACGGGAACCCTCCCAGTCGAATTCGGTGTACTGATCTGCCCCGACGAGCCCCGACCCCTGGTCGGCCGACTCGGTTGCCTGATCTTGCCACCAAGTTGCTGGAATTTCTCCCTTATGAGTGGATTTTAGTGACGGATCCGGTACGCGCCGTATCCGTATCGCCTTGTGAGACGGCCCCTGCGGAGGAAAACGTGATCTAGGTCACTTTTCCGATCAGCGCCCGCCCTGGCCGCCTCCGCCCCCGTTTCCGCCGTCCGGCGGGCACGACAGCGTGACGGTGCGCGCGTCGCCGTTGGAGAAGCTGACCGTTCCGGAACCCCCGGGCGGGTCGCAGACCCCGCTGACGCGCGCGTAGCCGACCTGCCCGCTGCGCAGCGTGCCGCCGCCGCTGGCGCTGAGACCGCCGGACGCGCCCGTGACCGACCAGGTGGCCGTTCCGCCGACGGCCCGCACGGGGATGTTGCAGCTCCCCGGACCAGCGCCCTCGATCGTGCAGGAGCCGATCGAGAGCCGTCCGGCCTTCGGCTGGGTGCGGGTCGCGGTCGGACGGGCCGAGCGCGACGGCTCGCGCGTCTTCGTCGGGGTCGGCGTCGGCGAGGTGGTCGTCGGCGTCGGGGTCGCGGTCCGCGTGGGCGTGGGCGTGTCGGACGGCTCCTCGGACTCGGTCGGCGAGGACGGCTCGACGACGGACGCCGACGCCCCGCCCGAGGGCCCCTCCGCCGCCGTCCGCTCGCCGGACGAGCCGGACATCAGGTAGTACGCCGCGGCGACGACCGCGATGACGGCGGCGGCAGCGGCCAGCCCGGCCCACACCCCGCGCGAGCCGGAGCCGTCTCGGGGCGCCACGCGCACGGGTTCCTGCTCGACCATGCCGGGCCAGCCCCAGGCGTCGAACGGCTCGGCCGCGTGCGCGATGGCGTCGAAGTCGGGTGCCAGCGACGGGTCGGTGGCGGTCGCCATCACGTGCCCGCGCAGGTCGGTCGGCATCATCGCGACCGGCAGCACCTGCAGGAGCCGCGCCGCGGAGACGGTGCGGTCGCGCAGGGGACCGCAGATCCCGCAGCCCTCGATGTGGTGGACGAGCCTGCGGACGACCGGCGGCGGCAGCGGCCATCCGGCGTCGTCGGCGATCGCGGCGACCTCGGGGCAGGCGTCACGTCCCGCACGGGCGATGTAGGCGGCGGCGAGCGCGTCGTCCAGGCGGGCGCGGGCCTCGGCGGTCAGCTCCGCGGCCTGCGCCGCGTCCATGCCGAGGACGCCGCCGATCTCGCCGGCGTCCAGGCCGTGCCGCAGCATCAGGTCGAGCGACTCGCGTTCGCGTCCGCGCAGGCCGGACAGCGCGCCGTGGACGAGCCGCCGCGCCTCCTGCCGCCGGGCGTGCTCCGCGTCGTCGAGGAAGCCGTCCTCGACCTCGGGCGCCTCGTGCCGCTGCGCGGGACGGTTCGGGTCGCGCAGCCGCCGCATGCACTCGTTGCGGACGAGCGCGTACAGCCAGCCGCGGAAGCGGTCGGGCTCGCGCAGGCCGGACACGTGCGCGTAGGCGGCGACGAGCGCGTCGTGGAGCGCGCCGGCCGCCTGTTCCTGGTCGCGCAGCAGCGCGTGGCAGTAGTCGTACAGGCGGGCCGCGTAGCGGTCCATGACCTGGATGAGGGCGCTCGGGTCGCCCGCCGCGAGCGTCCGTGCCAGACGCTCGTCGTCGGCGCGGTCGAGACTGGGCCAACCGGACACGAAGTCCTCCCGCGGGCTGTGCTCGGAATCCTCGTCCGGGCGTCCGGGACGCCGGGGACGGGCTGGAAGATCTCAGAGGGAGCGGTTCGCTCTCCCGGCCCCGATCGGTCGTCCGACCGGCGGCCGCCTCCCCGTCACGGGCCAGGGAGGGAAGAAGGTCGGAGGCCCGACGGCCCCGCTCCCCGTCGGGCCTCCACATAGATTGACGATCGACCCCCGCGCCCGGTTGACACCGAACGCAGGGAAATATCCAGAACTACCTGGCGCATCCGGAAGATCACCGAACGGTGATCACTGGATCCGGCGGGAGAGCATCTTCAGGAAGATCCGGGAGATCTCGCTGGGCGTCATGGCGACCTGCACGTTGCCGTTCGTCGCCGCGGCTATCTGCTCCAGCTCGTTCTTGTCCACGCCCTTGCCGAACCCGATCATGTTCACCTGGATCGGCTTGTTCGGGTCCTGCATGCCCTTCAGCTGCTTCAGCGTGTCCTGCAGCGACGGGCCGTCCGGGTCGTCGTTCTTCCCGTCGGTGAGCAGCAGGATCGAGTTGCCGAACTCGGGCTTGTAGGAGTCGTTCATCATCTTGTACGCGGCCAGCATGGTCCGGTACAGGCCGGTGTCGCCGTCCGACTTGGGCCTCATCTGGTTGAGCGTCGACAGGACGAGGCCGCGCCGCGTGGTGGACCCGATCCGGTCGCCGAGCGCGCCGATCGGCACCGTCTCCTTGTACGGCGTCTTGCCGTTCATGTTCGTCGAGAACAGCCACTGGCCGAGTTCGGTGTCGTTGGACATCATGCTCAGCCCGCCCTGCGAGACCTGCGCGATGGCCTGGAGCCGGTTGACGTTCGGCCCGACCTTCTCGGCCATCGACCCGGACACGTCGATCAGCGTCAGGAGGCGCAGGCCGAGCGACAGCTTCGCCCACGCCTGCATGACCTTCGCGACGTCCTCGCTCTTCGGCGAGGGCAGCTGCCGCGGCCGGGCCGGGCTGACGCCGGCGGCCTGCCCGAACCCGGACGGCGCCTTGCCGTCGGCCGTCCGGAACCCGGCGTCGAGGACGTCCTTGCGGGTCGCCTCGGTCCGCATCGCCTGCTCGAGCAGGCGGGCGCCCTTGCCGCGCGCGTCGTCCTTGGTGGTGACGGCGAACGGGTAGTCCATCGAGAGCGTGCCCTCGATCGGGTACAGCGCCACCGCGGGCTCGGCCGGCTTGGTCCGGTTGTAGGCGTAGAGGGCCTGCTCCGACGACAGCGAGATCGGCTGCTTGCCGGTGCGGTCCTTGCGGAAGTGGTCGAACTCCGCCTTCGTGTCGGGGACGGTGCTCTCCCGGACGGTCCGGACGATGCCGGTGAAGATCGAGTCCCGGTTCGGGTCGTTGGCCAGCAGCGTGCTGGTGACCATCAGGGAGCCCATGCCCGCGGCGTTCCGCATCGGGTCGGGCACGACGAGCCGCACCGTTCCGGCCGGGATCATCTGGTTCTTGGTCACCGCGCCGCCCGCGACGCCGCCGGCGGCCTTCAGCAGGTTGTCCCACGACGGGCTGGCGGTGATGCCCTGCTTCTTCAGCTGCGCCGCGAGCGTCTGCGGCAGCCCCACCACGATCGGGCTCGAGGCCAGCGAGGTCTTGGTGGACACGACGCCGCTCTTGTCGCCGTTCTCGCCGCCGGACTGCGCCAGGGAGATCCACAGGGAGGAGTCGGGGATCCACACGTCCGGCCGGTCGTCCGCCACGGCCTGCCCGGACAGCAGCGTCGTCACCGACGACGGCTCGGTCCGCTTCACGGTGGCCTTGACGCACTTGCCGTCGACCTTGTGCTTGCCGTCGTTGAACCGTCCGGCGGCCTTCTCCACGACCGGCGCGATGTCGGGCGCGGCCGCCACGGCCAGGTTCAGCGCGCCGTCCCCGGAGCAGCCGCCGCCGCTCTCGGCGAACGCGTAGACGCCCACGCCGAGCAGCAGCGCCAGGCCCACGGCGCCGGCCATCGGGCCGATCAGCGCGGTCGCGCTGCGCTTGCGCTTGCGGCGCCCGTACTCGTAGCCCCCGGACCCGCCGCCATAGCCGCCGGAACCCCCGGAACCGCCGCCGTAACCGCCGGAGCCACCAGAACCGCCGCCGTAACCGCCGGAGTCGCCGCGCCCGCCGGACCCGCCGAAGTACCCGGACTCGCCGCCGTCCGACCTGCTGATGGCGTCGTACTCGCTGTAGCCCGTCCCGGCCAGCGGCGACGCGGCGGGCCGGCCCTGCGGGGACCCGGTCCTCGGCTCCTCGCCGTACCGGCCGCCCCCGTAACCGCCCGACCCGGACGCGGCGCCGTAGGGACCGGAGCCGTAGACCGGCTGCTCGGACGACTGCCGGGGCGTGAACCACTCGGGCGTCTCGCCGGACGCGCCCGGCGCCATGCCGGGCGGCGCGCCCTGCGGGCCGGCCTGGGGCTGGGCGAGCGGCTGGCCCTGGCTGTCCCGTGCGCCGAACCAGTCGGACGACCCGTCGTTGGCCGGGCCGAAAACGGGCCTGGACGGGTCGTACCCGCCCTCACCCGGCCCCTCCGGGAAGTCATTGCGATGACGTCCGCTCACGGCTGCCCTCGATTCACCTGAAACCCGCCGATGTTCCCCGGCACTGTAGTAGTACGCCCCAGAGGTTACAAAGGACTCAAAACTGATAATGACGCAGGTCATGAGCGTATGGCCTGACGAGCCTGGCAGTGTACGCCACCGTCACGCCCAGCGATCGAGGCGGTACAAGGGGAGGTGGATTATCCCGCACAGTGGGACATATGGACCCGCCGGCGGCCGGATCCGGCCGCGACGCGACCGGGCCACTCCGCGACACGGCCGGGCCGTTATGCAACCCGGCCACACTCCCGGCACGCCCCGGCACTCCGCGCCCGGCGGCAGACTTGAGGGATGGCCAGCCTCATCCCCGTCTCCGACCCCGCCGACCCGCGCCTCGCGGACTGCGTCCGGCTCCGCGACGTCAATCTCCGCAAGAGCCTTGAGGCCGAGCACGGCCTGTTCGTCGCCGAAGGGGAGAAGGTGATCCGCCGCGCGGTCGCCGCCGGCCACCCCGTCCGCTCCCTGCTGATGGCCCGCCGCTGGACCGAGCCGCTGGCCGACCTCCTGGACGGCCTCGACGCCCCCGCCTACCTGGTCGATGACGCCACCATGGAGGCCATCACCGGCTTCCAGGTGCACCGCGGCGCGCTGGCGTCCATGGAACGCCTCCCCCTGCCGTCGATCGAGACCGTCCTCTCGGGAGCGCGCCGCATCCTCGTCCTCGAAGACCTGGTCGACCACGCGAACGTGGGCTCCATATACAGGTGTGCCGCGGCGCTGGGCATCGACGCGATCATCTTGTCGCCGAGGTGTGCCGACCCTCTGTACCGCCGCGCGGTCAAGGTCTCCATGGGCGCCGTCTTCGCGATCCCCTACGCCCGCATGGCCAACTGGCACGACGACCTCGGCGAACTGCGCGCCGCCGGATTCACTCTCCTGGCCCTGACCCCCGCCCAGTCGGCCACACCGCTGGACAAGGCTCCTCTCGGCGATCGCGTCGCCCTGATGCTCGGCTCGGAAGGCGACGGCCTCTCGTCCCATTGGCTGGACGAGGCCGACGAACCGGTCTGCATCCCCATGAGCCCGGACGCCATGTCCGCCGGAGTCGACTCCCTCAACGTCACCGCGGCCGCCGCCATCGCCTGCCACACCCTCATGCGTTGACGGCCCCCGCGGGAGGCCAATCCGTTCGGCACCTCATCTTCAGGATCAAGCGACTCGCGTCTTCGATTCCGCATGCCGCGGGTCGAGGAAAGGGAATGGCCGGCCGGACGAGACCGAGAAGCCGCCGCCAAGACCTCCGAAGCCTTTATGCGCCGTCCGTTCGCCGGGGCCGCGACTACGCGAGCGCGGTCTCGTCGCCGCGCTCGGTCAGGAGGGTTGTCAGTTGCTCGCGCTCCATGGACGCCCAGTCCTCCGGGTCGTCCTCCCAGTCGATGAGCTCGTCGGTGTCCAGCGCGGCGAGGAAGTCCTCGTGGAGGCCGGCCGGGTTCTGCCGGACCGGGTCCGAGAACTGCCACACTTCGACGGCCGCCCTCAGGTCGCCGCGGTCGGCCAGCAGTTCGGCCAGTCGCCTGGTCGTCGGGGAGGCGTCGCCGTAGGCGCGGGCCCACACCCGCAGCGCGTCCTCCAGGTCGCCGTGCTTCGCGAGGAGTTCGCCCAGCCGTCCGGCCGCGTCGCGGTCTCCGGCCTCGGCCTGGGCGCGCAGGTTCGCGATCTCGTCCGACTCCGGCACGCCGCCGTCTGTCCGAATTTCCATTACCGGTCACCTCTTCCGGGGGCAGTAAGGGCGCTGGCAAGGAACAGCCGCTTCGGGAAAATAACCATCTCTGAGAGCCTCAAACCGCTTCCTCTCGGCGAGTCGGCCGGGACGGGCGGCGGAATCCGCGGGTACGCGCGCCGCGTACCCGCCGTTTCGCCGGGCCTTCCGGACGCCCGCCGATAATCGTCAAGACGCTCCGTGCGGCCCCGGGTTTTCGCTCGCCTTGGAACGGGCCCGCCGATCCCGCGCCGTTCGGCGGCGGGCAGGAGGAACGGCGTCCTCCATCAGCGGATTGGGGCGGGCGAAGAGGGCTGCATTGCTGGAACGCCGCCGGAGGGTCCAAATATTTCCGGACCGGTTCTGCGGCCTCTTGTGAGATTCTCTTCCCGGGCTCCGCCGTTTTCGGGGACATGCCCGACGCCGCGCCGAGCTGGGGGGCGACCGCGACAGGCATACCTCCAAGGAACGCGGGCCACCCGTCGCGCGCGTGACCGGCGCATGGCCCGCGGCGATCAGCCGGATGAAGGACTGAGACGTGCCCGGCTCAGCGGCCGAACATGCCGCCCCGCGGCCGCCGGTGCGTTCCCCTCGGCCGCCTCGGCGCCCCGGCCGGGACCCGGCGGCGGCCCAGGCGCAGCTGCGTCAGCAGGAGCGAGAACGCCACCAGCAGCGCCGCCAGCCACGCGATCTGGGTGCTGGCCATCCGCTCGAACGTCAGGTCCTGCGCGACGGGCGTCTTGTTCCCCTGGAGCCGGCTCTGCGGCGTCTCCGCCCCGGCGCTCGGGCTCGGCGCGACGGACGGGTTCGGCGCCTGGATGGACGGCAGCGCCACCTGCGGGTTCCGCGCGTCGAACGACGAGTTGGGCGACGTCTGCACCGACCCGCTCGTGTTGACGCCCCCGGTGCCGTTCCCGGAGCCGGACGACCCGCTTCCGCCGGACCCGCCGTGCGACGTCCCCGACGAGGAGGAGTGCGAGGGCGTGGTCGACGGCTTCGTGGGCTTGCGCGACGGCGACTTCGTGGGCGTCTTCGAGGGCGTGGGGGTCGGCGTGGGCGTCTTCGTGGGCGGCTTGGACGGGACGACGTACTTGAAGGTCGTGGTCCCGGAGACGGGAGAGAGGTCGGTCGCGTCGACGGTCACGGTGATCGTGTACGTCGTCGTGGCCTTCGGGCCCTCCTCGGGCACCGTCACGTGCGACTTGACGGGGCCACCGGTCTTCCCGTCGGCGAGGTCGCCGATGGCGCACCCTTCGGCCTCGAACGGTGCCCCGCAGGCGCCGCTCACGGTCGCGCCTTTGAGGGGCACCCCGTTGCTCTTGGACACCACCGTGACGTTGGTGACCCTGATGTTCGCCACGTCACCGCCAACGGCCTTGACCGTCGTCGTGATGTCGAGGGAGTCACCGGGGTCCAGCGTGGTCGCCGACGAGGCGACGCCCACGTTGAGTTCACCTGGGGCGGCAGGGGACGCGGGATCCGATCCGGAGGGGGAGGGCGTGACCTCGGCGACGGCCGATGCGCCTCCGGCGGCGAGGATGGCCGCCGTGCCGAGCCCAACAAAGATCGGTTTTACCGCCGATCGGCAGATCACTGCCGCCGCACCTCCGTCGCGTCGCCGTTGAACGCTTCCGTTCCGAGGGATCGCCTCGGGAGACATGCGAACACGGATCCCAGGGCCAAATCAAGCCCATCCAGGGTCAGACGAACTCCTCGCGGACGTCCTCGATCTCCGAGCCGGGCGCCCACGCCTGCCAGATGCCCTGGTCGACGCGCTCCAGCCCCAGCCTTTCGGCGACCGGGGCCAGCCCGCCCACGTATTCGACACGAATCCATGTTTCATGCTCGCCGACGATGACGAACCGCTCCCCGCGCCAGCGGCACGTCGTCCGGACGTAGCGGAGGTCCTCCACTTCGGACGCCGGGACGATGCGGCGGAAGCGTCCCGGCCGCAACTCCTCGAACCCGTCCGTCGGCCCGGGCGCGTACAGCCGGACCTCGCCGTCGGCGCCGGGCGCCGCCTCGAAGTCGCGGCCGAGCCAGCGCGCGACGTACCCGTCCCGGATCACTGCGCGGCCTCCGTCCGTCCGTCCCATGCGTCGGCGTTCGCGTCCGGCCGCAGCCAGGCGAGCCGGTCGGGATCGTACATCGCGATGAACCGCTCGGACCGGTCCCTGCCGAGGTAGTACATCTCCGCCCCGTACGGCAGCCGGACACTGGCCACCTTGTACTCGCGGATCGATCCGGCGCTTCCCGGCGCGAAGCCGCTGCCGACGAACGGCGGCCGCTCGACGACCCAGCCGGCCTCGCCCCAGGACGCCATCTCCTCCTCGTCCCGCCCCCCGAACGGGACGCGGTACAGGTCGGGGCAGTACGCGGGCCACCGGACGACGTACACGCCCTCGTCGTCGAGTGAGAACGGGGAGTCGGCGTACAGCAGCCCCAGCGCCTCGTAGAGCTGCCCGGGCGTCTGGAGCTCGGCCACGTCGGCCGTCGAGTGGACGAAGCCACCGACCCGGTCGTACCCCTGCTCCAGGTACCAGGAGACATGGCCGTGCGGGACGACCTTCTGCATGATCGTCGGCGAGGAGACGCGGTCCTCCGGGTCGGCCGCCGGCATCTGCGGGACCGGCTCGCGCCGCGGCGGCGGCAGCGGAACCTCCGGCCGCCCCGGGACGAGCCCGACCCGCACCGCCCACTCGCTGAGCGACCGCACCTGGTCGCCGTGCAGGGACGCCCCGATGTGCGTCCCCGGGTTGAGGACCATGGCCCAGTCCTCCCGGGGCCACGCGCCGATCAGCTCCCGGAAGTCGGCGTACACGAACCGGGACTCCGGCAGCACCTCGCGCAACCGGACCAGCGACGTGAACACCTGCACGGACACCGCGTCCCGCAGCGCCGCGTCCCACCGGAACTCCCGCTGGACCGGGGTCACCTCGAGCGGCGCGTCGTCGGGGATCGGCACGAGCACGTTCGCGTTCAGCAGCACCCGCAGGAACGCGTCGGAGTCGCCGCTCGCGGCCGCCTCGTAGAGCTCCTGGTCGATCCGGTTCCCCGGCTCGAACGCGGGCTCGGGCTCCCCGACGGCGTGCAGCGCGCGCCCCGAAGCGGCCTCGCCGGCCGGTGCGGCGCTCCCGCCGTCCTCGACGCGGCCGGGACCCGTGACGTCCCGGCCGTCCGCCTGGCCGGGGAGCGCGGCATCCTGGGGCGCCGGACCTGCGGTCGGCTGAACGGCTGCGGGGCCGCCCGGCTCAGCGGCACCCACGGCAGGGGACGCGTTCGCGTCCTCGCCTGGAGCCGCGTGGTCGGCGAAGTCGTGACGACCGCTCTGGGCGGTGTCGGCCGCGTCCTGCGGCGGCGTCCCCGGCATGCCTGCCTGGTGGCGCTCCACGTCCTCCGGGGTTGGAGGTTCGTTGACCTGGGGGCCGGTCTCCATGAGGCCGCCCGTGGCGGAAGGCGCGCCTTGGTCGGTTGCGTCCCGTCCGCTCGCCTGCCCGGGAAGCGCCGCATCGCGGGGCTCGCCAGGACCGGCGACACGACGGTCGGCCTCTTCCGGCACGCGCGGTCCGACGCCGGCGGTCGCGGGGCCGCCCACCTCACCGGCACCGCCCGGCGCGGTTTCGCGGGGCGCACCGGGGTCGTCCCGTCCGGCCATGTGGCCAGGGTCTGCGCCCGGCCCGGGTGGGGCCGCATAGGCACGGCCCGCGCCATCCGGCACGGGGCCCCGGGGGTCGACGTCCTGAGGCGCAGGACCGGGAGTGGCAGCGCTGAGCGGGCTGCCCGGCGCGCCCGCGAGGTGGTGACCCGCGTCTGCTGGTGCGCTCGGTCCTAGCGGCTCGTTGCTCTGAGGCGCGGGTCCGGGAAGGCCGGGCTCCGGGGCGCCGCTTGCAGGCGTCTCAGGAGTGATCGCGTCGGCCGGGGTCCCGGGTGCGCCTGCCAGGTGACGGCCCGCGTCCCCGGGCGCGCCGGGTCCTAGCGGCTCGTCGGCCTGAGGTGTGGCTCCGGGAAGCCCGGGCTCCAGGGCGCCGCTTGCAGGGGCGGGCACTTCGGGTGCTGTTGCGTCGGCCGGGGTGCGGGGTGCGCCTGCGAGGTGGCGACCCGCGTCTGCTGGTGCGCTCGGTCCTAGCGGCTCGTTGGCCCGCGGTGCGGGTCCGGGAAGGCCGGGCTCCGGGACGCTGCTTGCAGGCGTCTCAGGAGTGATTGCGTCGGCGGGGGTGCCGGGCGTGCCTGCGAGGTGGCGACCCGCGTCTCCGGGCGCGCCGGGTCCTAGCGGCTCGTCGGCCTGCGGTGCGGGTTCGGGGAGGCCGGGCTCTGCTCCGATGCCCGGCCGGTCGGTCGCGCCGGGCGCGCCAGCGTGGTGGCGGCCCGGGAGTTCGACGTCCCGAGGCGCGGAGCCGGGAGGACCGGGCTCGATGACGCCGCCCGCCTGGCCGGTCGGGCCGGGAGCGGCCGCTGGGTCCAGTCCGGCCAGGAGGGCCGGGTCGATGGCCGTGCTGGACGGGTCCGAGTGGCGGCCCGCGCCTCCCGGCAGGCCCGGTGCGGGGCTCGGCGGCTCGTTGGCCGGGACGCCGCCCGCGGCGTCCGGCGGGACGGGCGTGTCCGCACCGGAGGATGCGGGCTGGGGAGGTACGCCGGGTGCGCCGGTCTCGGGCGCACCGGGACCGGTGGTGTCGTTTCCGCCCGCTGAGGCGGCGTGAGGCATGGCAGGGCCCGCCGAGTGGTGGCGGCCCGGCTCTCCAGGGGTCGCGCCCAACTCGCCGAAGTGGGCCGGTGCCTGAGGCGCGGTCTCAGGACGGCCCGGCTCGGCGGGACCGCTCGGCCCGGGACCGGCCGCAGGGTCGGGTTGCGCGACAGGGCCGGGACCCGCGTGGTGGCGTCCCGCCTCCGCGGGCGCTCCGGGTGCGGGAACAGCGGGTTCGTCGGTGGGCGCGGCGCTCGCGTGGCGGCCCGGTCCGGCGGCGCCGGCGGCCGGAGCGGGAGGCGCGGCAGGGGCGTCGGCGTGGTGGCGTCCCGGCTCACCGGCCTGCGGCGGGTCGGCCGGCACGGCGGGGGCCACCGGCACCGCGGGCGCGGCCGGAGCCGGCGGCGCCGCGGCGGACGGGGGAGCGGGCGGCCCGCTGAGGGTGCGGACCTGGTCGCCCGGCATGGACGCGTCGATGGGCGTGCCCGGGTTGAGGACGAGCGTCCAGGAGGCGTCGGGCCACGCGGTGACCATTTCCAGAAGGCTCGGCATGATGAAGCGGGACGACCCGATCGCCTCGTTCATCCACTTCAGCGACGTGAAGATCTGGATCGACGTCCGGCCGTGCACGGGGACGGGGCGCCACGGGAACTCGCCGTCCCCGGGGACGATGCCCCACGGCGTCTCGGCGTCCACCGGCACGAGCACCTGGGCGCCGAGCAGGATCTTGAAGAAGGATTCGGTGTCGCCCCGGCGCCCGGCGTCGAAGAGCCGCTGCTCGATGTCGTTCTGCGGCTCGAAACGCTCCGTCATGCGCTGGGCGGCGCGCCGGTCGGCCCAGGTGGCGAGGCCGGGGAGCTGCTGCGCGAGGACGGTCCCGCCCGCGGGGGAGCCGGAGTTGATGGCGAGCGCCCAGTCGTGGTTCGGCCAGTACCGCAGCACGACGGTGAACGGCAGCGTGATGTGCTCGGTGCCGGGCCCGGAAGCCTCGGCCAGGCGTTCCGGCGAGGTGAAGACGGGGACGACGGTGGAGCCGTCGACCTCGCGGGTCTGCCAGGGGAAGCCGGGACGGCCCGGACGCAGCGAGTAGTCCGTCTCGTCCGGGACGGGCAGCAGCACGTCGGTGGCGGCCAGCGTCTGCAGGAACAGGTCGTGGTCGTTGTTCGCGGCGGCCCGCAGCAGCTCGCGCTCCACGTCGTTGGCCGGCTGGAACTCCGGGCGCGGCGCCTCGCGGGGCAGGTCGCGGTGCTGGTCGCGCAGCTCCTCCCACGGCGGCGTCGCGCGGCCGACCAGCGGGGGGCGGCCGTCGCCCTCGGCGACCTGCCGGACGAACCAGGCGGGCAGCCGCGCCTCGATCGGCAGGGCGGCGGCGACGCCGCGCGCGGGCGCGTCGACGGCCAGCCACCAGCGGTTGTCGGGCCAGCCCTCGGCGATGTCGCCGAACCGGACGGTCATGAAGTGCTGGTAGGCCGGGCCGAGGCACGCCCGCATCGCCGCCGCCGACGTGTAAACCAGGACGTGGACCCGGCCGTCCTCCTCCTGGGTGGGCCACGACGGCTGCGCCTCCCCGGCGAGCACGCCGTCCACCAGGTCGGGCGGAACGGGAATGACGAGCTCGCTGTCGGCGAGGAGGCGGAAGTAGCTCTCCTGGTCGCCGGCCCGTACGGTCTCCTGCAGTCGGTGCTCGAGTTCCGACGTGGGTCGCCACGCGTCGGCCACGGTCGCCACCCCCTGTTTCTAGCGTGCTCGTCCCCGCGCGACTGCCTACGCTACATGGGCGAACAGGATTAAAGAGCACAATCGTCTGACCGAGCGCGGGAGTTCGCAGGTCAGTGCGCTGTCAGCTCCGCGAGGGCGGTGAGGAGCCGGTCGATGTGCTCCTCGACCGTCCCGATGCCGATGCTCGCGCGGACGGCGCTCCCGTCCTCGCCCAGCAGGTGCCGGACGAAGGGGTGGGCGCAGAACTTCCCGTCGCGCACGCCGATGCCGTGCTCGTCAGACAGCGTAAGCGCCACGTCGCGCGCGTTCCAGCCGTCCACGGTGAACGACACGATCCCGACGCGCGGCGCCCGCTCGCCCCACAGCGTCAGCTCCCGGACGTGGGGGAGCGCGGCCAGTCCCGACCGCAGCCGCTTCACCAGGGCCTCCTCGCGGGCGGCGAGGTCGTCCCAGAACGGCGGCAGCGCCTCGCACGCGGCGGCCAGCGCGACGGCGCCGAGGACGTTCGGGGAGCCCGCCTCGTGCCGCTGCTCGGCGGAGGACGCCCACCGGGTCGTCGCCCCGACCGAGGCGCTGGCGCCGCCGCCCTTGAGATAGGGCTCGGCGGCGCGCAGCCAGTCGGCGCGTCCGGCGAGCACGCCCGCGCCGAACGGCGCGTACAGCTTGTGCCCGGAGAACGCGACGTAGTCGAGGTCGAGCGCGGTCATGTCGAGGGGGCGGTGCGGTACGAGCTGCGCCGCGTCGACCGCGATGCGGGCGCCGTTGCGGTGCGCGACCGCGGCCAGCTCCTCGATCGGCCACAGCTCGCCGGTGACGTTGGACGCGGCGGTGACGACGAGCAGCCGCGGCCCGACCGGGCACGAGCGCAGCGCGCGGTCCGCGGCGGAGAGGGCCTCGGCCGGGGTGGCGGGCGCGGGCACCCGCACGGCGCGCCTCCACGGCAGCAGCGACGCGTGGTGCTCGCTCTCGAAGACGACGACGCTCGTCCCGGCGGGGACGGCGTGCGCGAGCAGGTTCATCGAGTCGGTGGTGTTGCGCGTGAACACCACGGCCGAGCGGCGCCACGCGCCGAGGAACGACCGGACGGTCTCCCGCGCCTCCTCATAGGCGGACGTGGTGACCTGGGACGCGTACCCCGCGCCCCGGTGGACGCTGCTGTAGTACGGCAGTGCGCGGGTGACGGCCTTCTGGACCGCCTCCAGGCACGGCGCGCTGGCGGCGTAGTCGAAGTTGGCGTAGGGGACGCGGTGGCCGCCGCGCACCGGAACCGGGGCGTCCGCCCCGATGACGCGGGGGAGACGGCGAACCCGAACCCCCTCCGGGTGCGTCACAGCAGTCGTGATGGGGGAGCGGGCGAGCAGCGTGGGCATGCCTGGACCTTCCGGGTCAGGGACCCCGGGGCGTCCGTCGGGATCCGCGCTTGCCGGAACGCGGTCTCGCGTCCGGCCAGGTCCTCACCCGGGGCACCCCATCGCGGACGAAGGGTTGCCGGCCAGCAAGCCGGGGCTTGGCGCTGGCGCTCATGACCTCATGCGGAAGTATAAGCGGAGCCGATCGAAGATCAAGGGGAGGGTGCGATGCGGTACGGGGTGGTCGCGACGCTGGCCGGCGGAGCGCTGGTGCTCGGCGCCCTCAGCGGGTGCGGGGCGCTGGGCGGGAACTCCGGCCAGGTGTGCACCGACACGAAGAAGGCGTTCCAGCAGTACGTCGCCCAGGTGCGGAGCGTCCCGGCGGCGGAGCCCGCGCAGTGGCGCCCGGCGACCGAGCAGCTCGCCGGGCGCCTCGACGGGCTGGCGAAGCAGGCCGACGACGCCGACCTGAGCAAGGCGCTGAAGGCGGAGGCCGGCAAGCTCCGCGCCGCCGCCCCCGGCGTCGGCTCCGGCGACGTCTCCCAGCTCGACACCGTGATCAGGGAGACGCCCACGGCCATCGGCAACGCCTGCGACTGAGCATCCCCCGCGCTCCGGGAAGGGGTGCGGGGCGGTCAGCCGCCGGTTCCGAAGCGGCCTAGTGGGCCGCCGCCGGTTCCGCCGCCGTCGCCGGTTCCGCCTCCGGTTCCGCCTCCGTCACCGGTGCCGCCACCGCCGTCGCCGGTTCCGCCGCCGTCGCCGGGCGGCTGCGGCGGGAGGATGGTCGGCAGGTCGGTGGGGGGCGTCGGGGTGTCGGGCCGGTCCGTGGACGGCGGCGGCTCGACCGGCCCGCCCGTGTCCGGCGGCTGCGTCCCGCCCGGGGGGACGTCCTGCGTCGGCCCGCCGAAGCCGCTGCCCGGCGTCTCCGACGGCGACCCGAACGACTCGGGCTCGTAGCCCTTGATGTTCACCGCGTCCGACATGTACGAGCGCCAGATCTGCGCGGGCAGCTGCCCGCCGTACGCGCCGTAGCCGGGGATGTTCAGCGGCTTGCCGTCGCTGCGGAACATCGCGACCGTCGTCGCCATCTGCGGGATGAACCCGTTGAACCAGATCGCGCGGCCCTTGTCGGTGGTGCCGGTCTTGCCGGCGACGTCGCGGCCGTCGGGGAGCTGCGCGCCGGTGCCGGTGCCGCCCTGCACGACCTTCTGCATGGCGTAGGTGGCGTCCCTGGCGACCTGCTGGCTGAACGCCCGCTCGCCCTTCTCGGTGAACTTGCGCTTGTGGTTCTCGTTGTCGGTGACGGACTTCACCACGAACGGCGTCCGGTGCACGCCCTCGGAGGCGAACGTCGAGTACACGCCCGCCTGCTGGACGGGGTGCAGCGAAACGATGCCGAGCGGGAACGTGGCGGCGTCCCGCTGGTCCGGCTTCATCTGCGACGCGGGGATGCCCATCTTCTCGGCCATCGCGGCGATCTTCTTGTTGCCGATGTCCTGGCCGAGGTTGACGTAGGCCGTGTTGATCGAGTGCTCGGTGGCGGTGACGAGGTTCACCGTCCCGAAGTTCTCGTTGCTGTCGTTGTGGATGGGCGCGCCGCGGAAGTACTGCGGGGAGCTGCCGTCGTAGCTGGTGGACAGCGTCTTGCCGTCGTCCAGCGCGGCCGCCAGCGCGATCGGCTTGAACCCCGACCCGGCCTGCGCCCAGTCGCCGAAGGCACTGCTCAGTGCCTCCTCCAGGTAGCCGCGGCCGCCGTAGAAGGCGAGCACCTGCCCGGTGGACGGGTCGACCGAAACCGCGCCGGTGCGGATCTTCTTGCTCATCCCGTTCGGGGCGTTGTTCGAGACGGCCTGCTTCATCGCGTCCATCAGCCGCTTGTCGAACGTCGTGGTGATCTTCAGCCCGCTGCGGTTGATCTCGTCCTCGCTGTAGCCGCGGCGCTCGGTGAGCTCCTTCTTGGCCACGTTCACCATGTAGCCGCGCTGGCCCTTGAGGACGTCGATGATCTTCTCCTTGCCGGGGGCGGGGAAGGTCAGCGAGGCCGCCTGGGACGAGGTGAGCGCCCCGTCCCGGACCATGTTGCCGACGATCGCGCGCCAGCGCTGCTCGGCGTAGGCGCGGCGGGGGCCGGTCGGGTCGGCGAAGTTGCTCGGCTGCTGGATCGCGGCGGCGAGGTAGGCGCCCTCCGCGGGCGTCAGCTTCGAGACGTCCTTGTCGAAGTAGGCGTGCGCGGCGGCCTGCACGCCGTAGGCGTCGCGGCCGAAGTAGATGGTGTTGAGGTACTGCTCGAGGATCCAGTTCTTGTCCTTCTCCTGGCCCACCTTCAGGGAGACCATGATCTCCTTGAGCTTGCGGGTGACCGAGCGGTCCTTGCCGATGCCGCCGTAGTAGTTGCGGACCATCTGCTGCGTGATCGTCGAGCCGCCCTGGAGCTGCTTGCCGGTCGCGGTGGACCACAGCGCCCGCGTGGTCCCCTGGACCGACACCCCGGGGTCGCTGTAGAAGCTGCGGTTCTCCGCGGCGATCACGGCGTCCCGGGTGCTCTTGGGGATCTTGTCGAGCTTGACCGCGTCCCGGTTCACGCCGGTCTTCGCGATCTGCGTCTTGCCGTCGGAGTAGTAGAACGTCGGGCCCTGCGCGATCGCCTCCTCCTGCGGCGAAGGCACCGGCGTGAACAGGTAGGCCACGCCGAACGCGGCGATGCAGAACCCGAGGAAGGCGAGGATCAGGAACAGCGACCGGCGGAAGAACCGCGACCGGCGGCTGCGCGGCTTGCCGGGCCCCTTGCCTCCGCCGCCGCCGGGCCCGGGAGCTGTGCCGGACGGCGGTTCTCCGGCATGGGAGTCGCGCTGGGTCGAGTCGCGCTTGGAGGCGGCGGGCATGGTCTTGGTATCTCCGGTGGTCGCCCCGTAAACACCATCCGGCGCGGCCGCACCTCCGGACGCCGCGACACCCTCGGACACGGCGGCCTCTCCGGACGCCGCAACCCCCTCGGCCGCGCCGGCACCTTCAGCCGCGGCGGCGCTCTCGGAGGAGGTGGCCTCATCGGTTGCTGCGACGTCTTCGGGGCCGGCGAGGCCGTCGGAGGCGGGGGCGGCCTCGGAGGCGGTCAGATCATTGGACGCGGCGGCGCTCTCCGAGGCGGTGGCGCCTTCGGGGGCTGCGGCGTCTTCGGCGGGGGAGACATCCTCAGAGAGGGCGGCGTCTTCGGACGCGGGGGCTTCATCGGCGGGGGCGTCCGTGGTGTTATCCACGGTGGTCGATTCGGCTGAGTCGCCCAGGTCGGTGGCCTCTCCGCGACCCTTGTCGTCGTTCCGAGATATGTCGTCCTCGTCGGCGAATTCGGCGTCCGGGGCGGATTCTCCGATGGCGGGTTCGGAGCCGTTCACATCCGCGGTCAGCGTGGCGGTCGCGCGTCCGTCCGTGCCGGCCGACGCCCCGGCCTCGGTGTCGTGCCGGTCCGCCTGGCCCGTCCCGGAGCGTTCCCGGCTCTCCGGGATCTTCTCGCTGTCGCTCACAACCCCCCCGTGATTAATGCGTTACAGACGATACCTGAGGGAATCCGTGCGGCGGCCGCCCAATGCTCATCCGCGGTCTCCCATAGGAGGACGGGCAATCCGTCTCCCTGGTTGTCGTGACGGATGCCGCAACCGGCGGCCTTTCGGAAAAAAGGCGAGCGGCGGGGACCCATGGGGTGCCCCGCCGCTCCCGCGCACGGCCGCGCCTCGGTCAGCTCACTTGTAGACCTTCGCGAGGACGTCCACCACGAACACCAGGGTGTCGTCGCCCTTGATCTTGGGCGGGCTGCCCTTCTTGCCGTAGCCCTCGTCCGGCGGCAGGACGAGCAGCACGCGGCTGCCGACCTTCGCGCCGGTGAGCCCCTTGTCGAAGCCGGGGATGGTCTGCCCCAGGCCGATCGGGAACGTCGCGGGCTGCTTGTTGTCCCAGCTGGAGTCGAACTTGTCGCCGGACTTCCAGATCTTGCCGGTGTAGTTGACGACCGCCTCGTCGCCCTTGGCGAGCGCGGGCCCGTTGCCCGCGACGAGGGTCTTCGCCACGAGCTTCTTCGGTGCGTCCTCGCCCGGGATCGTCACCTTGGGCTCCTTGCCGGCGCCCTTGTCCTCGACCTTGGGCAGCGACTTGTCGTCCAGCTTCTGCACGGTGCCCTGCGGCTGCTGGCTCTTCGGGACGACCGCCTGGACGTCCATGACGAACAGGATCGCGTCCTTGGCGGAGATCTGCTGCGGGCTCAGCTGGGTGAGCTCCTTGGACGGCGGGAGCTGCATCACGACCCGGCTGCCGGCGGACTTGCCGACGAGGCTCTTGTCGATGTCCTTGAGCCCGCTCTTGCCGACGACGAGCTTCATGGGGCCGCCGCCGCCCTGCTGCTGGTTCTCCTCGTAGGAGGAGCGGACCTTCTCGCTGGAGCTCTTGACCCGCGAGTTCTCCTCGTCCTTGGCCTTCGACCACTTGTAGGTGGCGAACTGGACGAAGACGGTGTCGCCGTCGGCGGCGACGGGGCCGCCGCCCTTGATCGGCGTGCTCACCTTGAGCGTCCTGGTCGGCTCCAGCTTCTTCGGGATCTCGACCTTGGGCTCCTCGGCGAACTTGCCGGTCACCTCGACCTTCGGCCCGGGGCGGCTGACCCACCAGAACACCCCGCCGGAGATCGCGAGCGCGGCGACCACGATCCCGGCGACCATCATCAGCCGGCGCTTCTTGGCCTCCTTGGCGGTCAGCGCGGACGGCCGGTTCAGCCCGCTGCCGCGGCCGGCGCTGATCCCGTGCGGAGTGAACTCGGGGCTGCGGATGCTCTGGGCGTTCGGGATCTTCGCCTTCGCCTTGACCGCCGGCTTGCCCCGGGGCTTGTCATCCTCGGACATGTTTCCTCACTTGCTCCGGGTTCGACGACACCACGAACGTGACCACCCTTCCAGGGCCGGGCTAAGCACAGCGTGAAATCCGGGAGAAGGAGGCCGACCCGCAATCTACCGGCCACACGCAAGGAGCGGTGTCATCTGGCAGGGGACAGGGGAAGCCGCCAGGATATCCCCGCCGACGGCATGACACACGCTTCCACGCGCCCGGGGATGGCAGGGTGGGGGGATGCGCCTCGCGACGTGGAATGTCAACTCCGTCAAGGCACGCCTTCCGCGCCTTCTCGGCTGGCTGGACGAGACGAAGCCGGACGTGGTCTGCCTCCAGGAGACCAAGTGCCGCGCCGATCTCTTCCCCGCCGCGGAGGTAAAGGAGCTGGGGTACGCCACCGCCGCGCACGGCGACGGGCGGTGGAACGGCGTGGCCGTCCTTTCACGGGTCGGCATCGAGGACGTCTCCCTCGGCTTTCCGGGCGAGGCCGGAGCCGAAGACGAGGCCGGCCAGATGGAGCTGAGCGAGCCCGTCCTGCTGGCACCCGAGGCCCGCGCGATCGGCGCCACGTGCGGCGGCGTCCGGGTCTGGTCCCTGTACGCGCCGAACGGCCGCACTCCCGAATCCGCCCATTACGCCTACAAGCTGGCGTGGTTCGCGGGCCTCCGCGACGCGCTCGGGGCCGAGCTGGCCGAGGGGGCGCCGCTGGTCGCCTGCGGCGACTACAACGTCGCCCCCACCGACGAGGACGTCTGGGACCCCGCCGTCTTCGTCGGTTCCACGCACGTCACGCCCGCCGAGCGGCAGGCGCTCGCCGACCTGCGGGCCCTCGGCCTCCGCGATGTCGTCCCGACGCCCATGAAGGGCCCCCATCCCTACACGTACTGGGATTACCGGGCCGGAGCGTTCCACAAGAACATGGGCATGCGGATCGACCTGTTCTACGCGAGCGAGGACGTCGCGGCGCGGGTGGGTTCCGCGTATGTCGACCGGGAGGCCCGCAAGGGCAAGGGCCCCTCCGATCACGCCCCGGTCGTCGTCGACCTCGACTGATCTTCGCGGCGGGCGAGGAAGCGGCGCTTGCCGGCGTCGTCGGACTGGTCGAGGACGGTGAAGCCGTCCGGCAGCAGCGAGGCGGGCTCGCCCGGCTTGAGGCACCATTCGGCGGGCAGGCGCGGGCGGTCGCGCCGGGCCGCCTCGGTGAACGCCTCCCAGGCCAGCAGGCCGCCGGGCAGGACGGCCCCGGCCGCGCGCTCGAACACGGCGCGGTCCCAGAAGCCGGTGCAAAGGACGAGCGCGTACCGGTCCGTGCCAGGCCGCCACTCGCCCAGGTCGGCCTGGACGAGGGTGATCAGCGGCCCGAGCCCGCGCCGCCGCGCTTCGGCGCCGAGGCGCCCGAGGGCGATCTCGGAGATGTCGACGGCGGTCACGGCGCGTCCCGTCCAGGCGGCCAGCAGGGCGCTGCCGGACGGCCCGGACGCGAGGTCGAGCACCCCGCCGTCGGGCATCCCCAGCGACAGCGCGCGTTCCGCGAGCGGGTGGGCACGCGACGGCCCGGAAGCCTCCGCGTACTTCTCGTTCCACCGGAGCCTGTCCGGATGCTCCGCTAACCCCGCCGGCACGTCCTCCATGAGGACGACTCTAACGGCGCTCCGCGATCAGGAGCATGAACATGGCCGTGGGGAAGCCCTTGCGCCACCAGGGGTCGTCCCGCATCTGCTCTTCCGTCGGATGCGGCTCGCGCAGGTCCGCGATGACGAAACCGGCGTCTCGGAGCGTTCCAGCGTAGTACTCCAGCGGCCGGAGCCAGCTTGTGATCATCGAAGGGGATTCCAGGCCGTCCACCATGAACCGCTGGTCGATCCCCCGCGAGGCGAAGTACTGCGACGCCGGGACGCTGCTCGCCGCGCCCTGCTCGGCGTTCTCCACGTAGAAGCAGGGGTGCAGGGTCAGCAGGACCAGCCGCCCGCCGCTCTTCAGGACGCGCGAGAACTCGCCGATGGCGCGGGTCGGGTCCTGGAGGTGGCTGAACAGGTGGTTGCACAGGACGAGGTCGAACTGGTCGTCCTCCAGCGGCAGGTCCTCGACGCTGGCGCGGGTGAAGGTGGTCTTGCCGTCCGGCGACGGGTGCGAGGAGGCCGCGTCGATCAGGCCCTGCGCCGCGTCCACCCCCGTGACGTCGGCGCCCATGGAGGCGAGCTTGCGGGACAGGTAGCCCTCGCCGCATCCCGCGTCCAGGACGCGCCGGCCCGCGCAGTCGCCGACGGCGTCCAGGACGGCGGCGTCGGTCAGCTCGGTCCGGTACCGGTCGCGGCGCTCCCTGATGACCTTGACCCAGTACTCCGCGTTCGCCTCCCAACGCGCGCGCGTCAGATTCGCGATGGCTTGCGCCGTGTCCTCCACCGGCTCCCCATTCTCCAAGGCCTGGTTCAGGCGAGGCCCTTGAGCCGCCGCACCAGCTTTTCGCAGGTCTGTCTGATCCTTCTGTCCCGGCAGTCGGCCCCGCGCAGCTCCAGTGCCTGGATCAGCTCGGGGAGCTTCCCGCCGAACGCCGGGTCGCGCTTCACCGCCAGCGGGATGTACGTCGACGCCAGGTAGTAGACGTAGGCGTCGTTGTAGACGGCGATCTCGCGGAGCACCTCGACGGCCGTGTTGCGCAGCGACAGGGAGCTCGGAAGGGTGAAGTCGCTGCTGATCCGGCCGTCCCTGGTGTAGGTCGGGAACGACCATTCCTCCAGCGCCGCATAGACCGGCGCCGCGTCGAGCTCCTTGCGGTAGCGCTCGGCAAGCTCGAAGTCGTTCGAGCTGATCAGGGAGCCCATCACGACGCCGCGCATCATGAACGCGGCCTGCCGTCCGGGCACCTCGAACCCGAGGTCGGCCTCCAGCTCCCCGGTCACCTTGCTGACCTGGTGCGTGAGGATGTTGAGCGCGAGGATCGAGTGGAACGAGTAGGTCTTGCGGTTCAGCCGGGGGGCCAGGTCGATGGACGAGTCGTACAGCTTCCGCGGGTCGTCCAGAAGGCCCTCGCCGGCCGTGGTGGAGTAGAGCGCCTCCAGCGCGGTGTCCTGCTCGCGCCCCCAGAAGCGGGCGATGAACGACGACGTCTTCTGCGTCGCCTGGCCGCGCATGATGTGCAGCCCGGCCTCCAGCGCGTTCAGCAGGTGCGGCTGCGCGACGGGCGATCTCTCCAGGGCGTCGAGGTTGACGTTGAGGCCCTCGCCGTGCAGGTCGGCGACGAGCCCGTCGCGCCTTTTGCGGAGGGCGTGCGCCATGGAGTACTCGGCGATTCCCGGAACGGACGACATGAGGCTCTGCAGCGACCGGCCGCTGATCCGGTCGAGCCATTCGACGTTGTCCCACAACCGGAAGATCGTGCTTTCGTCGAGTCCGGAGAAGGCCGCAACGTCGGACATGTTCAGCCCCATGTCCTTGGTGATGTCGGAGAGAGACTTCGGCTCGCCGTCCGCTGTCATCACTCGCCCTAGATGTGGCAGTTGCTGGCGCTTCGATCGTAGCGAAGCGCCGCGCGGCCGGGGCGGGCGATCGGCAGATATGTCCGTCCTGTAACCGGTCCAGGCGAGGGCCTCGTCCCGCGCCCGGACAGCGTTTCCCGTGAGAACCGCGGAGGGCATCCGGACCGTCACCCCGGGACGCGCCCGACGCAGCCGACGAGCGGCAGCGGGCGCGGATCGCGCAGCGAGGTGGGCGCCGTGAGCCGGGCCGGATAGGGGGCGAGCATCCGCAGGCTCCCGCAGATGCGGGCGATCTCGTCCTCGCTCCTCGGCCGGAACGGCGTGTCGACGCCCTCACGCGGCCCGGAGACCGCGTCCAGCTCGGGCGACCGCACGGCGTGGCTGATCACCACGTGGCTGCCCGGGGGGAGGCCCGCCGCCAGCGCGGCGACGATGCCGGCCGGGTCGTCCTCGTCGGCGACGAAGTCCAGGACGCCGAGCAGGAAAACCGCGACGGGCTCGGAGAGGTCGATCAGACGCCGCAGCCCGGGGTCGGCGAGCAGCGCGGCCGGGGCGCGGACGTCCCCGGCGAAGGCGCCGGTGCCGTCGTCCACGGCGAGCAGGGCCCGCGCATGCGCGAGGACCATCGCGTCGTTGTCGACGTAGGCGACCCGGCAGGCCGGGTCGGCCCGCCGGACGAGGTCGCCGAGGTTCTCGGCGGCGGGCAGCCCGCAGCCGACGTCGACGAACTGCCGGAGCCCGGCCTCCCCGGCGAGCAGTGCGGCGGCTTGGTCCAGGAAGCCCCTGTTCGCCTGGACGAGCCGCAGCACCACCGGGCAGCTGCGCAGGGCACGCTCGGCGGACGCGCGGTCCGCGGCGTAGTTGTCCTTGCCGCCGAGGAGGTAGTTGCACATCCGGGCGACGCTGGCGGACGACGTGCTGAGCCGGATCCCGCCCCCCGGAGGGGACGGTTCGGTCCAGCCGGCCGGTCGCAGCGCCGCCCCCGGGGTCACGGCAGCCGCCATCCGTCCCGGACGCCGATGCCGAACCAGAACACGGAGGTCCCGTTCCGGCCGCGGCAGGTGCCGTAGTCGGTCGCGAGCGCCTTCATCAGGGTCATCCCGCGCCCGCCCGCGGGCAGCGCCTCGTCCACCGGGCGCGGCTGCCCCGGGGAGGCGGCGCCGCCGTCGGTGACCTCGACCCGGACGTACCGGTCGACGTGCAGGACCGACACCGTGATCGTCCCGTCCCGGCGGGGCCGCGCGTGCAGCACCGAGTTGGTCATCGCCTCACTGGTCAGCAGTTCCAGGTCGCCGAGCTCGGACCGGTCGGCGCCGAAGTGCTGGCCGACGAGCTCGCGGACGTAGGAGCGGCCGAGCCGCACGGCGGGCGGCGTGGCGGCGAGGTCGATCTCGCCGATGAGGCGCCCTGACGATTTGCCGTTGTTGTTCCAGGCGGACGGGATCCCGACCTCCAGCGAGGGAGCGGGAGCGGGCACCAGAAGGGGCCCTGACCATGTGTCTGATGCGTTCATGGCGGCGTTGGTTTCACGTCTCCGTGTCGGGCTGTAAGCGAACATGTGCTCTTCGGCCAAGTCGATGTCGGACGTGGAAGTGAAACAACACACACTCTTACGCAGCCCCGAGGGGCAGTCACCAACGCTTGCGCGCGTGCAAGGGCCTTGCCGCACCCTGGGACGCGTCACGCCCCGTCCATGATCCGCCACAGGCGGCTTCTTACCTGCCCAGTCAGGGAGCCCGGGGCGGTCTGAAAACCCGCCCGGCGTCAGCCGCCGGGCCTGCGGCCCCAGACGGAGATCAGCGGCGCCAGGGTGAGGTCGAGGCGGCCCGCGCCTTCAGGCGATCAGTTCTGGCAGCAGGGTGTCGCGGAGGTTCGCGAGGGTCGCGCTCTCCGAAGCGGCGGCCTCCGCCCGCTTGGCCAGCGCACCGGCGAGGCGGCCGAACGCGCGCGCGGGGCCGTCGCCGGGCCAGGGGACCGGGAAGGCCGCGATGTCCTGCCACCTGGCGCGGGGCATGCGCGTGCCGTCGCCGACGGCGCAGGCGTGCGCCACGACCTCGTCGCTGGCCAGGGCGGCGAGGAGCCAGCCCCGGCGGGCGTCGCCCTTCGGGCGGACCACGAGGATGTCGGTCGACGCGACGCCGTCCACGAAGGCGAGCCCCACCTTGTGGAAGACGGGCCTGAGCTTGCCGAACAGGACGTCGCCGGCCTCGAAGCGCCGTTTCGCGCTGGTGACGCCGGACGCGTCGGTCCAGGTCGAGAGCCACATGTGCCGCTTCGGCATGTGCTCCAGCGCGATGTAGTTCTCGTCCCGCCCGATCCGGTGCGGCGGCGCGTGGCGGCGCACCAGTTCCCCGAGTTCGCCGATCGGCACGGCGGATTCGGCCGCGGCCGCCGCCACGTCGTAGCGGGCGCGGACCAGCGCGTCCCCGCAGGCCGCGATGCGCCCGTTCACCGCGATCTTGTCGTCGAGGGCGCCGAGGACGGACGCCGCCGCGTCCTGCTCCGCCCGGCTCGGCCGCCGGACGGTGAGGCCGTTCAGGATCGCGTGGGTGAGCAGCGGCTGCCCCGAGCCGATGCGGTACCGGTTCAGGCCGAGCCGCTTGAGCAGGTAGTAGACGTAGCGGGGGTTCACCCCGTCCTTCGCCGTGGCGATGATGGCGTTGTCGGTGACCCAGCACCGCTCAGGGCTGTAGTGGACGGCCCCGCAGTAGGTCCCGACGCGCCCGACGACGGTGGAGCCGGGCCCGGCGTTGAACCGGCCGGACGTCCCGATGACGCCGTTGGCGCCGAACGTCCGGTAGCAGGTGCCCGCGGCGGGGTGCGACCGGCCGTTGGAGAACGTGACGAGCTCCCCCAGCGCCACGTCAGCCATCGGACCGCCGGTCGCGGAGGCGCCCCAGCTCGTCCCGGACGACCAGGTCGAGGCGCGCAGACTCCTCGAAGTGCGTGAAGAGCTCCTTGGTGAGCCGCTCCACCCGGTCGGCCGCGGGCTCGTCGCCGCGGTCCGCCTCGGCGGCGCCGACGTAGCGCCCCGGCGTGAGGACGTGGTCGTGCGCCCTGATCTCGTCCAGCCCCGCCGCGTGGCAGAAGCCGGGGACGTCCGCGTGGTCGTGGCCGCGCCAGGCCCGGTACGCGCCGGCGATCCGGGCGATGTCGGCGTCGGTGAGGATCCGCTCCGTGCGGTCGACCAGCGTCCCCATGTCCCGGGCGTCGACGAACAGCACCTCGCCAGGCGCGCTTTTGCTCTTGTCGAGGAACCAGAGGCAGGCGGGGATCTGGGTGCTGCGGAACAGCCGGTCCGGCAGCGCGACGACGCACGAGACGAGATCGGCCTCCACCAGCGCCGCGCGGATCTCGCCCTCGCCCGAGTGCCGGGACGACATCGAGCCGTTCGCCATCACGACGCCCGCACGGCCCCGCGGCCCGAGCTTGGCCACGATGTGCTGGATCCAGGCGAAGTTGGCGTTCCCCGCCGGCGGGACGCCGTACCGCCAGCGCGCGTCGCTGGGGTCGCGGTACCAGTCCGACATGTTGAACGGCGGGTTGGCGAGGACGTGGTCGGCGGCGAGCCCGGGATGGGCGTCCTCGTAGAACGTGTCGGCGCACCGGACGTCGCCCGCGATCTCGTGGATCGCCAGGTTCATCCTGGCCAGCCGCCACGTCCGCTCGTTCGCCTCCTGCCCGTGGACCGCGATGTCGCCCAGCCGGCCCCGGTGGCTCAGGACGAACCGCTCCGCCTGCACGAACATGCCGCCGGAACCGCAGCACGGGTCGTACACCCGTCCCCGGAACGGCTCCAGGACCTCCACCAGCAGCCTGACCACACCCGCCGGCGTGTAGAACTCGCCGCCGCGCTTGCCCTCGGCCCGCGCGAACCGCTCGAGGAAGTACTCGTAGACCTCGCCGAGCACGTCCCGGGCGGGCCGCCCCCCGAACCGCACCTGGCCGATGAGCTCGACCAGCTCGCCGAGGCGCCGCTGGTCGACCCGGGCGAAGATCTGCGGGAGCACGCCGTCCAGCGACGGGTTGGCCCGCATGACGGCGCTCATCGCCGCGTCGATCCGCTCCCCGAGCCTCTCGGACGCGGGGGAGAGGTCCGCCCAGCGCGCCCCGGCCGGTACCCGGAAGGCCCCGTCGCCGGACGAGTCGGACACGTACTTGAGGAGGACGAGCCCGAGGACGAAGTCCTTGTACTGCGCCGCGTCGACGGATCCGCGCAGCTTGCCGGCGGCCTTCCACAGGACGTCGTCCATCCGCGTGACTTTAGCGCCAGGTCCGGCACGCCGTCGGGACGCCGTTGGTGGACGGGGCGCCGGCGCGGTGCGAGGCTGCGGAACGTGATGGTCGTGGGCGCCCTGGCGTTGGCGGCGCTGGCCGGATGGCTGTACCTGGCGTTCGCGCACGGCGGCTTCTGGCGGACGGGACCGGGCCTGCCCGAGGCGCCGGAGCCGGACCCGTGGCCCGAGGTCGTGGCCGTGGTCCCGGCGCGCGACGAGGCCGCCGTCCTCCCGGAGACCCTGCCGACGCTGCTCGCCCAGCGTTACCCGGGCGCGTTCCGCGTGGTCCTGGTCGACGACGGGAGCGGCGACGGCACCGCCGAGACGGCCGCCTCTCTGGCGGGCGGCGACCCGGCCCTGACGATCGTGCCCGCGAGGGAGCGCCCGCAGGGATGGGCGGGCAAGGTCTGGGCGATGGCGGAGGGCGTCCGGGCGGCGGGCGAACCCGACTTCCTCCTCTTCACCGACGCCGACATCGCCCACGCCCCCGGCACCGTGGAGAGGCTCGTCCGCGCCGCCGAGGCAGGACGCCGTGACCTGCTCTCGCAGATGGCCACGCTCAGCACCCGCACGGGCTGGGAACGGGTGGTCGTCCCCGCCTTCGTGTACTTCTTCGCCCAGCTCTACCCGTTCCGCCGCGTCGGCCGCGACGGGGCGCGCACGGCCGCCGCCGCGGGCGGCTGCATGCTCGTGCGCCGCGCCGTCCTGGAGCGGGCGGGCGGCCTCGCCCGGATCCACGACGCGCTGATCGACGACGTGGCGCTGGGACGGCTGGTCAAGCGCGCGGGCGGGCGCTGCCGCCTCGACCTCGGCCGCGACGTCGCCAGCCGCCGCCCCTACCCCCGCCTCGCCGACCTCTGGGCGATGATCGCCCGCAGCGCCTACCACCAGCTGCGCTACTCGCCCGTCCTGCTCGCCGGGACCGTCGCCGGCCTGCTGCTCCTCTACGCCGTCCCGCCCGCCGCGACGGTCGCGGGACTGGCCGCCGGACCGTCCGGCCCCGGCGGGCTCGCCCTCGCGGCGGGAGCCATCGCCTGGGCCCTCATGGCGGCCACCTACGTGCCGATGCTGCGCTTCTACGGCCTGTCGCCCGCGCGCGCTCCGGCTCTGCCGCTCGTGGCACTGCTGTACGCGGCGATGACGCTCGACTCCGCGCGCCGGCACCGCGCCGGGCAGGGCGGCGCCTGGAAGGGCCGCACTTTGTCAGCCACGCACAAAACCGGCGCCGAGGATGCTCCCCCGGCGACATTGGAGTAAGTGTCTAATTACGTTACGGTCAGGTGGCCGTCATGCCGACGGCAGGGGCGTCTCGCCGCCATGTCGAAGGGTTACCCGCCATGTCCAACACCGTCCGCCGGGTCGTGCGCGCCGCCGTGGCGTCGTGCGTCGGCCTCGCCATGACGGCGGCCGCCCTGCAGGGCACCGCCGCCGCGGCGCCGCAGGCTCCCGCGCCTCCGGCCGAGGACCCGTTCTACCAGCCGCCTTCCCCGCTCCCGGCGGGCGCGCCCGGTGACGTCATCCGGTCGCGTCCCGCAGTGTTCACCGTCGACCCGATCAGCCGTTCGCCGTACGAGGGCGTCAAGTCCTGGCAGGTGCTGTACCGGTCGCAGACGGGGGAGGGGCAGGCCAACGCCGTGTCGGGCATGGTCCTCGTCCCCACCAAGGAGTGGACGGGCCAGGGCGAGCGGCCGCTCGTCGCGTACGGCGTCGGGACGCGCGGGCTCGGCGACGCCTGCGCCCCGTCCTACACCCTCACCCAGGGCATGGACTACGAGGAGCTGTTCATCGCCGACGCGCTCAGCCGCGGGTGGGCCGTCGCCGTCACCGACATGGAGGGCCTCGGCACCCCCGGCCAGCACACCTACGAGGTCGGCACCTCCCAGGGGCGGGCCCTGCTGGACGTCGCCCGCGCCGCGCGGCGCCTCCCGGACGCGGGCCTCGGCGGCTCGCCGGTCGGCATCTGGGGCTACTCGCAGGGCGGCACCACCGCCGGCTGGGCGGCGGAGCTGGCGAAGACCTACGCCCCCGACCTGACGATCAAGGGCGTGTTCGCGGGCGGCGTCCCGGCGGACCTGCAGGCCGTCGCCAAGGGCCTGGACGGCTCCCCGTTCATCGCGCTCATGTTCATGGCCGCCGTCGGCTACGACGCCGCCTACCCCGAGCTCGACCTGGAGAAGTACCTCAACGACGAGGGCCGCGCGCTGCTGGCCAAGGCCAAGGACATCTGCCTGGTCAGCTTCGACGGGCCCCTCACGGTCGTCCAGACCGCGTTCAAGCACATCAGCGACTTCACGACCAGCGACCCGCTGGCCACGCCCGAGTGGCGGCGGCGCCTGGACGCCAACAGGCTCGGCTCCACCGCCCCGAGCGCCCCGGTGCTCCAGACGCAGGCCGTCTACGACGAGATCATCCCGGCCGGGCAGGCCGACACCCTCCACAAGGCGTGGTGCGCGAAGGGTGCCAACGTCACCTGGAAGACCTACACCTTCGCCGAGCACGCCACCGGCATGCTCTGGAGCGAGCCCGACGCGATGACGTTCCTCGCCGACCGGTTCGCCGGCAAGCCGGTCACCGGCAACTGCGCCGCCTGACCGCGCACCGGAGGGCCTTCCCGTAAGGCGATCCCGTAGGGCCATCCCGCTCCGCAGGGGGCAGGATGGCCCTATGGATTTGGTGGAGTTCCTCCGCGCCCGGCTGGACCGGGACGAGCAGATCGCCCGCGCCTGCTCCGGTTCCCCCTGGAAGGCGTCCCCCTCCGGGACGGTCAGCACCGACACGGACGATCCCGCCTACGTCGCGACGGCGGAGAACGACGCGTACGCCGAGCACATCGCCCGCCACGCCCCGTCCCGCGCGCTCGCCGAGGCGGCCGCCAAGCGCCAGATCGTCGACGAGTACGAGAAGCAGGCCTGGATCCTCGGCCAGGGCCACCGCACCCCCGAGCTGGACGCGGCCCAGTCCGTCCGGGAGAACGTCCTGCGCCTCCTCGCGCTGGCCTATGCCCACCACCCCGCCTACCAGGAGGAATGGCGGCCCTGAGTGTCGGTGGTCAGGCGGCCGTGATCAGCGCCGGATGTCCCGGGTCGTCCATCTTCAGGGCGACGTCGGCGGCGCGCACGGGCTGGACCTCGGTGTCGTAGCGCGCGTAGGCGGGCAGCGTCCACGCCTCGTCGCCGGGGGTGCGGCGGGCCAGCGCGCCGGGCGACAGCGTCAGGTGGACGGTCAGCTCGAACGGCAGCCCCCGGCCGAGCAGCAGCGAACCGTCCAGGAGGAGGACTCCGCCGGGCCGGACGCGCACATAGTCCGCCCTCGTCGCCCGGTCGAGCGCCGCGTCCCACAGGCTCGGCAGGACCCTTCCCGTGCCGGACGGCTCCAGGGGCCCCAGCACCTCCCGGACGAGCCCGCCCACGTCGAGCCACTCGTCGTAGAAGACGTCCGGATCGTCCCGTCCGTGCTCGTAGCGCAGCGACGCCGGGCGCAGGAAGTCGCGCGCCGACACCCGCACGACGTCGCGCCCCAGAGCGCGCAGCGGCGAGACGAGCGCGTCGGCCAGGTCCGAGGGCGCGGCGGGCGGCGCACCGTCGATCGCCACCCGCGACCAGGAACCGGCCTTCGAAGCGGCGATCCGGTCGGCCAGCTCCTCGACCACCAGAGACGGCGAGATCGGTCGTGCGTGCATCACCTCATCCTGCCCGCAACCCGGGCCGCGCCTGACACACCGGCCCCTCGGAATGTAACCTCGGTACCGGGCCGAGAGGCGCTGCAACGGGCGAGAGCCCGCCACGCTCGGCCCGGGACACACCTGATTCCGCAAGGGCGCCTCCCAGATTCCATGGGAGGTGCTCGAAAAGACATGACTCGAACTCCATTGCGTGAACTCCTTGAGCAGCGGATCGCGGTGCTGGACGGCGCCTGGGGCACGATGCTCCAGGGTGCGGGACTGACCCCCGGCGACTACCGCGGCGACCGCATCGGCGACGACCACCCGAAGGACGTCACCGGCGACCCCGACCTGCTGAACCTGACCCGGCCCGACGTGATCCTGGACGTCCACCGGCAGTACCTGCGGGCGGGCGCCGACATCACGACCACCAACACCTTCACCGCGACCAGCATCGGGCAGGCCGACTACGGCCTCGAAGGCCTGGTCCGGGAGATGAACGTGCAGGGCGCACGGCTGGCCCGGCAGGCCGCCGACGAGTTCGGCGGGCGGTACGTCGCCGGCTCGATCGGCCCGCTGAACGTCACGCTCTCGCTGTCCCCGCGGGTCGAGGACCCGGCCTACCGCGCCGTCACGTTCGACCAGGTCAAGGCCGCCTACGCCGAGCAGATCGCCGGGCTCGCCGAGGGCGGGGTCGACCTGCTGCTGATCGAGACGATCTTCGACACGCTGAACGCGAAGGCCGCGATCGCCGCCGCCCGCGAGGTCGCCCCGCACCTGCCGCTGTGGATCTCGGTGACCATCGTCGACCTGTCCGGCCGGACGCTGTCCGGGCAGACGGTGGAGGCGTTCTGGCGCTCGATCGAGCACGCCGAGCCGCTGGTCGTGGGCGTGAACTGCTCCCTCGGCGCCGACGAGATGCGCCCGCACGTGGAGGAGCTGGCGCGCCTCGCCGGCACCTACACCGCCAGCCACCCGAACGCGGGCCTGCCGAACGCCTTCGGCGGCTACGACGAGACGCCGGAGGAGACGGCCGCCAAGGTCGGCGAGTTCGCCGCGTCCGGCATGGTCAACGTCGTCGGCGGCTGCTGCGGGACGGGCCCCGACCACATCGCCAAGATCGCCGAGGCGGTGCGGGGGATGGGGCCGCGCGAGGTCGCCAGGCCCGGCGCGGCGAGCCGGTTCAGCGGCCTGGAGCCGTTCGCGATCGGCGCCGACACCGGCTTCGTCATGATCGGTGAGCGCACCAACGTCACCGGCTCCAAGAAGTTCCGCAAGCTCATCGAGGCGGGCGACCACCAGGCCGCCGTGGACGTGGCGCTCGAGCAGGTGCGCGGCGGCGCGAACCTGCTCGACGTCAACATGGACGCCGACCTGCTCGACAGCGAGCGGGAGATGACGACGTTCCTCAACCTCATCGCCACCGAGCCCGAGGTCGCCCGCATCCCGATCATGGTCGACAGCTCGCGCTGGAGCGTGCTGGAGGCGGGGCTGAAGACCGTCCAGGGCAAGGGCGTCGTCAACTCCATCAGCCTCAAGGAGGGCGAGGGCCCGTTCCTGGAGCAGGCCCGCCGCATCCGCGACTTCGGCGCCGGCGTCGTGGTCATGGCCTTCGACGAGCGGGGCCAGGCCGACACCACCGAGCGCAAGGTGGAGATCTGCGGCCGCGCCTACGACCTGCTCACGCAGGAGGTCGGGTTCCCGGCCGAGGACATCATCTTCGACCCGAACGTCCTCGCCGTCGCGACCGGCATCGAGGAGCACAACGGCTACGCCAAGGCGTTCATCGACGCGCTGCCCCTCATCAAGGAGCGCTGCCCGGGCGCCCGCACCAGCGGCGGCATCTCCAACCTGTCGTTCTCCTTCCGGGGCAACGACGTCGTCCGCGAGGCGATGCACTCGGCGTTCCTGTTCCACGCCGTCCGGGCGGGCCTCGACATGGGCATCGTCAACGCCGGGCAGCTCGCCGTCTACGAGGACATCCCCGCCGACCTGCTCGAAATGGTGGAGGACGTGCTGTTCGACCGGCGCCCCGACGCCACCGACCGGCTCGTGTCGTTCGCCGAGAACGTCAAGGGCGAGAGCACCAAGCGCGAGGTCGACCTGTCCTGGCGGAACGCGCCGGTCGCCGAGCGCCTCTCCCACGCCCTCGTGCACGGCATCATCGACTACATCGAGGACGACACCGAGGAGGCCCGGCAGCAGGCCGAACGCCCCCTCGACGTCATCGAGGGCCCGCTGATGGACGGCATGAAGGTCGTCGGCGACCTGTTCGGGTCCGGCAAGATGTTCCTCCCCCAGGTGGTCAAGAGCGCCCGTGTGATGAAGCGGTCGGTCGCCTACCTGGAGCCCTTCATGGAGAAGGAGAAGCAGGAGGCGCTCGCCGCCGGCCGCGTGCACAGCGACCGCGGCCAGGGCAAGATCGTCCTCGCGACGGTCAAGGGCGACGTGCACGACATCGGCAAGAACATCGTCGGCGTCGTCCTCGGCTGCAACAACTACGACGTCATCGACCTCGGCGTCATGGTCCCCGCGGCCAAGATCCTCGAGACCGCGATCCAGGAGAACGCCGACGCGATCGGGCTGTCCGGGCTCATCACCCCGTCGCTGGACGAGATGGTCTCGGTCGCCGCGGAGATGCAGCGCCGCGACATGAAGCTGCCGCTGCTGATCGGCGGCGCCACCACGTCCCGGCAGCACACCGCCGTGAAGATCGCCCCCGCCTACGACGCGACGACCGTCCACGTCCTGGACGCCTCCCGCGTCGTCGGCGTCGTCTCCGACCTGCTCGACGACGGGCGCGCCGCGACGCTGGACGCCGCCAACCGCGAGGAGCAGGCCCGGCTCCGCGAGCAGCACGAGAACAAGCAGCGCCGCCCGCTGCTCACCGTCGAGCAGGCCCGCGAGAACCGCGAGCGGGTCGACTTCGGCGACCTGCCGACGCCCGACTTCACCGGGGTGCGGATCGTCCGGCCGGAGATCGCCGCGATCCGCGAGATGATCGACTGGCAGTTCTTCTTCCTGGCCTGGGAGCTGAAGGGCAAGTACCCGGCGATCCTCGACCAGCCCGTCGCGCGCGAGCTGTTCGACGAGGGCAACGAACTGCTCGACCAGATCATCGCCGACGGCGCGTTCGAGGCGCACGGCGCCTACGGCTTCTGGCCCGCGCACTCCGAGGGCGACGACATCATCCTGCCCGGCGTGGCGCGCTTCCCGATGCTGCGCCAGCAGACGTCGAAGCCGGAGGGCCGCCCCAACCGCTGCCTGGCCGACTACGTCGCCCCGTCCGGCGACCACCTCGGCGGCTTCGCGGTGACGATCCTCGGCGCCGAGGACCTCGCCGCGAAGTTCGAGCAGGAGAACGACGACTACAAGTCGATCATGGTGAAGGCGCTCGCGGACCGGCTCGCCGAGGCGTTCGCCGAGTACGTCCACCTGGAGGCCCGCCGCGCCTGGTTCGAGCCGGACGCCGACCCCGCCCTGGAGGACCTGCACGCCGAGCGGTTCCGCGGCATCCGCCCCGCCCTCGGGTACCCGGCGAGCCCCGACCACAGCCTCAAGCAGACCCTGTTCGACCTGCTGGACGCGAGCCGCCTGGGGATGAAGCTCACCGAGTCCTACGCGATGGCCCCGGCCGCCAGCGTCAGCGGGCTCATCTTCGCCCACCCGGCGTCGCGCTACTTCACCGTCGGGCGCGTCGGCAAGGACCAGATCGAGGACTACGCCGGCCGCTGCGGCCTTCCGGTCGCGGAGGTCGAGCGCTGGCTGGCCCCCAACCTGGCCTACGACCCCTCCTGATGGTTTTTACCACTCCGCTTGTATAAAATGGCGGAATGGGTGAACGTGAGCTGGTGGACGGCGCGCCGGGCGCTCCGCTCGGCGCCAGCCGGTCCGCCGTCCTGGAGGTCCTGCGCGCGTTCGGCCCTCTCGGTGTCCGGGAGGCCGCCGAACGCACCGGGCTGCACCCGAACACCGTCCGCCTCCACCTGGACGGCCTGGTCGGCGCCGGCCTCGCCGAGCGCGCCGCCGAGCGGCCCGCGGAGGGCGGGCGGCCGGGCCGTCCCCGCGCGCTCTACCGGGCGGTGCGCGGCGACGACGGCGAGGGCGTGCGCAGCTACCGGCTGCTCGCGCAGATCCTCACCAGCCTCGTCGCCGGGACCATGGACGACCCGTCCGGCGCGGCGGCCGAGGCCGGGCGCGCCTGGGGGCGCTACCTCGCCGAGCCGCCCGAGCCGTTCCAGAAGGTCGGGCCGGACGAGGCGCTCGACCGGCTGACCGACTTCCTGAACGGCATCGGCTTCGACTCGCAGGCCGGGGACGACCTCGTGCTCCGGCTCGTCCACTGCCCCTTCCTGGAGATCGCCGAAAGCGACCGGAAGATCGTCTGCCCGCTGCACCTCGGCCTGATCCAGGGCGCGCTCGCCGAGATGCGGGCGCCGCTGGCCGCCGACCGGCTCGAACCGTTCGTCGAGCCGCACCTGTGCCTGGCCCACCTCAGCCGCACCGAGACCGACTCCGAAGCCCCCGACGCCTGACGGCCGGAACGCCTGAACAGCCGGAACGCCTGGCGGCCACCGCGCCGCGGCCGCCAGGCGGGTTCCGCCGGGTCAGGGGCGGCCGATGCGGACGCGCCACACCTCGGGCCCGGCCTCCTCGTACTCCCAGGTGAACTCGCCGGGGTGCTCGGCGGCGAACTGGTAGTACAGCGGCTTCGGGTCGTGGTCGTTGACGAGGACGAACGCCGTCCCGGCCGCGAGCGCGCCGAACGCCTCGAAGATCTGCGCGTGCCGCTGGGCGGGGACGAGGGTCCGCACGTCCAGCTCCCCGCCGGTCACCTCGGCGGTCGCGCCGGGCGTGCCGGGGTCGTCGTGGCCGCCGCAGGTGCAGCCCGCGCCCTTCGCGGGGCCGCCGAGGACCTCCCGCATGCCGGCGAGCAGCCCGGCGAGGTCGACGCCCGCGTCCACGAGCGCGGGCAGGATCAGGTCGTTCTCCTTCGCCAGGTGCGACTGGAACAGCGCGTTGAGCGCCGCCGCCGCGCCGACCGCCTCGCCGGGCGTCCGCGCCGCCCGCAGTTCGGCTACCCGCTCACGCAGGACGGCGTGCTCGGCCAGCATCGCGCGCAGCAGCAGCCGCGCTTCTGGGAGGTCCTCCGCGGCCCGGTAGAGGGTCTTCTCCTCGGCGTCGGCGTGCGGGAGGACCTCCTCCTCGCAGAACGCGGCGAGCGCGTCGCGCCGGTCATGGGGGGCGGCCAGCTGGTCGGCCGCGCGGGTGATCGTGAGGGCGTGGTCGGCCATGGTCCGGCCGAGCCGCTCGTGGTGGTCGCGGATCGCCTGGACGGTGTCCTGCTGCGGGTGGGCGGTCGATGTGGTCATGAGCACTCCTCCTGCATCTGTTTTTCACAACACTATATGTATTTATACTTCTGTCATGGAGAAACAGGCGGGCGGGGTGGCCGGGACGCGGGCGGGAGCCGCCGTGCGAGCCGGGGCGGGGCGCGGACTCGCGGTGCGCCGCCTCCCGATGCTCGCCGGGGCGCTGCTCTCCCTCGTCGCCGCCCTCTGGGGCGCCCTCGTTCTACTGGGGCTAGACGTCCCGCTCCCGCGAGCCGGGTTCGCCGCCGGGCACGGCCCGCTGATGGCGCTCGGCTTCCTCGGCACGCTGATCTCCCTGGAACGCGCCGTCGCCCTCGCAAGCCCCTGGGCCTACGCCGCCCCCGCGCTCGCCGGAGCCGGCGCCCTCGCCACCGCCGCCGGGCTCGACCGGCCCGGGCGGCTCCTGCTCACCGCCGCGGGCGGCTGGCTCGTCGCCGTCTACATCGCGGTCCTGACCGGCCGCCGCACCGGGCCCGACCTGCTCGTCCAGACGGCGGGCGCCGTCGCCTGGTACGCGGGCGGCCTGCTGTGGATCGGCGGCCGGACGGTCATCGAGATCGTCCCGTGGCTCGCCGCGTTCCTGGTCCTCACGATCGCGGGGGAGCGGCTCGAACTCGCCCGGATCGCGTTCGCCGGCCGCCGCGCCACCGCCGGACCGGTCCTCGCGGCGGCCCTCGTCCTGGCGGGCGCCGCCGCCTCCGTCCCCTGGCCGGACGCGGGATGGCGCCTCACCGGCCTCGGCATGGCCGCGCTCGCCGGCCTGCTCGCCGTCCGCGACGTCGCCCGCCGGACCGTCCGCATGCCGGGCCTGCCGCGCTACGCCGCCGCCTGCCTCCTCGCCGGATATGTCTGGCTCGCCGTGGCCGGTTCGATCTGGCTCGCCGCCGGACGGCCGGACGGCGGCGGGCCGTACGACGCCGCCCTGCACGCCGTGTTCCTCGGCTTCGTGATGTCGATGGTCTTCGGGCACGCCCCGGTGATCCTGCCCGCCGTGCTCCGGGTGCGCCTGCCGTTCCACCCCGTCCTCTACGCGCCCCTCGCCCTGCTCCACGCGTCCCTCCTCCTGCGGCTCGCGGGCGACCTCTCGGGCGTCCCGGGCCTGCGGACGGCGGGAGGCGTCCTCGGCGAGGTGTCGCTCCTGCTCTTCGGCGGCTGCGCCGTGGCCGCGGCCCGCCTGCAGCGAAGGGAAACGCCTTGACGTCCATCGGTGTGCGGCCGAAGTCGGCGCCGTCCCGTCCGGCCCGCGCCGCCGGACACGCCGTCGCGAACGGCGCCGTCCTCGCGTGGCTCGCGCTGACCGTCGTGGCGGCCCTGCTCCACGGAGAGCTGCCCGCACCGCACTGGCTGCTGATCCACGTGTTCCTGCTCGGCGCCGTCACCAACGCCATCGTCACGTGGACGGAGCATTTCGCCGCCGCGCTCCTGCGCGTTCCGCCGCCTGCGCGCTGGTGGCCGTTCACGCGGCTGGCGGTCCTGAACGCGGGAATCGTCGCCGTCCTCTGCGGGGTGTCCGGGGGAGTCCCGGCGGTCGCCGTCGGCGGCGCGGCGGTCGTGGTGGGCGTCGTCGCCGCGCACGTCGCGGTGCTGGCGCTGCGCGGGCGGCGCGCCCTGACCGGGAGGTTCGCGCACGTCGTCACCTGGTACGTGTGGGCCGGCGCAGCGCTGGTCGCCGGGGGCACGCTGGGCGGGCTGATGGCGTCCGGGCACGCCGCGTCCGCGCGGGACGCCCACGCTCACGTGAACCTGCTCGGCTGGGTCGGCCTGTCGGTCCTCGGCACGCTGTTCACGCTGTGGCCGACCGTCCTGCGCACGCGGATCCAGGACGGCACCGAACGGATCGCCCGCTGGTCGCTGCGCGCCGCCGTCCCCGGCCTGGCCGCCGCCGTGACCGGACTCCTCGTCGAACTGCGGTGGCTCGCCGCTGCCGGTCTCGTCCTCTACGCGCTCGCCGCCGCGCTCTCCCTCGTCCCCTTCGTGCAGACCCTGCGGCGGCGGCATCCGCACAACGCCGCGTCCTGGATGCTCGCCGCCGGGACGGCCTGGTTCGTCGTGACCCTGGTCGCGGACGCGGCCCGGCAGAGCCTGGACGGGCTGCTGCCCCTCGTCCTGGTGGGCTTCGTCGGCCAGACGCTCCTGGGCGCCCTCACGTTCCTGCTCCCCGTGGTGCTGGGCGGCGGCCCCGCCGCCCTCAAGGCCAACGCCGCCCTGATCGAGCGCGCCTGGCCGGTCCGCGTGGCGGTGGTCAACGCGGCCGTGCCGCTGCTCGTTCTCCCGGTCCCCGCCTGGACGGTCCGTGCCGCTTGGGCCGCCGTCGTCGCCGCGCTGGCCGCCTTCGTCGTGCCGGCCGCCGCGTCCGTCCTGCGCTCGCACCGCCCGTCCCCGGCGGTCGCGGGCATCAGCGCGGGCGTCCTGCTCACCGCGCTCGCCGTCGGCGTCACCGCGCACGGCGGCCCTGCCGGGCACAGCACCGACACACGGGCGGTCCCCGCGTCCGGCGCCCGCGTCGTGGACGTGACGCTCGCCGACATGCGCATCCGCCCCGGGACGATCGACGCCGCCCCCGGCACCCGGCTCGTCCTGCGCGTCACGAACAAGGACGCCCAGCCCCACGACCTGCGCCTTGCGTCCGGGCAGGCCACGCCCAAGCTCGCGGCGGGCCGGACCGCGACCCTGACCCTGCCCCCGCTGAAGAGCGCCGTCGACGGCTGGTGCACCGTCGCCGGCCACCGCGCCGCCGGCATGACGATGCGGATCAACGTGACGGACGGCGCTCACGCGACGGGCGACCATCACGGGACGAGCGGTTCCCACGCGATGTCATCCGGACCGCTCGACCTGTCGGCCCCCATGTCGCCGAACTGGCGCCCCTATAACGCCGCCCTTGCCCCCGCCCCAGGAGGCAAGGAGCACCGTCTCGAACTGCACGCCACCGAACAGGAACTGGAGGTCGCCCCAGGCGTGCGCCAGCGCATGTGGACGTTCGGCGGCACCGTCCCAGGCCCGGTCCTACGCGGCAAGGTCGGCGACGTCTTCACCATCACTCTCGTCAACGACGCCGCCATGGGACACGGCATCGACTTCCACGCAGGATCGCTCGCGCCGGACGTCCCCATGCGCACCATCCAGCCCGGCGAACGCCTCACTTACCGCTTCCGCGCCGAGCACGCCGGCGCCTGGCTCTACCACTGCTCGACGATGCCGATGCTCCAGCACATAGGGAACGGCATGTACGGCGCCGTCATCATCGACCCGCCGGGCCTGCCTCGTGTGGACCGCGAATACGCCCTCGTCCAGGGCGAGCTGTACCGCGGTGCCCCCGGCTCCCCCGAACAGGTCGCCAAGATGCAGGACGGCCGCCCTGACGCCTGGATGTTCAACGGCACCGCCGCCGGCTACGACCACGCCCCGTTGACGGCCCGAACCGGCGACCGCGTCCGCGTCTGGGTGGTGGACGCGGGCCCCTCGTCCAGCACCGCCTTCCACATCGTCGGAGCCCAGTTCGACACCGTCTACAAGGAAGGCGCCTATCTCCTGCGCAAGGGGGACGCGGGCGGCGCGCAGATACTCGACCTGGCGCCCGGCCAAGGCGGCTTCGTGGAGACCGTCGTCCCCGAGGCCGGCCACTACCCCTTCGTGGACCACGACATGCGCCACGGGGAATCCGGAGCCCACGGGATCGTGAATGTCACCGGGTAGTGCCATCATCCACGCGTGGAGACTGAGGCACTGATCGACCAGTTGGCCGGGCCCGACCAGAAGGCCGCGGCCGATGCCCTGGTGGCCATCGGCGCACCCGCCGTGCGGCCCGTCCTTGCCGTCCTCTGCGACGAGGAGTCGCCGGTCGACTGGGCCACCAGCGCCACCGTCCTGCGGCGCATCGGCCGTCCCGCGCTCGACCCCCTGGTCGAGGCCATGGCGGCCGCGCCCACCGGCGAGGTCGCCCGCCGCTGCGGCTGGGCCCACAGCGGGTTGGAGATCGCCGATCTGGCGGCCTTCGTCCCCGGCCTGAGCCACCCGAGCCCGAAGGTCCGTGCGAACACCGCCTACGTCCTACAGCTCAAGGGAGAGGCGGCCCTTCCGCACGCTCCCGCCTTGCTCACCCTCTTGGACGACCCTGACCCCGACGTCCGGCAGCGCGTCGTCTGGGCGCTTGAGGGAATCGGGCCGGGCGTGGTCCCGCTCCTCCGCCGGATCCGGCGCTCCCGCACCCCTGCCCGGCGCCGGGCCCTGGAGGCCCTCGCCGCGGTCGGCGGCCCGTCCGCGCTGGACGACCGCGACCAGGCCCTCGTCCGGCGGCTGATCCGCGTCAAGGCGGCGACGGAGAGGCCCGAGCCCATGCACCTGTGCGGCAGCTGGTACGCCGTCCCCAGCGGCGACCGGGACGCCGTCCTCGACGCCTTCGGCCTTTCCGAACCCGAGCCCGTCACGATGCGGCTCGGCGCGTCCGCCTGGAACCACGACCACCACGTCTGGGGCGGAGACCACCGCTCCTGCCGCCGCGTCTATGTCACCCCGCTCCTGGACGGCTGGACGCTCCTGTTCGGTGACCCCTTCCCCACCCACGAGGACCTTGACCCCGCCGACGTCCAGGAGCACTGCCGCGACCTGAGCCGCCGCTTCGGCGCGGCCCACTGGTACGGCGCGAGCTGCGGCGACGAGTGGACGTCCTGGTGCGTCGCCGAGGACGGCGACATCGTCCGCTACTACGACGTCTTCGACCCGGACGATCAGATCGGCTCCCACCCGGCCGAGGACGGCTACGTCCTCCCGCACACCGACCCCTTCCCCGACGACGCCTTCGACGACATCGACCTCCACGACAGCGCCGCCTTCCAGGCCCGGTACTCCCAGGTCAAGGAGGAGCTCGGCATCCCCGACGAGTGCCACGCCACCAGCTTCGCGGCGCGGGCGTCTGTCGACCCGTCCGCTCTGGGCCCGCAGACGTCCGTCCAGGGCCAAGCCGTCCTGGCGCTGACCTCCTGCGGACGCGGTCACGGCCACCCTCCCGGTGCCCTGGAGATCTGACCCGCGGGTCGTCGGTAGGATCGCCAGCTCATGGACGAGAGCGCCGGAATCGAGATGGCCGCCGTCCCGGCCGGGACGGTGACGCTGTCGGACCGTCGGACGCGGCGCAGTTGGGCCGTCGACCTCGCGCCGTACCGGCTGGGGCTGTTCCCCGTCACCCAGTCGCAGTACGCGCAGGTCACCGCCGAGCGGCCGAGCACCGCACGAGGGGACCGGCTGCCCGTCGAGGGCGTCTCGTGGGCGGACGCGGTCCGGTTCTGCAACGCCCTGTCCCGACGCGAGGGCTTGACACCGGCGTATCGCCTCGATGCCGACGGCGAGAGCGCTGACTGGGACGTCAGCGCCGACGGATACCGGCTCCCGACCGAGGCCGAATGGGAGCACGCCTGCCGTGCCGGCACGACCGGCCCGCGGTACGGGCCGCTCGACGAGATCGCCTGGTACCGCGGCAACGCCCAGGACCGCGTCCACGACGTGGGCGGCAAGCGGCCCAACGCTTGGGGCCTGCACGACATGCTGGGCGACGTCTGGGAGTGGTGCTGGGACCTCTACGACCCGGACGTCTACGGCGCCTACCGGGTGCTCCGAGGCGGCGGATGGTCCGACGAGCACTGGAGCTGCCGGGCCTCCGTCCGCCGCCGGAGCCACCCGACGTTCCGGATCGACGACGTGGGCTTCCGCGTGGCGCGTTCCGCCGTCCACTGATGGCGATGCCGGGCAGCGGGGTGGGGCGATGCCCAGTGAGTGGACATCGCCCCTTACTCCGTAGGCACCCTGACCAGCTCGCTGAGGCCGTCTAGGGGGTTCGTCAGCGGTTGATGAACACGGGGTTGGAGTAGCCGCCGCAGGCGCGGTGGCGGAGCGGGCGGGATGGTTGGCGAACAGGACCGGCTTGTGCGGCAGCTGCCGCATGACCCGCAGCGCCTCCAGCATCTTGGCCTCGGTCTCGAAGGACGGGTCGGCCGGGAACGGGTCGCACCGCGACGGCGGGCGTGGCGGCCACAGTCCATCGGGAGACCGTTGCGCATCGCTGGCCAATCGTTGACCGTTGGGAGAACACCGAGGCCGCCCGCTTCCCGTCGATCCGGCGGCGTCCGGCTGCGGACCGAACCTGTCGCGGCCCTCCTCGCAAGGCGTGTTCGCCGGCAGGACCTGGACGCGGACGGCCGCGCGCCGAAGCCAGGGGCCGGTAGATCTTTCGTTTTCGCTGCTCAGGGGCAACATCAACCGTTTCATGGCGATTTCCGCCGGTTATGTAGGCCGCAAGCGACATCGTCGATGAAGCGAAGTGGTAACGATGACGGAAGCCGGCACGGGGGACCGCGGCAATCCGCAGGATCTTCCCATCGAGCAGCTCAAGGAGGTCGGGCGCCAGTTCGCACAGGCGCTGATGATGCGGGCGCTGTCGAAGGCGACCGGCCAGATCGAGGGCCTGACGGAGCGTCTCAACGCCGCCTCGGACGGTGGGGGAGCCGCGGAGAAGGCGGCGGCCGCCGGAGCGAAGAAGATCGCCGAGGGCGAGTCCCCACTCAAGGCGGGCCTCAGCGCGGGCGCGACCGGGGCGAAGGAAGTGGTCAAGGACAAGGTGAAGGGCGCCATCGGCGGCGGAGGCAAGGACGGCAAGGGCGGCGGCCAGGGCAAGATGAAGGTCACCAACATCATCGAGGAGTTCGACGTGGGGCTCCCGCGGCGCGTCGCCTACGACCAGTGGACGCAGTTCGCCGACTACCCCAGCTTCACCAAGAAGGTCGAGAGCGTCGAGCAGGAGTCCGACGAGAAGATCAACTGGCGGGCGCAGGTCTTCCTCTCCCATCGCACCTGGGAGTCGACGATCATCGAGCAGGTCCCCGACGAGCGGATCGTCTGGAAGTCCAAGGGGCCCAAGGGCTACGTCGACGGAGCCGTGACGTTCCACGAGCTGGCGCCGTCCATGACGCGGGTCCTGCTGGTGGCCGAGTACCACCCGGACGGGTTCTTCGAGAAGACCGCGAACCTCTGGCGCGCCCAGGGGCGCCGCCTCCGCCTGGACTTCAAGCACATCAAGCGCCACATGATGACCAAGACCCTTCTGGACCAGGAGGAGACCGAGGGCTGGCGCGGCGAGATCCGCGACGGCGAGGTGGTCAAGACCCACGAGGACGCCCTCAAGGAGGAAGAGGAGCGGCGTCAGGCCGAAGAGGGCGGCGGCGAAGAGAAGTCCGAGGCGCCGGAGGAGGAGAAGGCCGAAGAGAAGGAAGAGAAGCCCGAGGCCCAGGAGGAGAGGGGCGACGGGCAGCAGAAGCCCGAAGAAGCGCAGGAGAAGGAGAAGGAGAAGGCGGCGAGCGGCACCCGCGACTGACGTCCGCGCCGGTGGGACCCGCGCTGAGAGGGCATGTAGCCCCTGGGGGAGCAGGATCGAGCATCGGGGGGAACGATGAGCGACGGCGAGTCCGGAAAGGCCGAGCCCGAACGGCAGCGGAACGAGTCCCGCGACGAGTCGGAGGGCCTGACCGGAAGGACCATCCAACCGGACCGGCGGGCGCAGCCCGCCGAGGGCCCGGACGTCCACCTCGACGTCCCGCAGCTCAAGGTCGAGGAGATCTCGCTGGAGGTCGAGAACCTGGAGGCGCACGTCTCGCTCGTCGCCGAGGTGCTCGACCTGCTCAAGCTGAACGTCGGCGCGGACGTGTTCCTCGGCAGGGTCAAGCTGGAGATCAAGGGCGTCGAGGCGGAGGCCGAACTCCAGGTCCGGCTGGACAACGTCGCCATCATCGTCGACCGCGTCCTGACCACGCTCGACCGCAACCCGGAGATCCTCCAGCACATCGGACGCGGCCTCGAGTCGGCGGTCAGCGACATCGGCTCCGGAACCGGCTCCGCCGTGGGCGAGGTCGGCAAGGGCGCCAGGGGCGCCGTCGAGGACGTCGGCCGCGGAGCCGGCGGCGCGGTACAGAGCGTCGGCGAGGGCGCGGGCGGCGCCGTCAAGGACGTCGGCGAGGGCGCGGGCGGCGCGGTCAAGGAAGTCGGCAAGGGCGCGGGCGAAGGCGTCAGCGAGGTCGGGCGAGGCGCCGGCCGCGCGGCCGAGGAGGTAGGCGAAGGCGCGGGCGAGGGTGTCAGCCAGGTGGGCAAGGGCACCGGACGCGCCGCAGAACACGTGGGCGAAGGCGCAGGCGAGGGCGTCGGCCAGGTGGGCAAGGGCGCGGGCCGCGCCGCCGAGCAGGTGGGCGAAGGCGCGGGCGAGGGCGTCAGCGAGGCCGGCAGGGGCGCGGGCCGCGCCGCCGAAGGTGCCGGCGAGGGCGTCCGAGACGTGGGCAAGGGCGCGGGCGGCGCAGCCGAAGGCGTCGGCAAGGGCGCCGGACAGGCGACCGCCGCCACGGGCCAGGGCGCCGGCCAAGCCGCAGAGACCGCAGGCCAGGGCGTCGCGGACACCGCGAGCAAACCAGGCGAAGCCACCGAAGGCGCTGCGGACAGAGCGTCCGAGGACTCCCAGCCAAACGAGCCCGAGAACGCCTCCGCCAAGGAGAAGCCGGAGCCCGAAGACACATCAGAGCAGGACAAAGGGGGAGCGGAGCCCGAGGATGCCTCCGACCAGGACAAGGAGCGAGCGGAGTCCAAGGACGCCTCCGACCAGAGCGAGGAGAGAACGAAGCCCGAGAACTCCTCCGACCGGAGCGAGAAGGGAGCGGAGCCCGAGGACTCCTCCGACCGGGACAAGGAGGGAGCGGAGCCCGAGAACTCCACCGACCGGAGCGAGAAGGGAACGGACTCCGAGGACGCCTCCAGCGACAAGGACGAACCGGAGGGCAAGCAGAATCCGAACGGCGCGGGCCCGTCCGACGGGGAGCAGGAGATCACGGCGCTCCAGGGCGCCCTCCGGGAGACCGAGGAGTCCGTCCGCGAACTGGGAAAGGCCCTCCTGAGGATGGTCTCCCAGCCGGGAGGAGGCAAGAACTCGTGAACGCCGGCGATTTCCCCGACGCCGAACTCCGGCGAACGGCGGCCATCCTCTTCACCGCCAGGGTGAAGGCGGACGAACTCCGCTTCGAGGCCGTCCCCGACGTCTCGGTGGAATTCACCGAGGGCTCCTCCGACGAGTCCACCTCCGGAAGCGTCCGAACGAACCTCCCGGACAAGGCCAAGAAGGAAACCACCTACCGGAACATCCAGATCGACCACGCCATAGCCGCCAAACTCCCCGACCTCGAATGACCTCAAGGCCCGAATTCACTCACGAGCCATGAGGTTCCGCACCTCGTCGAACCACGCCTCCCGGGCGGTCTCCTCGTGCAGCACCTTGGGGATGTCGACGGCTATGTGCGTCACCCGCGCCACGACGCCGCCGTCCCGACGATGAAGCCCGACCGTTTTCGGAGGCATGCCACGGTCACTGGCGTAGACGATGAATGCGCGCGGTGGCTCACCGGGCCCACCGGCGGCCTGTGCGTACGCGAAACTCTGGAAGAGGTCGGACGAGGAGACCTGCTTCTCCGCATACAGCTTGTACTTGGCGTCCACCGAGCAGAGCCGACGTCCCTGGACGAGTTGAATGTCAGGACGGATCTCGGTGTAGGAGTCGCTGCTCTCACCCCGGATCGCCCCAGGCAACGCCTCCTGATCACGCACGATGACGCTTGTCCCGCTGAAGGCGTCCCGCATCAACCGCGTCACGAACTCCTCGAATCATGTCGACCATGAAGGCGTGCGTCGTCCGCCCGGCCTTCGTGTGGCGGTCCGTGAACGCCGCCCCCTCCAGAAGCATCCGCGCCCACCGATGCGCGTTCCGGTAGCGCTCATTGGCCCGGTGATAGGTGAGGCGCTCCACCGCCGAACGGACATCGAAGCCCCCGGCCGCACAGACACCGGAGAAGTCGGCGGCGAGCCGACGTGCGTCCGCTCGCACGTCCGCGTCCTGCGCCGTTCGCGCGGCGGTATTCAGAGCCGCCGCGCACAACCGGTTGTCGAGGATGTCGCTGCTCCGCTCGTCATACCGGCACTCCAGCCGGTCGAGCATCCCGAACCGCCGCGTCACCTGCCGCTCCGCCAGCAGCCGGCCCCGGACAGCCGGAAGAGCCTCCTCACGTCGCAGGTAGTCGCGCCTCAGCCCGTGCCGGAGGAGCCGGTCGCACTCCCGCGTCAGCAGAAGGCACACGAGATCCCGCAGGCTCAGCCCCGTCCCGAGCCGCCGAAGAAGCGGCAACTCCCGCAGGGACCGCAACCCGGCGGCGTAGTCGAGCATCTCCAGCAAGCCGAGTTCCGAGCCCGCCAGCTTCGGCCGGACGCGAACGGACACGCAATCGAGATCCACCACCCCCACGTGGGAGCCCGCCTCGACCTCCAGAGTGCCGTCCCGAAGCCAGCGCAACCTGATCCGCTTGGCCAACTCCTCGGATTCGACGACCGCGATGTCCGCCGGGCTGGGATCGAGGCCCTTCTCCCGGCACTTCCCGTACTCGGAGACGACGACCGTCTTCACTACTCGCCCGCGCTCTCCTGGAGCTCCGCCGAGAGGGCCTCGACTAGCCGTTCGTCGCTCAGCCCGGCGACCGTGTGCGCCTGCACGTCCACGATCTCCTGCCCCAGGAACCGGGAGAGCATCGAATAGTCGTCGTAGGCGTACTCCTGGAGCAGCGGGAGCACCTCGGTGCGGACGACCGCGGCCAGATCCGCTTCGCTGTCGAGGGGCTCGCTGCCTGACATGAAGAACGAGTGCCCGATCTGGCGTTCCCGCCCCAATTCCTTGACGACGCGGCGGTTGAGCTCCCGTAGCAGTAGCCCCAGATCCAGGTCTCCGACCTTCTGCCCATCGAGGAGGTCTGTGTCGGGCAGCAGTTCGTGGAACGCGAACCGCCTCCGCAAAGCGGAGTCCAGCAGCCGGATGCTGCGGTCCGCTGTGTTCATCGTCCCGAGAAGGTAGACATTGGACGGGACGGTGAACGCCCGGCCGGTCGGCAGCGTGACGCGCATCCCCCGCTTGTCGCGCTCCAGCAGCGTGATGAGCTCACCGAGGATCTTCGGAATGTCCCCCCGGTTGATCTCGTCGATGAGCAGCAGATGCGGCCGCTCCGGGTTCGCCGCCGCGGCCTCGCACACTTGCTTGAAGATCCCGTCCCGCAACACCAGCCGCAGCCCGCCATCTCCGCCTGCTTGAGGCCGGAACCCTTCGATGAAGTCCTCGTACCCATACGCGGGATGGAACGTCACCTGCGTCAGGTATCCGGCCTGGTGAAGCGCGTTGAGGCCCTTCTGGAACTTGAGTGTCCCGGGCTTGGCCACGGGGTCGACGTCTTCCGATCCGTCAAGGTTCGTGCTGAGCCAACGCAGCGCGAAACGCAGGCTCGCGTAGGTCTTTCCGGTTCCGGGAGGCCCGTACAGGATGACCTGCCCCTTCCGGGCGAGCAGGCCGGAGAGCTGGTCGAACAATGGATCATCCGGAATCACTCGCTCAGCCTCGGCGAGCGCGCCCTGCCTTCCGGCCTGGATGGTCTGCCACAGATCCGCAGGCACGTCCCTCACTGTCTTCTGCCCGCTCAGCTGCTGCGCCACTGGCAACGTCTGCGCGTAGCTCGTGTCCCAGTCGACGGCCACCGTGTTGAAGTACTCCGGACGCTCAGGCCGCCATCGATAGCCCTCCGCCGTCACGGTCCCCACCCCGAGGATCTCCTTGTGGCCACGATTCGCGATCACTCGATCGCCGGGGCGGAGCTGGAAGAAGCGCCATAGCTCACGCGCCTTGGCCGAGTTGGTGGGCTTGTGCCCGTGCGGGTCAGCGGCCTCGAAGCCCGCCCGGAAATCCTCTTCGGACGCGAACCTTGTCAACTCGCCTACCTCATCCCAGCCCGCGCAGATGTACCCGCCCTCTAGGCAGTCGCTCCAGTACCGTCCCTCCTTGCCAGGAGCCACCATGAGAATGGTCGGATCGGGCTTGGGGTTGACCCACTCGTGCAGGAACCACGCCACCTCGTACAGGTGCCAGCCTGCGAAGCGCCCATCGTCCTCTACAAGTTGCTTGAGCAGTTCATGCGAGGCGAAGGGATCCAACTTGGACGCGTCCCTGCCCGACAGGTGATAGGCGTACGCGTGCAGGTGTTCCTTCCCGGTGATGGGGATGAGCGCATCGGGGACGTAACAGGAGATCGCCTTGGTGGCGATCGTGAAGCCCATCCGCAGCTCCTTGATGGCATCGACGTAGGCGATGCCGTCGTCCCGAGCAGACTCGAAAGCCTGGATGAAACCCGCGCGGACTCGGTTCCAGGCATCCACCTCATCGCTGTACTCGGCCGGGTACTTCCAGGCGCCGTGCTTCTTGCTCCAGTAGATGATGTTCTTGCCGGCGGACCGGCCTCTGATATCGCAGAGAGTCCGCGTTCCGTATTCCATGCGGTAGCTGAAGGACTCTCGGAAGACATCCGTTCCCAGCGCGTACCGTTCGAGCGGCATGGTCGGCCAAGCGTCCAGCGGAAAGTCCTGGACCACCTGTGCGATCTCCGACTTCGCCTCTGCCAGTCGCGACGCGTAGGCGGCGCGGTCGAACGCGGCGATCGCCTGGGAGAGCGGTCTCGCCGGTGTCCGGATCTTGCCGACGGAGGTGAGCGGGACGAGCGTGCACGTCTGGCAGACCTTGTGGATAGGGCGACCCTGCCCGTTGCGCAGTCCGGCTTGCTCCGCGAACGCTCGCCGTCCTGGCGCGTCATCTGCCGGCGCGGCCTCCGAGAGGCGTAGCCACAGGTCTCGATTCGGGTCGGGATAGACCTTCCAGCTGTCCTCATATCCGCCCATGTGGGTACAGCTCCGACTGTGGTGGAGCGCCGTCCCATCACTGGCTGGGCAGATCACCTGACCGGGGGAGGGAGTCAGCTCGAAGGACTGCCCGTCGTAGTGGACGATGGTCCGTCCGTCGGGGGTTTCGTTCGTGGTGACACTCAGCCCGATACCCATCCACCATTCGTAGCTGATCGTCGCCGGGTGATTTCAACCCGTATCCGTGGTTCGCGGCTGGCCGAATCCGGCCACACCTGCGCAGTGGGCGCCCTCCCGTCGGGGCGCTCCGGTCGGGAAATGTGATCATCAGGTGGTGAAGGACTGCACCTTTTGCGGGATCGTTGCGGGGCGGCTGCCGTCATATCGGGTCCTTGAGGACGAGCGCACCGTGGCGTTCCTCGACATCGCCCCGGCCGCGCCGGGACACACGCTGGTCGTCCCGCGTGAACACGCCGCCGATATCTGGACCATCTCCGAGCCCGTTCATGAGGCTGTTGCTCGGATGGCGCATCGGGTCGCCGCCCTGGTGAAGGCGACACTGGCGCCAGACGGAGTGAACGTGACCCACTCCACTGGAGAAGCCGCCGGGCAGGAGGTCTTCCACTTCCACACCCATGTGGTTCCGCGCCGACATGGTGACGATCTGCGCTTGATGTGGAACTCCCACCAGGCTCCGGCTCACGAACTAGAACGCACCCTGGAGCTGATCACTACGCCTCGCTGATGCGAACAGCCCGGAGAGGCATCCGAAGGTGCGGGTCAGCGCAGGAGTGTGTTGGCTAGCGTGATGCCGTGCAGGAGGCGGAGTCTGCGCAGTTCGTAGTAGGCGAGAGCGGATACCGTCACCGGCGCCCCGAGCATCAGTGCCAGGGCCAGGACCTGCGGAACTCCCTTGTAGGAGTCGCTGAAAAGGTTGACCACGGCCATCACCCAGGACGCCGACACGCTCACCAGGGGCGGTACCACCTCGTGGATGTCGGCCGTCCGGAACACGTTGGTCAGTGAGAGGACGATGCCGTAGAGGGTGAAGGGGAGCATCCAGAGGAAAAGGACCACTCCCACGGGGATCATCACCACCGGCCCCGCCGCGTCGCGCGCACCCTCCAGATCGGGTACGGCCGCGAGCACGAACGTGAACATGGAGCCGAACATCGCCGCGACCGCTATCAACGGGTAGCGGAGCCGGCGCGCGAAAGCGCCACGGTTCGGCGGCCGGGCGGCAACGACGAAGGCGCCCACGACCAGTGGCAGGACGCAAGTGAGGATCAGGACGTTGATCCAGGCGTCACCGAACCGCTCGTCCGCCAGTTCCTTGGGGGCGGTGGCCCTGTAGACCCCGGCCACGGCGAGAGTCACCACGATGCCCGCCCAGGCACGGGCGACCTGCAGCTTCCGGACGTGCGTGTCGACGATCAGGTCCGGCCGTGAAGGCCGGAACACCGCCCGCGCGGCGAGGAACGGGTTCAGCTTCCGGAGGATCCGCCGCGCCCGCGACGGCGGCCGCGGAGGTCCGGGCGGCCGATACGGCGGGTGCGGAGGCGGGGGCTGGGGCGGGTAGGGACGTTGCGGGTGAGGCGGATACTGCGGCGGCGGCGGTGGCGGGCCCTGCCACCAGGGCGGCGGTGGTCCATATCCGGGAGGGGGTGGACGGTGTTGCGGCGGAATGGGGGGAGGCGGTGGCCTGTGTCCGCCTTGTCCCCACGGCGGACCAGCGGGTCCTGTCACCGAGAGCTCCTCCAAGTGCTGCCGCGGACGTCCCGAACACCCGGCCCGGAATCGGCTCGCGACACTATTGCATGATCTTGTCGGCTTCGTGGGGCCGAAGCGGCCGACTCGGAAGCCGTTACAGGGCTTCCGACGACTCCGGCGGCTGCCGGGTTCGGTGCGTCTTACCGACCGCGGCCGGACGTTCGTCACCACCGGTCCGCCCGAGGGGCCTATGGTTCGGCCGAGTGTTCGAGAATCGAGGATGTGTCGGCGCTGCGGGTTCTAGGGTCGCGGCGTGGTGAATTCCGAAGGCGCTGAGCCTTGCCGCGGTTTCTGGGCCGATTCCGCCCGGATCCGGACCGGCTATCTGGCCGACGTGCCGACGCATCTGCTGGTGATGAAGATCGCCGAAGAGGTCGGCGAAGTCGTCGAGGCCTACCTCGGGATGACCGGCGGCAATCCCCGCAAGGGCATCCACAAGACCGCCGCGGATGTGCTGGACGAGTTGGCCGACGTGATCCTTTCCGCCGCCGTGCCCATGGTCGACCTGGCCGGGGGTCCTGACCAGGCCGGACAGCACATGGCCAAACGGCTCGGCGTCGTCTCCGCCCGCGAGGTCGGCGGGGCGGACGCGGTCGCTGCGAACGGCTGGCACGGATCCTTCATCGCGCCCCACGTGTTGCTGCGGCGCGAGGACGGCGCGGTGCTGGTGCTGCGCCGCCACAACACCGGCTACCGCGACGGCTGGCTCTGCCCGCCCGCCGGACGGATCGAGCCCGGCGAAGACGTCCTGGCGGCCGCGATCCGGGAGGCCGGGGAAGAGACCGGCGTGACCCTTCACCGCGACGATGCCGTGTTCAGCCACGTCATGCACCGCGCCGAGGCGTCGTTGCCCGGCCCCTGCCACGCGATCAGCGACTACTGGTTCACCTTCCGCCGCTGGGGAGGCGAACCGCGTGCGGCCGAGCCCGATAAGGCATCGGAGGCGCTGTGGATCGACTCGGCGGCTCCACCGGCCGACCTGATCCCCCACTGTGCGCGGGCCCTCGCCGCGATCGAGCGCGGGGAAGCCTTCAGCGTCCACGGGTGGACCCCGGACGACTGAGCCGCTCGGCACGCTGCGGAGAGCCCCGGGTCGTCCGAAAGGCGACGCCCCCACCTGCGCGCCATTCGAAGGAGTTGGCTGGAGTGCTGAGTCCTGGTGACGCAACACCTCGGAGTTCGACGGCACAACCTGCCCTCTCGCGAGAATGCTTGCGTGACCACAGCCACATGCCGCCGCTGACAGGGTCTGGACGACGGGCGCCTCACTCGTTGCGGCGCTCCGCTGCCGCGGCCGCTATGCGCGTTCGCGGATCAGGGTTTCGGTGCCGGTCATGATGGCTTCCTCGCGTAGTTCGACGAGCTGACGCCCGTGTCACTTGAGGAGGGTAAGGAAGAAGTCCCGGACGTCCTCGGCGAGCAGTTCCGGCACCTCCATCGCGGCGAAGTGGCCGCCGCGCTCGAACTCCGACCAGTGCCTGATGTCGTACAGCCGCTCGGCCAGCGGTCGCACCGACTGCGTGATGTCGTGGGGGAGCACCGCCACGCCGACCGGTACCGGGCACGGCTCGATCCGCCGCGGAGTCTCGCGGGCCAGGCGCGCCGAGGACGCCGCCGTGGCGGTCAGCCAGTACAGCGAGATGTCGGTGAGCATCCGCTCGTCGCTGATCTGCGAGCGGGGGTCGGTCCACTGCGCGAAGCGCTCGGCGATCCAGACCAACTGGCCGACCGGCGAGTCGGTCAGCGCGTAGCCGATGGTCTGCGGGGTGAGCGCCTGCAGAGCCTGGTACGGCGGACGATTCGCCATCAACTTCCGAACCTTGTCCAGCCGGGCCTCATCCGTTTCCGACAGTTCGATGTCGGCGTCCGGGACCGGCCGGGTCGGCAGGTAGTTGACGTGCACCCCGACGACCTGTTCGGGTACGACCGCGCCGAGCGCCATCGAGATGCCCGCGCCGAAGTCGCCCCCCTGCGCGCCATAGCGCTCGTACCCCAGCCGGCGCATCAGCTCGGCCCAGGCCCGCGCGACCTGGACGACATCCCAGCCGCGCTCAGAGGTCGGCCCGGAGAAACCGAAACCCGGGATGGACGGAATCACCAGGTGGAAGTCGTGCGACAGGGGCTCGATCACGTCGAGGAACTCCAGGAACGAACCGGGCCACCCGTGCGTGAGGATCAGCGCGAGCGCGTCCGGCTTCGAGGACCGGACGTGGACGAAGTGGATGTTCTGGCCGTCGATCTCGGTGGTGAAGTGCGGAAGCTCGTTCAGTTCGGCCTCCTGCGCACGCCAGTCGTAGCCGGTGCGCCAGTACTCGGCGAGTTCCTTCAGCCGAGCCAGCGGGAAGCCGTAGTCCCACCCGGCACCGGCGATCTCGTTGGGCCAACGGGTGCGGGAGAGGCGGTCGGCCAGGTCGTCGAGGTCGGCCTGGGGGATGTCGATGCGGTACGGCTTGATCATGATCTTCGCTCCAGGAAAATCGTTCGGATGTCTAACGTTCGTGTCACTAACGAAACTAGACTGTTAGTGTCACTAACGCAAGAGGTGGAGGAGAACCCATGAGCCCGACCCCCGAACCCACTCCGGCCCGGCTGCGCGCCATCCCCAGCCGCCTGCTCGCCGGGGCCGCGGCCGCCGCCGACCGGCTCGTCAGCGAGCGCCTGGCCGCCGAAGGCGCTCGCAAGTGGCACTTCGCCGTGCTGACCGCGCTCGCCGAGGCCGGTGCCGCCAGCCAGGCCGAACTCAGCCGCCGCACCGGCATCTACCGCAGCGACATGGTCGCCGTCCTCAACGAACTCGCCGGCGCCGAATACATCCGCCGAGAGGCCGACCCCGCCGACCGCCGCCGGAACGTCATCACCCTCACCCCCGCCGGCCATCGCCGCCTGGAGCACCTCGACGCGCTCGTCACCGACGCCCAGCGCGAACTCCTCGCCCCCTTCACCCCCGGCCAGAAGGACGAACTCACCCGCCTGCTCATCGTCCTGACCGAGCACCACCGCCCCTCGCACCCCCGCCCGCACGACGCGAAGTAACCCATCCGCCGCCGCTGACGAGGGCTGGACGACGGGCGGCTCACTCGTTGCGGCGGGCGGCCCAGACGGTGCGTTCGGTGCGTACCGCGAGGTCGTCGCGGCGCAGGATGCTGTGAGGGCCGTCGTCGTCGAGCAGCCGGTCGAGCGCGGCAAGGTCGTCCGCTGAGAGTGCATCCGCGACCTTGGCTCGGATGCGTCGCAGGCCGCCCAGGGCGTAGCGGCCGACCGCCTCGCTGCGGGAGCCCGCGATGTTCACGGAGAAGGTGCGTTCGCCCTCGATGGTGAATCCGGCGGCGGTCAGCATCGGCCCCCAGTCGGCGCCGCGATGGTCCACGCGTCCGGCGTGGAGGTGGTCGGCCGCGGCGTGGCAGCGCTCCTCCAGGCCCGGTCGGTCCTCTGGGGCGTCAGCGGGCAGGAAGCGGGGGAAGCCGGCCAGTTCGACGACGGCGAAGAGGCCCCCCGGCACGAGGATGTCGTGGACCTTGCGCAAGGCGCGCTCGGGGTCGGCCATGTGGTGCATCGAGGCCGAGGCCCACACCAGGTCCGGCGTGCCGAGGTCGGGCCAGTCGGCATCGAGGTCGGTCTGGACGGGGTGGACGAGATCCGCCACCCCCTCTGCGCGCGCCTTCTCCTGGAGGCGGTGGAGATAACCGGGCGAGGAATCGACGGCGGTCACGTGTGCCTGGGGAAACTGGGCGAGCAGGGCCAGGGCGCCGGTGCCCGTCCCGCAGCCCAGATCCACGATCTGACGGGGTTCCGCATGGACGGGTAGCCAGGCGGTGATGCCGGCGATGTGGTCGGCGAGGACCTCCGCGTCCAGGTCGAGGAGTTCGGCCTGGCCGTCGAGGTCGTGCGGGTGATCGGGCTGATGCCCCAGGTGGTGGCCGGGGTGCGCTGCATGCGGTGGAGTGGCGTTCACGCCGCCATCCTGCATCGCCCATGCGTCAATGGCATCGCGGCTTGCCGAACGCGCAAGGCGATGCCCGTCTGATCTGCCGACCGCGCAAGCTGCGTACCGGGCCGGTGTGCGCCGCGTCCGTCACTGCTCGGGGCGGTTCGCGCCGTCGTCGCCGTCACCGCGCTGGTGACCGCGGCGGGCGTCCCGGTCGAAGATGCCCAGGATCTCGCAGGGGCCGCCGTCGGCGCCGATGGCGTGCGGCAGCATCGTGGGGAACTCCGCGGCCTGGTTGGTCTCGACGCGGAAGCGGCGGTGCCCCAGCATCAGGACCGCGGTGCCGGACAGGACGACCAGCCATTCGCGTCCGGGGTGAGCGCGCATTCGCGACGGGTTGTCAGGCGGCGGCTCGGTCATGCGCTGACGTACGACGATCATGCCGGGATCGGCCTTGATGGGCCAGCGCATCGTGCTGTGGGCGCTGTCGATCATCGGGCTGATGACCACGTCGTCGGACGCGTCCTCGACGAGCTGATCGAGAGTGGTGTCCAGGGCGCGGGCGAGCGTGACGAGGCTGTCCAGCGCCAGGCGCCGCCGACCGTTCTCGATGCGGCTGAGCGTGGACTGGCTGAGATGGGCGCGCTTGGCCAACTCCTCCAGCGACCACCCCTGCGCGACCCGCAGCGCGCGGATTCGTTTGCGCACCAGGCCGTCCAGTTCTCCATCATCTTGCGTCATAAGCAAGATTCTATGCTCTGTGAGCAAACGGGACTAGCTTCCGTGCAGGTGGGGCGGACGGCGGCGCCACCGGCCGACATCCGCCCGCACCGGAGCACCACAGGACCGCACCTCTGTGGCACGCGGCTCCGCCTTTCCCGTCCGATGTGACCGGCTCGTCCGGCGCGCAATCTGCATGCCCTTTGAGAGGAACCCATGAGTATGAACCAGTCTCCGCAGGTGGGAGCTGCCGGAGCCGCCGGAGCCGGGGACGCCGCCCCGGGCCAGGACTCACCGGACCCGCGCCGACTGCGCATGATCCTGATCGCGGTCTGCGTCGCGTTGATGGCCGTCATCGCCTCGGTGTCCGGGCTGAACGTCGCCCAGCCCGATCTGGCCGCAGCCTTCGACGCATCGCAGAGCACGATCCTCTGGATCATCAACGTGTACACCCTCGCCCTGGCCGCCCTGCTCCTGCCGCTCGGCGCGATCGGCGACCGGCTGGGCCGCAAACCCATGCTGATCGCCGGTCTGGGCGTCTTCGGCATCGCCGGCGTCCTCGCGGGTCTGGCCCCGTCGGCCGAGGTCATGCTCGCCGCGCGCCTGCTCGGCGGCGTCGGCGCGGCGATGATCATGCCGATCACCCTCGCGGTGATCACATCCACCTTCCCCGCCCGGGAACGCGGCCGGGCGATCGGAGTCTGGACCGGCGTCGCCGGAGGCGGCGGCATCCTCGGCATGTTCCTGTCCGCCGCCCTCGTGGATCTGGCGAGCTGGCGGTGGCTGTTCGTCCTGCCCGTCGTCCTGGTCATCGTCGCGCTCGTCATGGTGCTGCGCTCGGTGCCCGACTCCCGCGAGGCCTCCGGGCACTCCTTCGACATCGTCGGGGCGCTGACCTCCGTCATCGCCGTGATCGGCCTCGTCCTCGTCCTGCAGGAGGGGCCGCAGCGCGGCTGGACCGACCCCGCCGTCCTGATCAGCCTCGTCGCCGGGATCGCCGCCACCGTCTGCTTCGTGACCTGGGAGCTGCACCGCCGGGACGCCTCGCTGCTGGACGTGCGCCTGTTCCGCGAGCGCGGCCTGGCCGGCGGGTCCATCACGCTGATGACGGTCTTCGGCGTGCAGGCCGGCATCTTCGTGGTCCTGTTCCCCTTCCTCCAGGCCGTGCTGGGCTGGTCGGGGCTGATGTCCACACTCGCGCTCATGCCAATGGCCGTACTGATGATGGCGGCCTCGGGCCTAGCCCCCAAGATGGCCGCCCATGTCGGCCCCCGCGCGACCATGGCGACGGGCATCCTGCTGGCGGGCGCCGGCCTGGCGCTTATGGCCGGCATCGTCTCCGTTGACGGCGGCTACCTGTCCATCCTCCCCGGCATGCTCGCCATGGGCATCGGCATGGGCCTGTCGATGACCCCTTCGACCGAGGCCATCACCGCCTCCCTGCCACGCGAACGCCAGGGCGTCGCGTCTGCGCTCAACGACGTCACTCGGGAACTCGGTACGGCATTGGGCGTCGCCTTGCTGGGCACCCTCCTGGCCGTGGGCTACCGCAACGCCATCAACGGCAAGCTCGACGGCGTCCCTCCGAGCACCGCCGCCACTGCCCGTGAAGGCGTCGCCAACGCCATGCAAGCGGCCGAAGCCGCGGACCCGCATGCACCGACACTTGTGCATGCCGCCCAGCAGTCGTTCGTTGAGGGCTGGCAGCAGTCCATGTGGGCAGGCGTCGCCGTGATGGCAGCCCTGTTCTTCTTCGTCCTAGCCCGAGGTCCGAAGCGCGGCGCCCCCACGGCTGACCACGCGGAGCCCATCGACACGATTACTTCGTAAAGGCCCTGCGCGGCCTTCGGCCAGATGACGTGCCGCCGCCATCTCCCGTCCTGATGGCGGCGGACACGCGGCCGACAGCCGGTAGATCACGGATGGATGCGTGACCAGACCCACTTGCCGCCGGCCGGGTCACCAGTGACGCCGCACTTGGCCGACAGCGCTTGGACGATGTGCAGGCCCCAGCCGCTGTTGTCGTCGAACGCCTCCTCCGACAGGTCCAGGTCGTCGAGGGTGAGTTCCTTCATCGGCTTGGTCTGGGGGAGGGCGTAGTCGGCGTCCCAGACGGCGATGACGATGCCGTGCCCGTCCCGGCTGAGCTGGAGGCGGATCTCCTCGTGCGGCGTCTGCCGGGCCGCGTTGGTCACCAGTTCGGAGACGATCAGAAGCGCATTGTCGAGAATGTGGAAATAGCGCCAGTTGCGGATTCGCGCGTCCACAAGGGTGCGTGCCAGCCCTACTGCGGACGGTGTGCCCATAAGGGGCATAAGTAGATCCCCGCTCGCCGTCATCGCCATCGTCCCGTCCTTGCCCGAGATTGTTATTTCCTGCGACAAGGATCACTCGGCCGACTTATGGTGTGCCTGTAGTCATCCAAGCTGAATACAGGGAGTGTGAAAATGCCTATCGTGCGGGACCCTCTCAACCCCAAGCTCTCGATGTGGCACTTCCTGGCCTTCTACCTGCGGTTTTGGCGCGAGAAGGCAGGTCTCTCCCTCACTCAGTGCGGGGAGATCATGGGAGTCCAGCGCGGCACTGTTTCCAACTTTGAGGCAGGGCGGCGACGGCCGCAGGAAGATCACATGCGGGCGCTCGACAAGTACTACGGAACCGGGTGGCTTTTTCAGCTATTGCTGTGGTTTGCCCGAATGGCACATGATCCGAACTGGGGGAGGCAACTTGTCAAGTACGAGCAGGAGACGACGCTGATCAAGACCTACCACGGTCAGGTGATCCCACTCGCACTCCAGACGGATGAGTACACCTGGGCCTACGTCCAGGCAGGGACTCCGAAGGACTTCGAGGCGGAGATGGCCGAACGCGTCGCTCGGAAGAAGTCCTTTTTCAGTCGCGGGACCGAGGTTGAGATGTGGGCGACGATCGATGAGGGCGTCCTCGCCCGTGAAGTCGGCGGTCCGGAGGTACAGAAGGCCCAGCTTGAACACCTGCTCGCCATGGCCGACCTGCCGCAGGTCGGCCTGCGTGTCGTCCCGTTCAAGTCGGGCGCTCACCTGGGGGTTGACGGCTCGCTTCAGATCCTCAGCCTGGGAAGCCGGGACATCGCGTATTCGGGTGCCCAGAACGGTGGCCGCTTGATCGAATCGCCTGGCGAGGTCCGGGAATTGTCGGTTAAGTTCGACCGTATCGGCGCGAAGGCGGCCTCCCTGGAAGACTCGCGCGAGATCATCAAGCGGTACTTGGAGAGTTACGAATGAGCGTCCAGTGGCGTAAGAGCACTCACAGCGGCGGAGCAGATGACCAGCACTGCGTTGAGCTGGGAAGACTTCCGTCAGGGGTCGAGATTGGATTGCGGGACAGCAAGGACCCGGATGGGGGACACCTCACCCTCTCCGGCGCCCAGTTCGCCCGCTTGATCGAGCAGATCAAGCGGGTCTCGGCCCGCTGACCCTCCTCCCGCCCGGCTGGCCTCCTACATCGGGCGCGTGCCCCTCGACTCGCGCCGGGCTTCATCGCCTCCGCGGAAGACGGGGCCGTGCGCATCCCGTCCATCTGGCATATGGCTTCGTCCTTCGGGTGGGCGGCCAGGCCGTAGCGCGCTTGCTCACGCTGCCGATGGACGGTTTGTCTTGGCGGTCCCTCAACGTCCGCCCCTCGGGACGTCGCCGCTCGGCCGTCCTGAAGTCCCATCCCACGCTGAGAGCGTCCCGCGCGCCTATCCGGCCAGGCTGGCCGCTTGACGCTTACCCGGTACTGGCATCAACGTCGCCTCCCGTCCCGTCCGCTCTGTGCCGCCCTCGCGCCGTACGTTCCGTCCGGTCTGAGAGGCGATCCAACCCAGCGCCAGGCAGCCTGTCCGCACTCGCTATTCGCCCATGCCAGCGGGCAGCCAGGACCATGCCTGGAGCGGCGCTTGTGCGTTCCATCTCGGGATCCCCGCCGTCTTCCAACTGGGCGTCCTTCCTGTTTGCGGCTGGCGGCGTACTCACTTGGGGCGCGGCCTGAGTGAGAGGGAACGTGCTGGGCGTGTCAGCCCAAGAAGTCCTGACCTTCGCGTCCAGACGGGTCCGATATGCGGAGGCTCTCGTAGAGGCCGCCCAGGCGTCGTCCGGTGTCTTGGTCGGTGGAGTCGGTCTCGTGAAGACTCCAGCCTGGATACGGCTGGTCATCCGGGGTGGTGGCACTGGAATCGTCGATCACGAGCAGTGTGCCGAAGACCGCCTCGAACGCGGCGGCTTGCATGGTGAGCACGATGTCGTCGCGTTCGGCTCCGGCGGCGAGCAGGCGAGCTGCCGCAGGGACGTTCTCCACCGCGCCCGGACTGCCCCATCCGTCGAGGACCTCGTCCCAGAGGCGGCGCAGCAGCAGGAAGCCCGCCAGCTGGGGGATGTCTTCGGAGACCTCCGACATGGCCCACTCCTCCGGTCCGTCTGCACCGACTTGGGCGAAGCGGTCCCGCAGTGCGATCGCGGCGGCGCGCTGTTGCGTCGGGAGGCCGGCGAGCCACTGGTCCCAGGCGCTCTGTTCGTTGGTCATCGGATACCTGCAGCGTGGAGGCCCTGTCCTTCAGGGCGGGGAGGGAACGCGGCTTGGTGCGGCATAGGGACCGTCCCGGGTTTGTCGGTGGCTGTCTGTACGTTGTGCGCATGTCCCGGTACCGCTTGTGTCCGACCTCTCCGCAGGAGGCGGGGCTGCTGGAGCATTGCGGGCATGCCCGGTTCGTGTGGAACCTGGCCGTGGAGCAGCAGTCGTGGTGGACGCCGCGCCGTGGTCCCGCGCCGGGGTATCTCGCCCAGGCCCGCCAGTTGACCGAGGCCCGCGCCGCGAACCCGTGGCTGGCGGCCGGTTCGCAGACGGTGCAGCAGCAGGCGCTGCGGGATTTCGCGCAGGCGATGAGCAACTTCTTCGCGGGCACGCACCGGCGCCCGACGTGGCGCAAGGCCGGGTTGCACGAGGGGTTCCGGATCGTCGGGGTCCGCAGGCGGCAGTGGGACGTGCGGCGCCTGTCGCGCCGCACGGGTGAGGTGCGGGTGTTCCGGTGGTCGCGGCCCGTGCCCGAGGGTGTGAAGTCGTTCCGGGTGACCCGTGACCGCGCCGGCCGGTGGCATGTCGCGTTCGCCGCGGTCCCCGACCCGGTCCCCGCGCCCGGCAACGGGCAGGCGGTCGGCGTCGACCGGGGCGTGGCCGTGTCCGCTGCACTGTCGACCGGGTAGACCTCGACCGTTGCGGGCCTGACACCCGGCGAGGCCGAGCGGCTGAACCGGCTGCTGCGGTGCCTGGCCCGCGCGAAGCGGGGGTCCAACCGCCGCAACAGGATCAAGGCCGCCATGGCCCGGCTCAAAGCCCGTGAGGCCGACCGCCGCAAGGACTGGGTCGAGAAGACCTCGACAGATCTGGCGCGCCGCTTCGAGGTGATCGCCGTCGAGGACCTCGACGTGCGCGCGATGACCCGCTCGGCCAAGGGCACCATCGGGGCCCCCGGCGCGGGCGTCCGCCACAAGGCCGGACTCAACCGGGGGATCCTGGCCAACGGGTGGGGGCAGCTCGCCGCCCGCCTCGAACACAAAGCACCCGGCCGCGTGATCCGGGTGAACCCGGCGTCCACGTCGCAGACCTGCAACCCCTGCGGGCACCGCGCCCCGGAGAACCGCGAGAGCCAAGCGGTGTTCCGGTGCGTCGCCTGCGGGCACCAGGCCCACGCCGACGTCAACGCCGCACGCAACATCCGAGACACCGCCGTGGGACGCACGGTGGCAGCGCGGGGAGCCCTCCAGCCGGTAGGCGGGGCCGTGAACCGCGAACCTCAATCTTTGCTCCTGCCTGCGTAGGAGACCGGGTTGGAATCCCCCGCCTTCAGGCAGGGGAGGACGTCAAGGGCAGATCATGGCGTATGAGGCCGAACTCCTCGTATGCCTTGCTCTCGGCCCGGCGGCTCCGGCCCAGGCCGAGAAGCAGAGGCGACAGTCGTCCTAAGACGCGCCTGGCGCGCCATGCGGTAGTGGAGGTAGACGACTCTTGCGAAGGTGCGGGTCTCAACGAGTTCGAGATCCGCCTGGCGCTTGTGCTGGGGGTAGTACGGAATGCCGCCTCCGACCAGCACCGGGTAGACCCTGACCCGGTACTCGTCGATCAGGCCCAGATCGGCCGCTTGGCCGGCGAGGGTCGCGCCGCCGATCGCGATGCTGCCTTCCCCCGGCTCGGCCCGCAGCCGCTCGATCTCCTCCGCCAGGCCACCGGAGGCCAGGCGGGCATTGCCCCGCACCTCCGTCAGCGTGGTGGAGAACACCACCTTCGGAAGCGGGTTCCAGAGTGCCGCCCATTCGCGCTCCGAGTCGTCGAACGATGAGACCTGGTCGCCGGTCTCCCAGTACAGCATCGTCTCGTAGAGCCGGCGCCCCATCAGGTGGACACCGACCCCTTGGATCTCGTCGATGGAGAAGCGGAAGACCTCCTCGTCGGGCGCCGCCCAGCCGAAGCCGCCGTCCGGCCCGACGATGTAGCCGTCAAGTGAGACGGCCATCGAATAGATCACGCTGCGCATCAGGCGCCTCCTCGGTAACGGGTTCGGAAGTACGACCGCCATACGCCGCTGAACTCATCACGGCCGGCAGGTACCCACCGCATCTCCGCACCTCAGGCGAAGATCATGGCGATGGGTGGAGATCTCTCAAGGCATGGCTTGGAGCGCAGCCGCAGAAGTGAGCCTTCAGAGGCTCGCCCGCTTACGCTGTATTACGACCGGTGCTGGTCGGTTCGACATCACGCTCGGGTCGGCTGATCTCGGCCCACACCTCGTCGAGGGACAGGCCGAGGACCTCGGCGATCGCCGCGATGGTCGAGAAGGCGGGGGTGGCCACGCGGCCCGTCTCGATCTTCCGGAGCGTCTCCGGCGAGACGCACGCGTCGAGCGCGGTGTCGAGAATCGAGCGCTCGCCCCTGGCTCGACGCAGGAGGGCGCCGAGGCGCTGTCCGCGTTCGAGCTCCGCGGGGGTGAGCGGCAACCTGACCATGTTCCGATTATAGTACCGGTATAGTATGACCGGTATAGTTATTGGTGACGTGAGATGGGCGCCGCATGATCGAGATCCTGAACCCCAGCGAAGTGGCCCGAGCGAAGGACACGGGCGCCCTGGTCGCTGACATCCTGCAGACGGTGAAGAGCCGCACCACGGTCGGCACGAACCTCCTGGACATCGACCAGTGGACCAAGGCGATGATCGTCGAGGCGGGAGCGGAGTCCTGCTACGTCGACTACGAGCCGTCCTTCGGGCGCGGGCCGTTCGGCCACTACATCTGCACGTCCGTCAACGACGCCGTCCTTCACGGGCTGCCCTTCGACTACACGCTCGCCGACGGTGATCTGCTGTCACTCGACCTCGCCGTCTCCCTGGGAGGCGTCGCCGCGGACTCCGCGATCAGCTTCGTCGTGGGCGAATCACGGCCCCCGGAGAGCGTCGCGCTGATCAACGCGACCGAGCGCGCCTTGAAGGCGGGGATAGCCGCCGCCGGGCCCGGGGCTCGCACCGGCGACATCTCCCACGCCATCGGCTCGGTCCTCCGCGAGGCGGGCTACTCGATCAACACCGAGTTCGGAGGCCACGGCATCGGATCGACGATGCACCAGGACCCGCACGTCTCCAACACCGGACGCCCCGGCCGCGGCTACAAGCTGCGCCCCGGGCTCCTCCTCGCACTGGAGCCGTGGGTCATGGCCGACACGGCGGAACTCGTCACCGACGCCGACGGCTGGACGCTCCGAAGCGCGACCGGCTGCCGCACGGCCCACAGCGAACACACGATCGCCATAACCGAAGACGGCGCTGAAATCCTCACCCTCCCGACGCAGACCCTGTCCTGAGGCTGAGACCTCGCCTGTCGGCTGGCACGGCACCGCGCTGTTCCGGCGTCTGTCGGGAGATTCGCCGATCCGTGGCCGCATTGTCTTTGGGAGCGTCCGCTTACGGCACGCTGTCTGGTTTCCAGCGCAGTGTCATGTCGGGGAGGTTCTCCATGTTGCGGTTGCCGACGTTGGTGTCGACGACGGTGAAACCGTGGTGCTCGTAGAACACGCGGGCCTCGGTGTTCTGCTGGAAGACGCGCAAGGACACTCCGCCAGGGCTGTGCCGTCTTACCTCATTGAGCAGGATTGTTCCGATGCCCTGCCGGCGCATGTCCGGGCGCAGGTAGAGGTGTTCGAGCATGTCGTGGTCGAGGGCCGCGTAGCCGTTGATCTGCGTGTCGCGCACGGCTACCCAGACGCGGCATCGCTTGAGCAGGACGTCCCTTATCCAGGCGACCACCTGGTCGTGGCTGTGCTCTGGGGGAGGCAGGTACGGCATGGTCGCCGACCGGGAGGTCAGGTGGATGTGCGCGATCTCGGCCGCATCCGCCTCCGACGCGAAGCGGATCCGGGTCCGGTCGTCGACATTCATGCCGGGAACCTGCACACGACGAGAACTCGCACAGTCCGGGATCGTACAAGCTCGGCAAGTCGCGGCTCTCTGTCCGACTCCGATCGAGAGCGCCGGTCAGCGCACTAGGTGAGTAGCTCTTTGGGGCTGGTCATGGTCGGGAAGCCTGTGCTGGCGCCCCGCATTTCGGCGAAGCGGCCGTTCTCGAAGCGGAAGATCTCGAACAGTTCGGGCTGCGCGGCGTCGTTCGGTAGGGGGAGCCCCTCGACGGTCGAGCGGACGGCCGCCCTGTCGCCGTCGACCAGGATGTCCCGGGCGACGACCCGGATGTCGGGGAAGCGGGCGACGAGTGCCGTCCAGGCCGCCTTGCCCGCCTCGAATCCCGTGGTGCCGAGAGGGTGGCTGAAGAAGTCAGGGATGTGCAGGGCGGCGGCCTCGTCGAATCGCCGGCTGTTGAAGCACTCCTGCAGTCGTCGCACCAGGGCGGTCGCGTCCTCGCGTGTGGTCATCGGCTTCGTCTCCTTGTGGCCGGTCATGGGCGGCGTGCCTAAGCGGTGCGCCGCCCCGGTTAATCACAGACTATACGGTGTGCCGCCCCGGTTATGCTGGCCGACATGTCCAGCCAGCCACCTGAGCCCCAGCCGCCGGCGGCTCGCCGGCGCGACCGGGAGTTGCGGGCCGACGCGCGCCGCAACCGCGAGCGGGTCCTGCGGACCGCTCAGCGGCTGTTCGCGACGGAAGGACTGGGCGTCTCGCTCGACGAGATCGCTCGCCGCGCCGGTGTCGGCCCCGGTACCGTCCACCGGCACTTCCCGGCCAAGGAAGAGCTGTATCTCGCCGTCGCGACCGACATGCTGGAAGGGCTGGTGAAGGAGGCGGAGGCGCTCGCCGCCACCGGCGATCCGGAGGCGGTGTTCACGCTGCTGGCCCGGATGACGGCCTCCGGCGCCGAGAACGTGGCGGTGAAGAGCGCGCTCGAGGCCGCCGAGTTCGACCTGCGCACCGCCGCCCCGGACGTCGCGGCAGACCTCACCCGCCATGTCGCAGACCTGCTCGACCGGGCCCAAGCGGCAGGCGTCGTGCGCGGCGATATCACCGCCGACGAGGTGATGGCCCTTGTCGCCGGAGCCTTCGCCGCGATCCGCCACGCCGGCGCGGAGACCAGCCGCGAACGCTCGGCCCGCATCGCCCAACTCATCCTGGACGGCCTACGCCCCCGGTGACCGAGGTCCTCCGGAGTCGGCGCATCGGAGGACGCCCTCGTAAGCCGCACGCTCGTGGGCGAGTTCCGACCAGTCTTCGGGCTCTTCGGTGAACGCGAACGCCTCGGTGTCCGTGAGTCCCCAGACGTCCGCCTCGACCCAGCTCAAATGGCGGTACTTGCGCGGGGCCATGCACTGGGCGCCGAAGTCCCACCCCACCGCTGAGACCGCCTTGCCGGTGAAAAGCTCCCGCGCCCGCTGGACGTAGTCGTCGCGGGTGATCGTCTCCGGATGGAGGAACGACAGGTCGAAGCCGTTGGCGCCCAAGCCGAACACGGCCAGTCCGTACAGGAAGGCGGTCTCGATACCGCGCTCGGAGCAGAAGTCCGCGATCTTGGCGGCGCCGAGGAGCGTCCCGGCATAGGAGACGACGAAGACCCGCCGGACCGGATGGGCCTCCAGGTAGCGGCTCAGCGCCGCCACGATCGTGGCGCCGGACGCGACCGTGTCTCCGATGATCAGCGTGCCGGCGGGCGCCTCGAAGCACGCGTACGGCACCTCGATCCTGGCGGTGCCCTGGGACACCGCCGAGCGAGAGGTGGCGATCAGGTTGGCAGGCAGGTTCCGACCGGTCTCCGCCGCCACCGCCTCGCCGAGTTGGTAGACCAGACCCTTGCCGAGGATCATCAGCTCGGCGGTGTCGTCCGGAGGTAACTCGTCCGCGAGGTGGGCGATGAAGTGCCGGCTGATGCGAAGGCAGGTCCGGCGGAACTCGACCCCGGTCAGACCGCGGTCGAAGAGCAGGTCCTCGAGTGCGGCGTTGCGCACGATGTAGATCCGCGGGCCGGCGTCGCCGACGGGCTCGGCGACGCTCTTCCCCGAGTCGGCTATCACCTCACCGGCTCCCCGCGAACGGCTTCACGCGCAGCCGCTCCAATGCCTCCAGCATCGGCGGGTCACCTGGCAGGACGTTCTGGCGGTACTCCGTTATCGCCTCGTCCAGCCAGTCGGGCATGTGGTGCGCCTCGGAGGCCTTCTGCGATGCGAGCCGGGGGAGCAGTTCTCCCGCCGAAAGGAAGTCGTCCGCGACCGCGGTGGCGAGGGCGGCGACATGGGGATGGACGTAGTCGTGGACCAGGACGCCGCGGTACTCCAGTTCGTCGGCCCGGTACTTGGAGTTCGGCGGCGCCACCACGATGATGGGCGTGCCGAGAAGGGCGGCGGCGGTCATCTCCACGCCGATGCCGATCCCGCGCCTCTCCCGGGCGTCCACGATGACAGCCGTCGCGACCATGACCTGGTACATGTCGCGGCCGAACTGCCCGAGCGTGTTGCGCGGATCGGTGATCGGGTCGTCGGGGTTCAGGAAGACCACGTCCGCGGGCGCGGCACCCTTCGCGACCTCCAGTCGCTCGACGTCCGACCAGCAGAGCTTCTTCTCGTCCGAAGCCCCCTTCGCGATGGAGCCGGAGCAGTACACGGAAATGGTCATGGACGTTCTCTCCAAACGGGTTGTTGATCGGTCATCGCGTCGGCCACCGCGAGGACGTTCGACCTCGCCTCGGCATAGGTGCCGGCTTGCCGGAACCCCGAGTACCTTCGGGCCTTCGTCGCGGCGATCCGCAGCGTGTTCACGGAGCGCTCGTCATAGGCGCGTTGGACGATCAGTCCGAACTCCGGCAGCGATCTCAACCGCAGGAGTTCGTCCCAGCGGGCGGTGCGGTGCACGAAGTCGTGCGCCTTCAGCCAATGCAGGGCGGTGTCCAGCCGCCGTGCCGGCAGCAGCCGGCCGTCCATGCCGGTTAGCCCGCAGGTCAGGTCCCCGATGGGGAGATCGACCAGGACGGCGGCGTCCATGTCGAGGAGGTAACTGCGGAGATAGGCGCGGGAGAGGAAGAAGGCGAGCGCCGTGCTCTCCGCGGGGTTCAGCCGGGCCGGAAGCGTCCGCTCGACGAAGCGTGCGATGAACGCTTGGCCGTCCAGCCGCTCCGGGGTCCTCGCCAGCAGGCGTTCGGCGCGTCCGTAGGGCCGACGCCATCTGTGGGCGGTCCCGCGCACGATGCCGTGCAGGTCGCCGCCGGGCTGGAGCGCGTCGCGCCACAGGTCGCCGATTCCGGCGGAGGTCGCCCTGCCGTGGCGGGGCGCCCACATGAAGTCCGGGTCGGCGCAGGCCCGGGGGAGCTCCGCGTGATGGTACGGGTTGAGCGGGTCGCGCCGGTACTCGTGGACCTTCATCTCCCGGTAGTCGGTGAGGTCCGGGACGGGGGAGATGTAGCGGATCGCCCCCGCGTGCATCAGCGGCTCCAAGCAGCCGAGGAAGATCCGGTACCAGGGGATCTCGAAGATGTAGGAGGCCGGGACGAGGAGATGCCGCTCGGTGAGGAGAAGCGCCAGCCGGGTGGCATCCAGGGCCTGGGCTAGGACGAGGCCCGCGTGCTCCCCGCTGACCTTCGTTCCGTAGCACGCCAGTATCTCGGGATTCGTGTACTGGACGAAGAGGGGCCGGTCCCGCCGGTAGGCGGCCTTGCCGTCGCCGGCATCCTGCGCCGTCTTGCCTAGCAGGGCGGTGACGTAGATGTCGCGTGCCGCCACGAAGGCGTCTCGTCTGGCCCACACGTCCTGGCTGGGTGCCGGACGGTCCAGTTCATCGCCCGTCATCGTCCAGCGGCTCCATCGCCATCGATATGTGCTGGTCCCTGCCCGCGATGAAGGCGTTCCGGTCGGCCCTGACGTTCTGCACGACGTGGCCGGTGCGGGTGTCGGCGCGTGACCGCCGCACCCGGGTGACGAATTCCTGGAGTTCCGCCGACGCCTCGGCGTGCTCGGCCAGGAAGACCGCCAGCAGCGCCGTCCACCGCGCCTGCTCCGCCTCTAGCATCGCCTGCTCCGGTGGGGGCCGCCGGGTGAGCCTGCCCGCGGACTCCTCCAGTTCCCTGACGAGTCCTTCGTCGGCGGCCCGGGCGCCGCGGCCGATGATCTGCAGGATGCGCGTCCTGAAGGTCGCCCAGACATCGGTGGTCATGGCTTCCACCAGGGCCGCCCCCGCCGCGCCGGCGAGCCCTGCCAGCGCGGGGTCCATGCCGCCACATCCCTCTTGTCGGCTCGTTCAAACGTCCCTCAGTCAGGTCTCATTATGAGACGGCAATGGCGGATCCTCCAGTGACGGCGTGCATTTTCGAGGTCGCGGCGAGGGAACGGTGTCCGATGTTCCGGATGCATGCCGAAAGCATTTCGGATATGTCTTTCGTGTCCATAACCCGAACGCCGATCGTGCGTGTGGGGCGGCACCTGCGGAAATGAGCGCCCTGCCCGCCGCCGTCCTTCGTGCTGCTGTTCGAAAAGGATGCACCTATGTAGATATGGAAACCCGGGATGAGAGATGCAGATCACTGTCCTGGGAATTTCAGAAGAGCGGACGGTGTGCATTTATTTTCGCAACGGCTTCGGGGTGGCCGATATCGGTCGTAAGGGGCTGGCTGTCGCTCGGTGGACCATCCCGCCGCAACCGGTCGCGCGGCTCCGGGCCCGGAGAGTTGAACCGCGGGTGGGGTTGGTGCGTCGGTTCGGGGTGTAGGCGACGAGAGGGGACGGGATGCTCAATCTGGACGGGTGGAACGCGATCGACGGGTGCTCAAGGCGCGGTACGGGGACGCGGAGCGGTTGGAATGGGACGCGCCCGTGCCGTACCGGCCCATGGGGCCGGTACCGATGGGGCAGTTCGTCACCAACACGATCGCGGTCTATCCGCGGGACGAGCCCGTGCCGCACTGGCATCTCGTCGGGTACGCGCTGACGGCGCCGTACGAGGAGCGCGGGTACGAGTTCACGTTGCGGGTGCCGCGGCGGGCGGGGGAGGAGGCCGCGCCGAACTGGGCGATGGGGCATCTGGAGAATCTGGCGTCGTACGTGGTGAAGAGCGGCAACGACTTCCGGCCGGGGCACTACATCGAGTTCCCGGACGGGCTCGATCCCGAGCGGCCGGACTCGGCCGTGCGGGCCGGGGCGCTGGTGCTCGACCCGGAGCTCGGGCGGGCGGAGACGGCGCTGGGGGACGTCGCGTTCCTGCAGTTCGTCGGCCTCACCACCGACGAGCTGCACGCGGCGCAGTCGTGGCACGTGCAGGGGCTCGTCGAGGCCATGGCGCCGCACCTGCCGCTGCTGGTCACCGACCTCGGACGGATGTCGCTGGCCGACGTGCCCGGGGTCGCGGCGGCGGTGCGCGAGGGCTCCGCGCGGGACGGGTCGGGGACCGGGTTCCTGTTCTTCCAGCGGCTGGCCGCCGACACCTCGCGCGGCGTCACGCTGGAGATCGGCGTCCAGCACGTCCCGCAGTTCACCAAGGTGCTGCCGGCCCGGGTGCCGCACGGGAACCCGCTGGTCCTGCGCGGTCCGGGGGAGCCCGTCGTGCTGCTCCCGGGCCCCGAGTTCGGCCACACCCGGGCGGAGGACGCGCTTGAGATCACGCTGCCGGACGAGGTGAGCCGCGCCGTCGCCGAGGCCGTCCGGCCGCAGCCCGGCACGTACCGGGTCGGGGCCCTCACCGTGAACGTGGTCGCTTAGCCGGGTTCGGTCGTCGTGTGGGGGAGGGCGACCATCGACATGACGTGTTGGGCGGGGCTGCCCGGTGGGGCGTAGAGGAGGAACGGGCGGCCCGGGGCGTCGGTGCGGGTCTCGGCCTCGAAGAGGACGGCGACGCCGGCGCTGGACAGGTGGGTGACGCCGGTCAGGTCGACGGTGAGAGGGGTGGTGCCGCCGCGGGTGCGCACCACGAGCTCCTCGCGCAGCTGCTCGGCGGTGGCGGAGTCGACCGGGCCGTCCAGCCGGATCCGCTGCGGCCCCGCCGTGGGCTGCTCCAGGATCAGCAGCAGTTCCGGCAGGTCGTCCGACGCGGACGGCGGCGCGACCTCCCCGGCGGTGAGCAGCCGTGCCGGGCGGGTCAGCCGGTGCCGGACGGTCGCCGTCGTCCCGCGCGGTCCGGTCTCGACGTGCAGGTCGTCGGCGAAGTCGCTCGCCATGGCCAGGCCTCGGCCGCGGTCCTCGGTGGGCTGCCACGGCTCGCGCCAGTGGCCGTCGTCGGCGACCTCGACCTCCACCATGCCGCGCCCGGTGCATTCGGCCCGCACCCGGACGGCGCCGGGCGTGCCGTTGTAGGCGTGCTCGACGGCGTTGGTGACCAGCTCGCCGACCGCGTGGCGCAGCAGGATCACGTCCTCGGCGCGGGTGCCGAGGTCGTACAGCCACTCGTCGAGCGCCTTGCGGGCGGCGGGGATCGCCTCCGACTCGGCCGGCAGGTCCAGCAGCAGCGGCGCCGGCGGGGCGGTCCGCTGCGCGGCCAGCAGCGCGATGTCGTCGTCATGCCCGGACGTCCTGACCAGCAGTTCCAGCGTCTGGGTCGTGAGGCGGTCGACGGCGGCGAGCCAGTCCTCGCGCAGCACCCGGCCGGCGGCGACGTCCGCGGCGACGCGCGCCAGTTCGGCGGTGCCGGCCACGACCTCCTCGCCCGACCGCCGCACGATTCCGTCGCTGTAGAGGAGGAGCTGGTCGCCGACGTCCAGGTGGTCCTCGGCGAGCGGGAAGCCGGCCCCGGAGCCGAGCGGCCCGCCGCCCGACGAGCGCAGGAACCGGGCGGGGCCCGCGGACGGGATCAGCAGCGGCGGCGGATGCCCCGCCGTGCAGTACGTCAGCCGCCCGTCGGCGGGGTCCAGGGCGGCGACGCACAGGGTCGCCGCCCGCGCGGCCGGAAGCCGCGACGCCAGCCGGTCGACGGCGGCGAGCGCCTCGCCGATGTCGCCGCTGTGGTCGAGCCGGTCCTCCAGGACGGAGCGGATCCGCCCCATCGCCGCCGACGCCTCGACGCCGCGCCCGGCCACGTCCCCGACGACGAGGGCCGTCCGGCCGTCCGGCAGGGGGACGGCGTCGAACCAGTCGCCGCCCGCGGCGGTCCCGCCGCCCGCGGGAAGGTAGCTGCCGCCGAGCTGGAGGCCCGGCAGGATCGGCAGGCCCGCCGGGAGCAGCTGCCGCTGGAGCACGCCGACGACGTCGACGGGCTCGCCCGGGTCCCGCTCCGCCTCGGCCGCCCGCCGCCGCGCCGCCTGCCGGTCCCGCACCCGCTCGGTGACGTCCTGCGCGAACGCCACGAGCCGGACCACCTCCCCGGTGGGGGACTTCTGCGGGACGATCGTGCAGTCGATGTAGACGTCCTCGTCGTCGCCGGTCGCGCGGGGCAGCTGGACGCGCCACTCCCGCGCCGTCACGGTCTCCCCCGTGCGGAACGGGCGGTCGAACAGCTCGAACAGCTGCTGGGCGACGAGCTCGGGGAACAGCTCGGAGGCGGAGCGGCCGAGGACCTCGTCCCGCGCCACCAGCGCGCGGTAGGCGGCGTTCACCGCCACCAGGCGGTAGTCGCCGGGATTCTCGACCGCGGCCACCGCGGCCGGGATCGCTTCGAACACCTCGCGGACGATCCGTGCATCGCCGGTGATCCTGTCCATGTCCTCGTCGCCTGGGGAGTCCTGCATCAACCCTCCGGATGGTCACCCTCCGTGCGTCCCTTTGTTTCCGACACATCCGGGTTAACACCTTGTGACGCACCGGGTGCGCAAGCAGCGGTACCCGCTTGCGCCGAGGAGATTCATCTCACACCGAGACCATTTCACGCCAGGCCCCGCAGGCTCTCCCGGGCGCCCCGGAAGCCGTCCGCGACCAGTGATGATCTTGTTCGCGGAACGGTTCCTTCCGGTTCCGCCGCGCCGCGCCCGGCCGGATCAAGATCGCTTGCGGGTCCGCCGCGCCCGGTGCGAACCTTGGTCCGTCCGCACGGCCGGTTCCGGTCACCTCGGCCGGACCAATGCCGCGCGGGCGTGCTGCTGGACTCACGAAAGGGGATCACGTGAAGTACCGCAAGCTCATCCCGGCCCTCGTCGGCACCGGCCTGGCCGCGGGCGTGCTCGTCACTCCCGCCGCTGCGTCGGCCCAGGCCCGCCCGGACGGGGGCGTGTCCGTCAACGCGACGCACCACAAGTCCGCCAAGTGCAAGTCCCCCAAGGGGAAGAAGATCAACATCTCCTGGGGCGACGGCAACGTCTCGACGACCGTCTACTACAACAACCACTGCTCCCAGAAGCGCGCGATCGAGCTGGAGTTCGTCCGCGAGAACGGCACGCGCTTCAACAAGTGCTTCGTGGCCCCCGCCAAGAAGAAGGGCCACAAGAAGATCGACAACGGCAACCCGAACAAGGTCAGCATCCTGTCCAAGGGTTCGTGCTGAGCCGGTCCGGCGGTAGCCAGAGGGGGAACCACATGTCCGCACGCAGCCTGCGCACCCGCGCCGCCGCCATCGCCGCGGCCTCGGCCGTCACCGCCGGCCTCGCCGTCGGGGTGGGCGCCGCTCCCGCGTCCGCCGACGTCCATCGCGGCGTCGCCGGGTGCTTCGCCTGGTCCTACGGCGACGGCAACAGCTCCGTGACGGTGTACTGGCACAACCGCTGCAAGACCAAGCACAAGCTCCAGATCAAGTACAGCCTGAGCTGGACGACCAAGACCTACAAGACGTCGGTCAAGGCCGACGGCAAGGGCCACAAGAAGTTCCAGACCGCGTCCATCGTGTCCATCCGGGACCTCGGCCGCGCCTGATCCGAACCAGGGAAAGAGCGCCCACCCGACACGGGTGGGCGCTCTTTCTCGTCGTGTGGGCCCTCCTGGTCGCACGCAGGCGGTCGGCGGAGAACCCGACGGAGCCGCCACCGTGACCGGGCCGGGGTCCTAGGCCGATCGGACGTGACCGACCGGGACCGCCGACCGACGCGCCGCGCCCGCCCGGCGGCCAGCATGGACGCATGACCGCAGCAGACCTCAACGCCAAGGCGACGGCGCGGCCGGCCACGGCGACGACCCCGGGGTGGGCCGCGCTGCTCGCCGCGTCGATCGGCCAGTTCCTCGTCGTCCTCGACATCTCCGTCGTCAACGTCGCCCTGCCGCACATCCGCGAGGGCCTCGGGCTCGGCGTCACCGGCCTGCAGTGGGTCGTCAACGCCTACATGCTGGCCTTCGCCGGGTTCCTCCTCCTCGGCGGGCGCGCCGCCGACCTCTACGGCCGCAAGCGCGTCTTCCTCGCCGGCCTCGGCCTGTTCACCCTCGCCAGCCTCGCCGGCGGGTTCGCGCAGGACGGCGCCATGCTGGTCACGGCCCGCGCGTTCCAGGGCCTCGGCGCGGCGGTCCTCGCGCCCGTCACGCTGTCGCTCGTCACCGCGACGTTCCCCGAGGGCCCCGCCCGGACTAAGGCGATCGCGACGTGGACGGCCGTCGGCACCGCGGGCGGCGCGACCGGCGGCCTCGTCGGCGGGCTGCTGACCGACTACCTGAGCTGGCGCTGGGTGCTGCTGATCAACGTCCCGGTCGGCGCGGTCCTCGCCGTGATCGCCGCCCGCTGGCTGCGCGCCGAGCGCGAGGCGGCCGGGCGCCGCCGCCTCGACCTGCCCGGCGCCGTCCTCGTCACCGCGGGCGTGGGGCTGCTCGCGTTCGGCATCGGCGAGATCGGCGACCACGGCTGGAGGGGCGTGCTCCCGCTCGGCGCGGGCGTCGTCCTGCTCGCCGCGTTCGTCGCGGTCGAGTCGCGGGCCCCCGAGCCGCTCGTCCAGCTGCGGCTGTTCCGGCTGCGCAGCGTCGCGGTCGGCAACCTCGCGACCCTCGTCGCGACGATGGCGGGCTTCGCGCTCTGGTACTTCCTGTCGCTCTACATGCAGAACGTCCTGCACTACAGCGCGGTCCGCACCGGCCTGTCGTTCCTCCCGCACACGGCGGGGATCATCCTCGGGTCGCGGCTCGCGCCGCCGCTGATGGCGCGGCTCGGCGTCCGGCGCCTCGCCGGCGTCGGCGGGCTCCTGGCCGCGGCCGGGTTCGCCTGGCAGAGCCTCGTGCTGGACGCCGATGGAACGTTCCTCACCGCGATCCTCGGACCGGGCGCGACCATGGCCTTCGGCTTCGGCCTCCTGATGACGCCGCTGGTGGAGGCCTCGACCAGCGGGGTGCCCTCCGCCGAGGCGGGCGCGGTCGCGGGCGTCGTCAACACCTCCCGCACGATCGGCGGCGCGATCGGGCTCACCGTCCTCGGCACCACCGCCGCGCACGCCGGGCCGGACCTCGTGGACGGCTACTCGGCCGCGTTCGTGGTCGCGGCCGCCATCACGGCGGTGGGCACCGCCATCGTCCCGTTCCTGCCGCGGCCCCGCGCCGAGGAGGAGGCCGAACAGCGCCGGCGGCCTCAGCCGGAGGCGGACGCCGTCGCGTGACGGACGGCGCCGACCGCGACGACCGCCCACACGGCGACGGCGGGCCACAGCAGGACCTCGCCGAGTGTCCCGAGCCAGGGGACGTCGCAGGTCTTCCCCGCCGCCATCGCGCTGACGGCCGTCATGCCGAGGGGGAACACGGTCGACCAGCGGCGCCCGTCATAGGACGTCCGGGGCCGCAGCACCTCGCAGATCACCAGCACCGCGTACCAGGCGAGCGCCCCCGCGAGGACCGCTAGCGTCGCCCAATCCAGCGGTGCCGGTGCGTCCGCGTCGGCCGTGGCCCTGGCGAGCGCGAGCGCGGAGATGGACAGGCTCCCGGCCACCACCCACTGGTCGCCCGCGCCGGCCGCCAGCTCGCCGAGGTCGAACCGGGCCAGCACCAGCGCGTAGAGCAGCAGGCCGAGAACGATCAGGAGGCCCGCGGGCCACAGCAGCCACCGCTCCGGTCGCCGCATCGCCGGCGTCGCGGCGAGCACCGCGACGGCCTGCGTCGCGACCGTCAGCATGAACGCGGCGCCGGGCACGCGCCGGCCGAGGCGCCGCAGGACGCGCGGCAGCAGCACCGCCCACAGCACGGCCGCGAGCCCGAGCAGGACCGCGGCCGCCACGGGACGGGAGATCGTCGCCGCGCCGTCGCCGAGGACGCCCGTCGCCGCCACGGCCGTCAGCGCGGCGGGCGTGGACGTCTCCTCCCGCAGGCGCGCCCCGCCGCCCGCGACGAGCCCGCCGAACACCACCACGAGGGCGACCCAAAGCAGGGCGGTGACCGCCAGCAGCACGCGCGCCGCCCACACGAGGCCCGCGAGGTGCAGCCCGACCGCCACGATCCCGGTCGCCATGACCTCGGCGCCCCATGGGTTCTCCGCCCGATGCTCGCCCACGGAACCACTATGGCCGCCGCACCGGGGGCGGGCCAGTCGGCGGACAAAGGCGCCGGAAAACAGAACGGGCGCACCGGAAGGCGCGCCCGTTTCTGTCGAAAGCGAGGAAAGCGAAAGGGCTGGTTATCATCTGAAAGTATGAGAAGGAAGCCCCTTCATGGCCTCGCACATCGACCTTAGCAGTCAGGCCGGGACAAGGTCACCCAGATTCTCCGGCGTGTAGACCATCGAGTCCTCGTGCAGGCCCTCCGGGCGTTCCAGGCCGATGAACGTGACCGGTCCGCCGGGCGCCGTGCCGTCCCAGAGGGTGGTCTTCTCGGCGCCGAGGAGGTCCATCAGGTAGCGGACGGTCAGGAAGCGGCGCTCCACGATCCCGCGCAGCAGCATCGAGGTCGTCACCCGGTTGTTCTCCACCCGGTTGAAGTTCGTCCCGCCCTTGAGGTGCAGGTGCAGCCACTTGGCGCTCCACCGGCCGTCGTCGCCGCGCAGGAACACCAGCGGGAGCGCGACCCGACCGGGCCCGCGCAGTTCCGACTTCATCCGGACGGTCCGCGCCTCGAACGGGCGGCCCTTCTGCTCCGCGTCGCGCAGCATGAACCCGAAGAACGACTCCTCGACGTCCTCGAAGCCCTCCCCGCAGTAGATGTTCACCTGCGGCACGATGAACCGCGCCTTGACCTTGGCCAGGGTCAGGTTGATGAACTCCGAGGCGCCTTCGGGGGCGTCGGTGATATCGCCGGAATGCTCTCCCGCCACGCTCGTGAGGTTGGTGTAGGACAGCCATTCCGGGTTGTCGTAGTCGTCATCGAGCATGAGCGCGGAAAGGTCGAAGTCCGTCCGCGTCTCGTGCTGCCTCCAGTAGACGAAGAACCGCAGCAGGGCGCCGTCGACGGGCGACATCGAGCCGCGCGGCAGGACGCCGAGGCCGTTCCCGGCGGCCTTCCCGCTGAGCGGCAGCGCGACGTCGAGCGCGTCCGGGGCGACGACGAGGTGCCCGACGGAGGGGAGCCGGCCGCGGATCTCCTCGTCCAGCAGCGCCGAGAGCCGCTCCACCGCGGCGGTGTCCAGAGGCGGGCGGGTGTCGGGCATGGCCACGCCGAGGCCGAGCCGGTTGGCGAACAGCCGCGTGCCCCCGGTCTCGGCGGCGCGGTTCAGCAGGTGCTCCCGCACCGACAGCAGCACCCGTCCCGACACGCGGCCGGCCACCGACTCGGCCGTCTTGAGCACCGCGTCCTGGGAGTCCGGCGCGAGGCGCAGCAGCCGGTCCAGGGACCGGAACAGCATCCCGGGCGCGCCCGCCGCCACGCGCGCGGCGCCCGCGAGGTCCCCGGACGCCAGGCGCGCCTCGAAGCGCGCCGCGAACGACGGCGCCTTCTTCTCGCCGCGCGCGACCGCGAACACGTCCGCCGCCCCCGCCCACTTCGGGTACTCGTGCGGGTGGAGCCGCTCGCCGAGCCGCTTCCACGGCTCGCGCCAGGCGGCGACGTCGCCGAGCTTGCCGGGGTCGTCGCGGACCACGCCGTCGAGCGCGGCGAGCAGCGCCCGGCGCGTGGGACGCGGCATCGACGCGAACCGCGTGGGCTCCTGGAGGGTCACGTCGCCGTCCGACAGCGCGCACGCCAGGCGCAGCACGTCGGTGACCGTGTCGACGAGCGGCTCGGCGCCGAGCGCCAGGCGGACCCGGTTGATGACGGCGCGGTTCTCCCGGACGGGGATCCGCTCCGGGTGCGGGCCGGAGGCGTGGTGCGCGGCGAGCTTCCCGAGCGTCTCGAGGTCCTCTTCCCCCAGCGGGGTGGTGCTCTCCGCAAGGCGCAGATAGAGCTCCGCGGCCTCCTCGTCGAGGCCGCGCCCGAGGTGCAGGACGGTCACCCGGTCGCTCGCGGCGGCGACCAGTTCGTCCTGCGCGGCCAGCATCTCCTCGTAGGTGTGCTGGTAGCGGCCGTAGCCCTTGAGCGTCAGCAGGTTGAGGACGCCGCCTCGCAGCGACTCGCGCGCCGCCGGTGCGAGGTCGGCGTCCTGCATCGTCTCGTGAAGGAGCCCGAGCCAGAAGTCCAGGGTGTCGGGCACGTTGCGGGGGAAGTCGCGGAAGTAGGAGTTGTGCCGGACGTGGTCGCCCGCCATGTCGCGGACGGTCGCGAGCGTCCGCACCGCGAGGCTCCGGACGGTCTGCTCCGAGAGCCCCGACAGCGCGCGCAGGACGTCCCCCGACAGCTTGAAGCCGGCCGACATCAGCGCGGCGTCGAACTGCCGCGCCACCGCCGCCCCTTCTCCGGACGGGCCGGAGGGCGCGGGAATGCGATGCGTGTTCCGGACGACCAATGCCTCAAGCCAGATGTTCACCGCGCCATGGTGACAGAGCACCATAAATTCCCGCACGTCATTAACTTCTTCGCGGTCAATTGACCGTTCGGATCAGGACGCGAGTGCGTGCTGCTCCATCCGCGTATCCGGTGCGGTCGAGCGGGCGAGGCGCCTTCCCAGCCTTTGCGCGGGCGCCTCGATCCAGCGCTGCGAGGCCCAGCTGACCGCGATCAGCACGAGCAGGAAGAACGCGAGGCCGGCCGGGTCCTCGCGTCCGGAGACGTCGAAGAACTGCGCCGCCACCATCAGCAGCAGCGGATGCAGGAGGTACACCGAGAAGCTGATGGTGCCGAGACCGGTCGCCCATGCGGGGAAGCGCCGGTGCCGCAGCCGCCAGGCCGCCGCGAACGTCGCGGCCGCCGCCAGTACCGCGCCGCACCAGACGAGCTGGGCGTTCCGGCCGTAGGGGGCCGCGTTCCACGTCCCGGCGGCGAGCGCGCCCGTCAGGACCGCGGCGCACGTCGCTCCGGCCGCGCGCCGCGTCATCTGGCCGTGCTCGGCGTGGTGCACGGCGGTGCCCGTGAACATGGCCGCCAGCATGAGCAGGCCCTCCCAGGCGCCGACGCGGCCGTTGACCGAGACCAGCGCGAGGGCGAGCAGCCCGCCGAGCAGCCCGCCCGCGATCCGCGGCGCGGGGCGCCGGGACGACGCCGCCGGGATCGCCACCGCCAGCGCTGCCACCGTCACCGCGACCACCGGGCCCGTGCCCGCGGTGCGCGACAGCAGGGCCGCGGGGGCGTACGCACCCGTCAGCAGCCCGGTCGCCGTCAGCGCGACCGCCACCAGCGCGACCACCGCGAGGACGACGGCGGCCGGCGCCGACCGGCGGCTCCCGCCGACCACGAACAGCGCGACGACCAGCAGGTAGAAGGCCATCTCGTAGGACAGCGTCCACAGCACGTTCATCGCGTTCGGGACGTTCAGGACGTCCTGCAGCATCGTCGCGTGCGCCAGGACGGCCGTCGCGGGGGAGTACTCCTCCAGGCCCGCCCTGAGCCCGAGCACGCCCAGCAGGAACGGCAGGACGGCGAGGAAGCACGTCACGGCCAGCAGGGGGTAGATGCGGAAGAAGCGGCCGACCCAGAATCCGCGCACGCTGCCGCGCCGCTCCAGCGAGGCGGGCACGATGTACCCGCTGACCAGGAAGAACACCAGCACGCCGAAGAGGCCGGGATCGAACCAGTCGGCGATCCGCACCCGGAGGTCGGGCAGGTACACGTAGCCGGCGTGGTGCAGCGCCACCGCCAGGGCCGCGGCCCCCCGCAGCGCATCGAGCCACCCAAGTCTGGACGATGCGGGGGAAACCCCCAAGGCGGGAAGCATTCCGACAGAGTAGTAGCTCTTACCTCATCTCTACCATCGAACTCAGGTCTTCCCTGAAACGCATATCTGCCGTGAAATGGACGAGAACGGTTTCCTGTGCGTCGCCCGAAAAGCGGCGGTTTGGAGGGCCAATGCCTGCGATCACGCACCGCTCGACCGGAGAACCCGCGATCAAGTCGCGTTTCCTTTCGCACGGCACGCTCAAGATCACTGATGTGGCGGCGACCCGGCGCTTCTACGAGGAGATCCTCGGCCTCGAGGTCGTCCAGCCGATGGTGGCGGTGCTCTACGCAAGGCTCGGCGGCGACCACACGTACGTGTGCGTGGAGTCCAAGCCCGACCGCCCCGACATGCCGCTGCTCTACCACAACGGGATCGACGTGGGCAGCGACGGCGAGGTGGACGACGCCTACCGCCGGATCGCGGAAGTGGCCGAGGAGTACGGGGTCAAGGAGCTCAACAAGCCCGTCCGCCAGCACGGGGTCTACTCCTTCTACCTCAAGGACCTCGACGGCAACTGGTGGGAGATCGGCCACCTGCCGCCCGGCGGCTACCGGTTCCGGTTCACCGACGCGCGCAACGACCTCACCGGCCGCACCGACCTCACCCCGCAGGAGGCGAAGGACGTCTTCCTGAACCCGGTCATCGAGGCCGACTGATCCCGCCGGGCCCCTGGCCCCCGGCGGTGGGTAGCCCCGGGGCGCCTGGGGACGATGGGGAACATGACGACCGATGAGAGCCGCACGACGCTGCCGCTGAGCCCGGACGAGCTGCTGACCACCACGCGCACCGTGCGCAGGCGCCTCGACCTCGACCGCCCCGTCCCCATGGAACTCGTCCGCGAGTGCCTGGAGATCGCCGTCCAGGCGCCGAGCGGCAGCAACCGGCAGGGCTGGCAGTGGATCGTCGTCACCGACCCCGCCACGCGCGCCGCGATCGGCGAGCACTACCGGCGCGCGTTCGAGGCCTACGCGCAGGCGGGCGGCGCCGGCGCCGCCCGCTACCAGGACGATCCGGAACGCGCCGAGGTCCAGCGCCGCGTAGGGGAGAGCGCCGCCTACCTGGCCGAGCGCATGGGAGACGTGCCGGTCCTGGTGATCCCGTGCCTGCACGTGCCCGGCGGGCGGCTGGCGGAGGGCAACCAGGCGGGCCTGTGGGGTTCGCTGCTGCCCGCCGTCTGGAACTACGCGCTCGCGGCCCGGGCCCGGGGGCTCGGCACCGCGTGGACGTCCCTTCACCTGATGTACGAGCTGGAGGTCGCCGAGCTGCTCGGCCTGCCCGAGGACGTCCGCCAGGGCGCGCTCATCCCCACCGCCTACTACACCGGCGACACCTTCCGTCCGGCCCCGCGGGTCCCGCTGGAGGAGATCCTCCACATCGACCGCTGGTGAGCACGGCCTGGCCGGGCACGCGCCCTGGCCATGCCCTTCGAGACCGCGCCCGGATCACCCCCTGACCGGACGCGGCTTGTCTTATTGGCGTAACGCCAATAAGCTGCGGTAAGGCTCCAGGTCCTTGCCGGGAGTCCCCGGCGGCCCCGTGTGACCCCCGTCTACGCGCCAGACGCACGCGGGACCGCCGGTCCCCCGCCCGTCGGGGAGGATGGCGCAGTCCCATGTCCGTCCTCGCGCGTCCTGATCCCGGGCATGGAACAGGGCCGGCGCCGCGAGCGGGGCGGCGACGCCGGCCCTGGGATCGGGGGCGGGTCCGGCTCAGGTCATCGAGCCGTTCATTTCAGGCCGTCGTCGAGGGCCTTGGTCAGGACGCCGGGGTCGCCGGACATCTCCCAGATCATGGCGCCGAGCAGGTTCCTGCTCCGCAGCCAGGCGGTCTTCTTCTGGATCGACCAGGCGTCGTCGAACGTCCACCACTGGCCGTTGTCGCCGGTGTAGCAGGACGTCGCCACCGCCTGCTCGTCGTGGACGATCCTGCAGTCGGGCACGCTGGCGAGCAGGTTGCTGTAGCCGCGCGTCCCCGCCTCCTCCTGGAACTGCCCTGGCGCCGCGCCCTTGGCGTCCTGCCATTCACCGCCCTTGCCGCCGTCGGTCACGTTCTGCCAGCCGCGCCCGTAGTAGGCGAGGCCGATCGTCAGCTTGCGCGGGTTGACCCCGGCGTCCAGATACGGTTTCACCGCGTTCTCGACGCTGAAGTGGAACGAGTACGGGTCGTCGGTGTCGGCGTAGAGGTTGCCCTGGTGGCCCGTGCGGTTGGGCTCCCAGGAGTTGTCGCTGCCCGCGCCGTGGAAGTCGTAGCCCTGGATGTTGAAGACGTCCATGGACTTGGCGACCTCCGCCAGTTCCCAGCCCGCCTCGATCTTCGCCGGGTCGGCCGGGGTGAACGCCGACAGCAGGTACCGCTTGCCGGTCGACCTGGTGAGCTCGTCGAGTTGGCGGCGGAACTCCGCGATCAGCAGCGTGTTGTTGTGCTTGTCGTCCGGACTGACGTGGTTGCCCGGGTGCCCCTCGGCGCCCGGCCACTCCCAGTCGAGGTCGATGCCGTCGAAGATCCCGGCGGCGGTGCCCGGCCCGCCCGCGCCGTTGTAGTCGGGCAGGTTGCCCTTTATGTACGTGTCGATGCAGGACGCGACGAACTTCTTCCGGGACGCGTCGGTCTTGGCGACGTCGGAGAAGTACTTCGAGTACGTCCAGCCGCCGATCGAGATGAGCACCTTCAGCTTCGGGTACTTGGCCTTGAGCTTCTTGAGCTGGTTGTAGTTGCCGCGCAGCTTCTCCCAGCCCGTGTCGGCCACGCCGTCCACCGACTGGGCGGCGCTGAACGGGCGCCCGTAGTCGGCCTCGGCGTCGCCCGCGCCGTCCCCCTGGCTCGGGTCCTGCGGGTCGGACGTGGTGCCCTTCGTGACGCCTTGCAGGCATGTCAGGTTGACCGGGTCGATGTTCGCGAACGCGTAGTTGATGTGGGTGAGGCGGGCGGCGTTGCCGGTGGTGTCGAGGTTCTTCACGAAGTACTGGCGGCCGTAGATGCCCCACTGCACGAAGTAGCCGACACGCGCGTACCCGTCGGAGACCACGTCGTCCGTCGTCGCCCTCACCGCCGCGCTCGCCGCCGACAGGTTGTCGTACAGGTCGCGCGCCCGGACGGCGAACGCGTACTCGGTGGAGGGCGACAGCCCTGCGACGGTGGCGGTCGTCTCGGTCACGGTCGTGGCGACCTTCCCGTCCACCAGCACGTCGTAGTTCGCGACGCCGGTGTTGTCGGACGAGGCCGTCCAGGCGAGCTTCACGCTGGCGGAGTCCTTGCCCGTGCTGTGCAGCCCCGACGGGACGGACGGCGCCTGCGTGTCGGCGGCCGGGTCGTTGGTCCTGACGGTGACGGGCGCGCTGGCGGGGGAGAGGTTCCCCTTCCGGTCGCGGGCCTTCACCGTGAACGTGAACTCGGTGTTCGGGGTGAGGCCGGTGACCGTCGCGCTCGTCTCGGGAACGGTCACCGCGAGCGCCGACCCGTTGTAGACCTCGTACGCGGTGACCGGCAGGCTGCCCGCCTTCGCCGCGTCCCAGGCCAGGGAGACGGTCTTGGTCGTCTTCACCGTGGACCGCAGACCGGCCGGGGCGCTCGGCGGCGTGTCCGGGGCGCCGTCGCAGTTGGCGTCGTTGACGCGGCAGCTCGTCGGCTCGGCGCCGGACCTGCTGACGGTGAACGTCGGGCTGTAGGGCTCGGTCGTCCGCCCGGCCCCGACCGTCGAGTTGTAGTAGACCGGGCTGAGCGTGACCGTGGTGCCGCTCTGGCTGACCGTCCCGTTGTCGGCGTTGCTCGCGGTCACGCCCGCGGGCAGGTCGAACACGACGGACCAGTTGCCGATCGACGCGCCGGTGTGGTTCGCCACGACGAACTTGGCCCGCGTCCCGCTGACCGTGTAGTCCGCGGTGATCCCGGTGGGCGCGGGCGCCGGCTCGCCCGTCCCGTCGCAGTTCGCGCCGTTGACCGTGCAGCTCGTCGGCTGGGCGGCGGAGCTGAGCGTGAACGCCGGGCTGTAGGGCTCGGTGCTCCCGCCCGCCTTCACCGTGTTGATGTAGAACGCCGGGGTCAGCGTCACCTTCGTGCCGTTCTGCGACAGCGCGGCGTTCTGCGGGTTGCTCGCCGTCACCCCGGCGGGCAGCTCGAAGACGAGCTTCCAGCCGCTGACGTCGGCCGTCCCCGGATTGCCGACCACGTACTTGCCGGTCGTGCCGGACAGGCTGAAGACCGCCGTGAGCCGGTCGGCCGCCCGCGCGGGCGCGACGGCCAAGGCCGCGACGACGACGAAGGCCGCGAGGACCGCGATTAATCTGCGCATGCCGAACACCTACTTCTGGGGGAGGTTCTTCGGGGTCGGGGAGCCGAGGAGCGCCAGCATCCGGTCGATCTGAGCCGAGCGGGACCTGTCGACGCGCTGCGCGAGCCGCCTCGTCCACGCGTCCTCGCCCTTGCCGGTCTCCAGCCGCGCCAGCTGGACGGCGTCGTCCTGGTGGGCTATCAGCAGGTTGAGGAACGCGCGCTCGAACCGGTCCGGCGGCGTCCGCGCCAGCGCCTTCAACTCGGCGTCGGTGGTCGCGGGCATCCCGCCGTGCAGGTCGTGCTCACGGGAGTGCGGGTCGGCGGTCGGCGGCCGGTGCCAGCCGCGCAGCCGTCCCGCCATGTCCCTGATCTCGGCGAGCTGCGTGGTCTCGATCGCGGCGGCCAGCGTCGCGACCTCGGGGCGGACGGGACGGCCGCGCGCCAGCCGGGCGAGCCGCACGCCCTGGCCCTGGTGCGGGACCATCATCTGCAGGAACATGACGTCGGTGGCGTTGAACCCGGTCCCGCCGCGCGCCTGCACGGGGACCGGCGACGGCGGACCGCCGCCGGCCCCGCACTGGACCGCGAGCAGGACGACGCACGCGGCGATCAGCGCCAGCGAGCCGGACGTCGTCAGGCCGCGCCTCATCGCGCCGGGCTCGTCAGACCGGCTGCCAGAGCGCGGCCGTGGCCGGCGGCTCCCAGCCCGCGATCGCCGTGTGCGCCTGGCGGCACTCGTAGGTGATGCCGTCATAGGTCACCCGGTCGCCCACCGCATAGGACGTCCCCGCCTTCCAGGTGCCGCTCGGCGTCCCGGTGGGGGTGGGAGTGGGTGTCGGGGTCGGAGTCTCGGTGGGCGTGGGCGTCGGGGTCGGGGTGGGCGTCGGCGTCGGGGTGGTGGTCCCGCCGAAGTCGACGTCGGAGCAGGTGTAGAACGCCTCCTGGCTGCCCACCACCCGCTGCCAGATCGAGTACAGGACGTGGCGGCCCGTCCGCGGCGGGATGTTCAGCGTCCAGTTGGTGTACTCGGACGGGTACTGGTGCGTGAAGCTCGCCAGCGGGACGAGGTCGCCCCAGCGCAGCGGCTGCGTCGGGTCCCAGCCCTCCCGGGTGATGTAGAACTCGAAGTTGCTGTCCCCGTGCGGCGCGGTCGCGCGGTAGGTGATCGTCTGCTGGCCGGACCGCATCGGCTTGGCGGGCCAGTCGGCGCGCTGGAGGTCCAGTCCCCGGTACTTGGCCCGGCCCGCGCTGCACAGCTGGCCGTCCGGGATGATCTCCCGGTGCCGCCCGCCCGCGTCCAGCAGCGACACCTCGTTCCAGTCGTAGAAGGCCTGCGTGCCGCTGGCCGCGACGGCCGCCTTGCAGGCGTCCGACGTCGGGTTCTCCGGCCCCTCCTGGCTGCACACGTACACGCGGCTGGGCGGGTCGGACATCGTGCCGTGCGCGCTCGCGGCGGTCGCCGTGCCGAGCACGACCAGCGCGGACGCGGCCGGCGCGGCGGCCGCCACCGCGGCGGCCTTCCTACGGGTGGATGGCATGGGTTTCCTTCCGGTGGGGTGGGGTGCTGCGAGAGGCCGTTCAGGACGGCCGGTCAGGGGAGGCCGTTCAGGAAGGGCTCGTGGCTGTTCATGAACTCCCAGCCGTAGTAGCGGTCCCAGTTGACCGACCAGGTCATCAGCCCGCGCAGGTCGGGGGACGTCCCGCCGCGCAGCGTGTACGAGCCGCAGCCCTGCCCCTTGGCCAGGCAGTTCACGGCCTGCTGCACCTGGGCGGGCGGCGTGTACCCGTTGCCGGCGCTGACCGCCGCGGGCAGGCCGATGCCGATCTGGTCGGGACGCAGGCCGGGGAACGTGCGACCGGTGTTCGCGACCGGGAACCCGGCCTTCACCATGTCGGTCATCGCGATGTGGAAGTCGGCGCCGCCCATGGTGTGGTACTGGCCGTCCAGGCCCATCACCGGGCCGGAGTTGTAGTCCTGGACGTGCAGGACGGTCAGGTCGTCCCGCATCGCGTCGATCACCGGCAGGTAGGCGCCCGTCCGGTTGTCGCCGCCGCCCGCGCCGCCGTAGAACTGGTGCCCGACCTGCACGAAGAACGTCTCCGGCGCCATCGTCAGGACGAACCTCGACCCGTATCTCGCCTTCAGCGACTTCAGCGCCGAGATCAGGTTGACGATGACCGGGGTGGTCGGGTTGCGGAAGTCGGTGTCGCCCGCGTCCAGGTAGAGCGAGTGGCCCTCGAAGTCGACGTCCAGGCCGTCCAGCCCGTACCTGTCGATGACGGCCGACACCGACCGGACGAACGCGTCCCGCGCGGCCGCCGTCGTGAGCTGCACCTGGCCGTTCTGGCCGCCGATCGAGATCAGCACCTTCTTGCCCTGCGCCTGCTTCGCGCGGATCGCGGCGATGAACTCCTCGTCGCTTTCCACGTTCGGGCACTCGCTCGCCGGGCACCGCGTGAACCGGATGTCGCCGGAGGTCGGGGACGTCGGCTCGCCGAACGCGAGGTCGATGATGTCCCACGCGTCGGGGACGTCCGCCATCCGCACGTAGCCGGAGCCGTTGGCGAAGCTCGCGTGCACGTAACCGATGAGCGCGTGCTTCGGGAGCCCGGTGTCGGTGCAGCCGCCGGTACGCGCGCTGACGGCCTCGGACTTCGCCGACTCGCCGACGTCGTTGTAGGCGGCGACCGTGAAGGTGTGCGAGCTGCACGCCGCCAGACCCGAGACCGTGGTGCTCGTTCCGGTCACCGTGGCCTTGGCCGTGGCGCCCTCGTAGACGCGGTAGCCGGTGACCGTGCCCGACGACGCACCCCATTGCAGGGCGATCGAGTCGTCGGTGACGGCGCCGGCCTTCGGTGCCGCGGGCACGCCTGGCACGCCGGGCTGCGGTTCGCCGCCGGGGCCGTCCAGGGCGACGTCGTCGGCGTAGTAGGCGCCGTTGCCGTACCAGCCGTGCAGGTAGACCTGGACGGACGTCTGGTCTGCCCCGGTCGTGAACGCCACCGACAGCTTGGTGAAGTCGGCGGCGGACGGCATCCAGGTGGACGCCCCGCCGGTCACGCCGAGGTACACGTAGCTGCCGCGCACCCAGGCCGACAGCGTGTACGCGGTGTTCGCCTTCACGCTCACGGTCTGCGTGCACTGGCCGGTGCTCCCGGCCGTCACGCCTCCCGCGAGCGCGTGGCCGCCCGTCCGCACCGGGCTGGTCACGACCGATCCGCCGTCGCACGACCACGGGGTGAGCGAACCGCTCTCGAACCCGGCGTTGGCCAGGACGTTGTCCGCGTGCGCCGGGGTGGTGACCCCGACCAGCAGTCCGGCGAGGAGGGCCGCGAGGACCCAGATCTTCTTCATCTCAGGCTCCCTACGGCAGGGTGTCCAGGTGCGGGCCCACGGTCCCGGCGAAGCCGCCGCCGTTGGTGACGTCCCAGTTGATGGACCACGTCATCGCCCCGCGGATGTCGGGGTAGGTGCGGGACGGCTTGAACGTGCCGCAACCGGTGCCCTTGGCAAGGCAGTCGAGCGCGTTGTTGACGACCGACGGCGCCACGACGCCGCCGCCCGCCGCGCCCGGCCCGGCCGGAAGTCCGAGCGAGACCTGGTCGGGGCGCAGCCCGTTCTCCAGCTGGATGCAGGCCAGCGCGGTGATGAAGTCGACCGTTCCCTGCCCGTACACCTTCTGGTCGCAGCCGAGCATCGCGCCCGAGTTGTAGTACTGCATGTGGACGACGGTGAGGATGTCCTTGATCTTCAGCGCGAGCTGGAAGTACGACCCGCCGGTCGACTGCATGTCGATCGTCTGCGGCGCCATCGTGATGATCAGGTCGGCGCCGGCCTTGGCGCGCAGCGCCCGCAGGGCCTGCTCCATGTAGGTCGGGTCGAGGCCGTTCTCCAGATCGATGTCGACCCCGTCGAACCCATACCGCGTCATGAGCCCGGCGACCGAGTCGGCGAAGAGCTGCGCCGAGGCGCCGTCGGCGACCCGGATCGCGCCCTTCTCGCCGCCCACCGACAGGATGACCTTCCTGCCCTTGGAGTGCAGGCCGGCGATGTCGGCCCTGAGCTGCGCGTCGGTGTACCCGCCGAGGGCGGTGGACAGTTCGGGGTCGACCCGGAACGAGACCTCGCCGGACCGGGCGGTGGCCTCGCCGAACGACACGGCGACCAGGTCGTACTGGTCGGGGACCTGGGAGAGCCTGAGCTCCTGCGCCGGGTTGACGAAGTTGTGCCAGTAGCCGGTCAGGAAGTGCTTGGGCAGCGGGCCGGTCGCGCATCCGCTGGTCGTCCCGGTGACGGCCGCGCTGGCGGGCGACTCGCCCTTGTCGTCGTAGGCCTTGACCGTGTAGCCGTGCGTGGAGCACGCGGCGAGGCCGCCGATCACGGCGGTGGTGCCGCTGACGGTCGCCTTCAGGTCGGAGCCCTCGTAGACGCGGTACCCGGCGGGCGTCCCGCTGCCGGCCTGCCAGGCCAGCGTCAGCGAGGTGTCGGTCCGCGCGGTGACGGCGGGCGTGCCGGGGGCGCCGAGCCAGCCCGGGGGATCGGTCGTCCCGCCGCCCTCGCAGGGCTTCCCGTTGAACGTGCAGTTCTGCGGGCTTCCGGGACCGTTCCCCAGGAACCCGAACGTCACCGACCCGCCGGGCGGGACGACGGCGTTGTAGTCGCGGTTCTGGAACGTGCTGTGCCGGCCGTCCTTGGTGAGGAGCGCGTCCCAGTAGGACCCGACGGACGTCCCCGAGGGCAGGTCGAACTCGACCCGCCATCCGTTGATCGCCGTGTCGGTGCCGTTGGTGAGCGTGAAACGTCCCTCCCACCCGGAGCCCCAGTCGGAGGGCTTGCTGAAGGTGGCGGTGGCGGCGCCCGGAGCGGCGGCGCGGGCGCCGGGCGCGATGGTGAGGACGAGGAGCAGGGCGGCGAGGGCGCTGAGAGCAGAGCGGGGGCGCAAGGGCTCACTCCATCGGTGCGGAAAGGCTGGCGGATTCCCCCGAACCCCGAGATCGTTCACATATTGGATAGGAAGGTTTCCTATCTATTTAGGGTCAAGGTAGCCAGTGCCCGCGACGCGGGCAAGACCCTTGCGGGAGTGCTGGACCGTGGCGGGGGGACCACCCCAGCTCGCGTACCGAACCAGCTCCGGCGATCTTCGAAATCGGCAACTCTCGCCGGAACGGGCGGCGATCGACGGCGAACATCGCCAGGTGGCCGGCCGCCGCCGCCGATCTACGCTCGGGAATCCGTCCTCCTGGCAGGGGTAAAGAATCGATACACCCCTGAACATGGTTCATTCAATATCTTGACTGATTCCAGATAACGGGGCAGGCTGGGGGCGTGGCCAGCTCCTTGGACTTCCACCAGATGCTGCGTGCGGCCGCCCTGCGCGCGACCCGCCCGCGGCTGGCGGTGCTGAGCGCCGTCCACGCGCACCCGCACACCGACACCGAGTCGGTCATCGGCGCCGTGCGCGAGGAGCTTCCGAAGGTGTCCCACCAGGCCGTCTACGACTCGCTGCGCGCGCTGACGGCGGCGGGCCTGCTGCGGCGCATCCAGCCGTCCGGTTCCGTGGCCCGCTACGAGTCGCGGATCGGAGACAACCACCACCACGTCGTGTGCCGCTCGTGCGGAGCCATCGCCGACGTCGACTGCGCCGTGGGGGAGGCCCCCTGCCTGACGGCGTCCGACGACCGCGGCTACCTGATCGACGAGGCCGAGGTCGTCTACTGGGGCCTGTGCCCCGACTGCTCGACCGCCGAGAGTTCCTGATTCACCCACGGTCGCCCTGGAAGGAATCACATGTCTGAGAACAACGAAGCCGCCGCAGGCGGTTGCCCGGTCGCCCACGAGCGCGCCGCCCACCCGACCCAGGGTGGCGGCAACAACCGCTGGTGGCCGGAACGCCTCAACCTGAAGCTGCTCGCCAAGAACCCGCCCATGACGAACCCGCTGGGTGAGGACTTCAACTACGCCGAGGCGTTCGAGAGCCTCGACCTCCCCGCCGTGAAGCAGGACATCGCGCGCGTGCTCACGGACTCGCAGGACTGGTGGCCCGCCGACTTCGGCAACTACGGGCCGCTGATCATCCGCATGGCGTGGCACAGCGCGGGCACCTACCGCGTCAGCGACGGCCGCGGCGGCGCCGGCGCGGGCCAGCAGCGCTTCGCGCCGCTCAACAGCTGGCCGGACAACGCGAGCCTCGACAAGGCCCGCCGCGTGCTCTGGCCGGTCAAGAAGAAGTACGGCCGCAAGATCTCGTGGGCCGACCTGATGATCCTGGCCGGCAACGTCGCCCTGGAGACGATGGGCCTGAAGACCTTCGGCTTCGCCGGCGGACGCCGGGACGCCTGGGAGGCCGAGGAGGACGTCTTCTGGGGCCCCGAGACCGCCTGGCTCGACGACGAGCGCTACAGCGGCGAGCGCGAGCTGGAGAAGCCCCTGGCCGCGGTGCAGATGGGCCTCATCTACGTCAACCCGGAGGGCCCGAACGGCAACCCGGACCCGGTCGCCGCGGCGCGCGACATCCGCGAGACGTTCGCCCGCATGGCGATGAACGACGAGGAGACCGTCGCGCTGATCGCCGGCGGCCACACCTTCGGCAAGACGCACGGCGCGGCCCCGGCCGACAGCATCGGCGTCGAGCCCGAGGCCGCCCCGCTGGAGGACATGGGCCTCGGCTGGAAGGGCACGCACGGCACCGGCAAGGGCCGCGACTCCTACACCAGCGGCCTGGAGGTCACCTGGACGCCGACCCCGACCAAGTGGGACAACACCTTCTTCGAGGTCCTCTTCGGCTACGAGTGGGAGCTGACCAAGAGCCCCGCCGGGGCGAACCAGTGGCGGCCGAAGAACGGCGCGGGGGCCGACACCGTCCCCGACCCCGAGGACGGCACGCTGAACCGCCAGCCGATGATGCTGACGACCGACCTCTCGCTGCGCTTCGACCCGATCTACGAGCCGATCTCGCGGCGCTTCATGGAGAACCCGGACGAGTTCGCCGACGCGTTCGCCCGCGCGTGGTTCAAGCTGACCCACCGCGACATGGGCCCGGTCACGCGCTACCTCGGCCCGGAGATCCCGTCCGAGACGCTGATCTGGCAGGACCCGGTCCCGGCGGTGGACCACGAGCTCGTCGGCGCCGAGGACGTGGCGGAGCTCAAGCGCAGGCTGCTGGACTCCGGGCTGTCGGTCTCGCAGCTCGTCACCACCGCGTGGGCGTCGGCCGCCTCGTTCCGGGGCACCGACAAGCGCGGCGGCGCCAACGGCGCCCGCATCCGGCTGGAGCCGCAGCGCAGCTGGGAGGTCAACAACCCCGACGAGCTGCGGCAGGTGCTGCGCACGCTGGAGCAGGTCCAGGAGGCGTTCAACGCCGAGCAGACCGGCGGCAAGCGCGTCTCCATCGCCGACCTGATCGTGCTCGGCGGGTGCGCCGGGGTCGAGCAGGCCGCCAAGGCCGCCGGGTACGACGTCGAGGTGCCCTTCACTCCGGGCCGCACCGACGCCTCCCAGGAGGAGACCGACGTCGAGTCCTTCGAGGTGATGGAGCCGACGCACGACGGCTTCCGCAACTTCCTCCAGAAGGGCAACATCCTGCCGGGCGAGTTCCTCCTGATCGACAGGGCGAACCTGCTCACGCTGACGGCGCCCGAGATGACCGTCCTCGTCGGCGGCCTGCGCGCCATCGGGGCCACCTACGACGGGTCGTCGCTCGGCGTCCTCACCGACACCCCGGGGTCGCTGACCAACGACTTCTTCGTCAACCTGCTCGACATGGGCACGGTGTGGAAGGCGACGGGCGAGGACTCCGCGACCTCCGAGACGTTCGAGGGCCGCGACGCCTCGGGCGAGCTCAAGTGGACCGGGAGCCGCGCCGACCTCGTCTTCGGCGCGAACTCCGAGCTGCGCGCCGTCGCGGAGGTCTACGCGAGCGACGACGCGGGCGAGAAGTTCGTCCAGGACTTCGTCGCCGCGTGGGACAAGGTCATGAACCTGGACCGGTACGACCTCACCTGATCGGAAACGTCCGGGCCGGCCGCCGCGGCGGCCGGCCCGGACGCTTTTCGGGCCGTTCGCGAGGACGCGGGACGCGGGGGGCGGGCTCCGGGTGCGGCCGGGTCAGCCGGCGTCCGTCCGGCACGCCGGGCACAGGCCCCAGAACGTGACGTCGGCCTCGTCGACCAGGTATCCGGCGTCGTCCACCGGGTCGAGGCAGGGCGGGTGCCCCACGGCGCAGTCGACGTCCCTGATCGCGCCGCAGGCGCGGCACACCAGGTGGTGGTGGTTGTCGCCGACGCGCCCCTCGAACCGGGCCGGGCTCCCGGCCGGTTCGATCCGCCGGACCAGCCCCGCCGCGGTGAGCGCGTGGAGCGCCTCGTACACCGCCTGCAAGGAGATGTGGCCCACGCGGTCGCGCACGCCCTCGGCCAGAGCCTCGACGCCGAGGTGGTCGCCCGCCCGGACGGTGTCCAGCAGGGCCACGCGGGCGGCCGTCACCCGCAGGCCGGCACCGCGCAGATCCTCGGCGGTGGACGGGGTCTGGGACGCGGTCATGGCGCCGAACCTTCCCTCACAAACGCGATTCACTTAAGTCAACAAATGAGGCAAGTCTAGCCGGGCGGCCGCGACGCGGGCGCGGCCGGAAGCGGGCACGGCCCGCGCCCCGAGCCGGGACGCGGGCCGCCGGGGGGCCGGTCAGAAACCGGCGGTGATCTTGGTGAACTCCCAGGGCTGCTGGTCGGTGCCGCTGCAGTTCTCGGCCACGCCGCCGCCCGGGCAGGGCCGGTCCCGGTTGACCGACCAGAACGCCAGCCTGGCCAGGCCCTTGGACTTCGCCCAGTCGCGGATCTTCGTCCAGGTCGCGGTCGAGGTCGGCTCCTGCTGGTCGGACAGGCCGTTCATGCCGGAGATCCCCATGTGCGAGTAGGCGGTGGCGTCCGACCAGCCGAACGCCGACTTCAGCTCCGCCTTGAGCCCCTCGGACGCGTTGACGGTGCTGCCGTACATGTCCGCGCCGCCGCCGAAGTCGAACGGCATGATCGTGAACACGTCCACGTCCGCCTGCAGCGCCGCGGCCTGGCCGATGAGCCGCTTGCCCCAGTAGTTCGGCCCGGTGGTGGTCGTGCCGAACGTCAGGATCGTCTGCAGGCCGGGGTTGTTGCGCTTGAGGATCTTCAGGGCGCCGAGGATGCGGTCCTGGACCGCCGCGTTCTCGAACTCGTCGCTGTTCTCGATGTCGATGTCGACGGCCTTGAGCCCGTGGGCGTCGATGACCTTCTGGTACGCGCCGGCCAGCGCCTCGGGCGTGGAGCAGTTCGGGCCGAGCTTGTTGCCCGACCAGCCGCCGACGGACGGCAGCACGTCGCCGCCGGCCGCGCGGATCTGCGCGATCGCCTGCTCGTCCACGCCGCCCTTGAGCGGGCGCTGCCCGTCCCATCCGGGGTTGCAGCCGCCGCTGGAGAGGATGAACGCCATCGTGAACCACTTGATCCCGGTGGCGCTCATGACGGTGGACGGGCTCGGCGGGTCGCCCCAGCCCATGTACAGGTAGGGCGCGGCGCGCCGGCTCGCGGGCGGCGGCTCCGTGCAGCCGGTCGTGGCGGCCGTGACCGGGCCGCTCGCCGCGGACTCGCCCGCGGTGTTGTACGCCTTCACCGTGTAGGTGTGCTCCGAGCAGGCGGTCAGCCCGCCGACGGTGGCGCCGGTCCCGGTGGCGGTGGCCTTGACGGCGGTGCCCTCGTAGACGCGGTAGCCGGTGACGGTGCCGGAGGAGGCCGGCCACGACAGCGTCAGCGAGGTGTCGGTCCTGGCCGTCACGGTCGGCGCGCCGGGCACGGAGGGCGTGCCGGGCGGAGGCGTGCCGCCGCCCGTGCAGGAGGCGCCGTTGACGGTGCAGTTCTGCGGCGTCCCCGCCCCGTTGACGATGAAGCCGAACGAGACGCTCGCCCCGGCGGCCACGCTGCCGTTGTACTCGCGGTCGGCGAACGCGGCGTGCTGCCCGGACGTGGTGAGGAGCGCGTCCCAGTAGGTCCCGACGGAGGAGCCGGACGGCAGGTCGAACTCGACCTTCCAGCCGCTGACGGCGGAGGCGGTCTCGTTCTTGATCGTGTACCTGGCCTCGTACCCCGAGCCCCAGTCGGAGGCCTTGGTGAAGGTCGCCGTCACCGAGGCGGCGGCGCCGGCCTGGACGGGGACGAGCAGGGCGAGGACGAGGGAGCAGAGGGCGGTGAGCAGGAAACCGGGGAGAAGCCTTCTTCTTCGCAATGTCACTCCCGGGAAGGAGACGTGGACGAGCGGGAATCCCCCGAGCCCCGAGTCGGTCGTGCGGTGATCTGATAGGAAACTTTCCTATAAAATCCGACTGCACCGTAACCATCGGTCCGCCGCTCCGCAAGCCCCTGGAACGCGCCGTCCGGCAAATCCCATGGAGAATGTCAGAAGTCACTGGCATGATCGTCCGCGTCTCAGAACAGGACAGGACGGTACGTCGATGCCTCCCAGAATCGTTTCCGGCGCCGTCGCGCTGGGCCTGGCCGCCGGTGTGCTCACCGCCGCCGGCGCCACCGCCGCGGAAGCCGAGTCGCTGCAGTTCCACATCAAGGTGCCGAAGCACCTCTCCGTATCAAAGGGGGAATACAACAAGGCCTGCGCCATGGACGTCTGGGTGTGGGGCACCGAAGGCTCCACGGTCGCCTACTCCAAGGCCTACCTGATCGACCCCAACGGGCGGACCCCCTCGGCCGTGGTCTACAAGCGCGTCCTGCCCGGATATCAGGTCGGCTGGGGCGTCGGTTGCCCCAGCCAGGTGGAGGACCTCGGGAAATGGCGCGTCCGGGTCATCGCCTACAACAGGAGCGGCAAGGCCCTGGGAAGCCGTGAGGACTACTGGTACGAGAAGTACGACACGAAGATCCAGAGTTACAACGCGGCGCCGGAGCCCGTGCGCAAGGGCCGCCCGATCACCGTTTCCGGCCGGCTGAAGCGGCTCGCCGACAACACCCTCGGCTACACCTCGTACCCGGGCAAGACGATCCGCGTCTACTTCCGTCCCAAGGGCTCCGCGTCCTGGGCCTACATGGGGTCGACGAAGACCGCCCGCGACGGCGGCTTCCGCAAGGCGTTCACGGCCAAGCGGGACGGCTACTGGCGCGCCTACTTCCCCGGCACGAGCAACTTCGACCGCCAGAAGTCCCTGGACGACTTCGTCGACGTCCGCTGACCCGGCTCCAAAGCGCGAACGCCCCGCCCGTACGGCGGGGCGTTCCGCGTACCGGGCCTCAGAAGCAGCGGTCGGCGGTGACGAGTTCGGCGCGCATGTTCGACTCCATCATGCGCAGCGCGGCGTCGCCGAGGTCCGCGTCGATGTGCGCGACCGCGTCCTCGACCACCCTGAGCCGGAAGTGCCGGACGTAGGCGTCCAGGGCGCTGTAGAGGATGCACTGCTCGGTGACCTGGCCGGTGAGCACGACCTGCTCCACCTTCTCGCGGGACAGCAGGTACTCCAGCGCGGTGCCGTAGAAGGCGCTGTGCCTGACCTTGGACATGAACCCGCAGCCGGGCTCCGGGACGATGGGCTCGATCAGGTCGGGCCGCCGCCCCTTCAACGCGCGGTCGATGAGGTCCTTCCGGTCGGCCGAGAAGTCGCCGTAGTTGTCGTTGACGTACAGGACGCGCACGTCGTCCCGGCGTCTGGCCTTCTCCAGCAGCCCCTGCAGGGGGTCCACCACCTCCTGCACGCTCTCGATCAACGCGTCCGCGTCCTCGTGCTCGTACGGGTTCAGCATGTCGATGACGACCAGTGCGCTCGTGCTCACGGCCGTGCCCTGCCCGGTCAGGGTGGCCGCAATCATCACCTCTTCCGCGCGTCCGCCCGCCCTTCGACCACGAAAAAGGCGGCGCGGGGATGTCACAGACCCGTATGGACGGGTCGTCTTCAGGGGAGGAGCACATAAGGGAAGGAACAAGAGCATGCGAGTTTTCGTCACGGGGGCCACCGGGGCACTGGGACGCCACCTCGTCCCCGGACTGCTCGCCGCGGGCCACGAGGTCACCGCCACCACCAGGACGCCCGTCAAGGCGGCGGCCCTGCGCGGGACGGGCGCGGAGGCGGTCGTCCTGGACGGACTGGACCGCGACGCCGTGGTCGCGGCGGTGCGGGCCGCGGCGCCGGACGTGATCGTCCACCAGATGACGGCGCTGGCGGACATGGGGAGCCTGCGCAAGGTCGACCGGGAGTTCGCCGCGACCAACGAGCTCCGGACCCGGGGCACCGACAACCTGCTGGAGGCCGCGGAGGCCGCGGGCGTCCGCAGGGTCGTCGCGCAGGGCCACAACTTCCTGTACGCGCACTCCGGCGGCCCGGTGAAGAGCGAGGACGACGAGGTCGAGACGCGGCCCGTCCCGTCCGCCGCGCGGACGGTGGCGGCGATCAAGTACGTGGACGAGACCGTGCGGCTCAGGTCGCCGGAGGGGATCGTGCTGCGGTACGGCACCTTCTACGGGCCCGGCGCCTCGGACTCCATGGTGGAGATGGTGCGGAAGCGTCAGATGCCGGTGGTCGGCGGTGGCGAGGGGGTCTGGTCGTTCATCGACACCGCCGACGCCGCGTCCGCGACGCTCGCGGCGATCGAGGGCGGCGCGCCGGGGGCCTACAACATCGCCGACGACGACCCGGCGCCGGTCGCGGAGTGGCTGCCCTACCTCGCCGAGGTGGCGGGCGCGAAGCCGCCGATGCGGGTGCCGGCCTGGCTCGGGCGCCTGCTCGCCGGCGAGTTCATCGTGTCCAAGATGACCAGCGCGCGGGGCGTCTCGAACGAGAAGGCGAAGAAGGAGCTCGGCTGGGAGCCGCGCTACCCGAGCTGGCGGGAGGGGTTCCGCGCCGCGGTCGGCGCGTAGCCGCGGGGCCGGTCGCGCCCGGGATCAGCCGCGGATGTAGCCGATGACGAGGTCGGCGAGCTCGTCCACCATCCGCTCGTGCGGGATGGGCGGCCGGTCCAGGACGTACTTGATCGACAGCAGCCCCACGGTCTCGGTGATGACCCACAGCGTGGCGTCGATGTCGAGGTCCTCCCGGAACTCCGCGCGGTTGAGCAGGAGGTAGACGCGGACCAGGTCGGTCAGCCGCCGCTGGAGGGCCGCGAGCTTGTCGAACGGGCCGAGCCGCGGCACCTGCTCGACGACGATGCGCAGGAGGTCGGCGTTCTCCTCGAACAGCCGGATCTGGACGTCCAGGAGCGCGCGCCCGGCCTCCTGCCACGGCAGCCGCATCGTGGCCTCGATCTCCGCGCCGAGCCGGTCGGCGAGGCGGTCCGCGAAGCGGTCCAGGACGGCGATGACGATCGCGTCCTTGTTGGGGAAGTACTGGTACAGCGACCCGTTGCCGACGCCTGCGGCCTTGGCGATGCGGTTGGTGGAGGCGCCGTCGTACCCGCGCTCGGACAGAACGCGAGTGGCGGCCTCCAGGATCCTCTCGACCGTGCGGCGCGAACGGTCCTGGGAGGGGGTCCTGCGGGGTGAGAGCCCAGGTGAGCGCGCCACCGGCCGATCCCTCCGAAACGCGACTTGTAAGCGACTGCTTATTCGCGTTTAGCTTACCGGAGCCGCCCCGCCGGCGGCCGGGTCGTCCGCCGGCGGCAGGAGTCGCTTCGTCAGGAGGTCGCGGCATGACGGTGACCGATTGGACGCCCGTGAACCCGCCGGCCGAGCGGGAGCGCCCCGGCGAGCCGGCCCCGTTCGGGCCCGGTTCGCTGCTGTGGGAGCAGATGGGGCTCTACACCTCGGCGATCGCGGGCAACAGCGTGTTCATCCTCCAGGTGATGCACCCGGCGATCGGGACCGTGGTCGACCGGCTGTCGAGCTTCCGCACCGACCCCCTCGGCCGTGCCGCGCGCAGCTTCGCCTCGGTGCAGACCTGGGTCTACGGCGGGCGCACCGCCATCGAGGAGGGCAAGCGGCTCCGCGAGATGCACAAGCCGCTCAGCGCCGTCGACGAGGAAGGGCGGCGCCACCACGCGCTGTCGGCCGAGCCGTGGGCGTGGGTGCACCTCACCGGCTTCTACGCCGCCGTCACCGCCGCCGAGTACTTCGCCGCCGCCCCCTTGACCCCGGACGAGGAACAGCAGATCTTTGAGGAGTTCCTCCAACTGGGCAGGATCCTCCGGGTGCCCGAGCGGATGCTGCCCGAGAGCATCCCCGACTACTGGGCCTACTTCGACGACATGGTGGCCAACACTCTCGTCCCCCACAAGGTCGCACACGAGGTGCTCGCGCAGATGGACCAGGTGCCGCCGAACGTGCCGGGGCCGCTGCGTCCGGCGGTCGCCCCGCTGAGCACGGCCGTCGGGCGGCTCGGACGACTGATCACGGTCGGTACCCTCCCGGCGCCGGCGCGCGAGAAGCTCGGCCTGCGGTGGACCGCGGCGGACGAGCGCAGGCTGCGCCTGGCCGGGCAGATCATCGGGCGTGGCACGCCGCTGCTGCCCGAGCGGGTCCGCTACATGCCGATTGCCTACCGCGCCCGGCAGGCGGCCCGCGCCCAGGAGCGGCTGGAGCGCGCCCTGGCGCACCGGCCCATGTGAAGCACCGCAGGAGGTCGATCACCATGCCCGCCGAAGACCCGCTCGCGGCGATGGCCGCCGCCGCCCCCGCGAAGACCGCGGTCGTCGAGGACGAGCGCCGCCTGACCTACGCCGAGTTCAACGCGCTGGTGAACCGGTACGCCAACCTGCTGGTCGAGCACGGCGTCCGGGCCGGCACGAAGGTCGTGTGGTGCGGCCGCAACAGCACCGAGGTCGTCGTGCTGATCTCGGCCCTGCGCAAGTGCGGGGCCGTCGGCGTCCCGCTGAACTACCGCCTCACCCCGGAGGAGACGTCCTACGTCGTCGAGAACGCCGACGCCGCGCTGGTCGTGTTCGACGCGGAGCAGGCGCCCCAGCTGGAAGCGGCGCACGACCGCGCGACCGGCGTCCGCGCCTGGCTCGCGTGGGGCTCCGAACCACCGGGCTGGGCCTCCTCGCTCGACGCCCTGGCCGAGCGGAGCCCGGACACCGAGCCCGTCGCCCGCGGCGCCGACCCGGCGGCCGGCACCTCGATGTTCTACACGTCCGGGACGACCGGCAAGCCCAAAGGCGTCGTGCGCGGCGAGCCCGACCCGGCCCTGGTGCTCGGGCTGGTCGGCGAGATCGGCTTCGAGCCCGGCGACGTCTACCTCACGACCGGCCCGCTCTACCACTCGGGCCCGATGAGCTTCATGCTCATCGTCCAGCTCATGGGCGGGACCGTGGTCGTGATGCGCGACTTCGACCCCGAACTCTGGCTGGACCTCGTCGAGCGGTACCGGGTGACCACCACTTTCTCCGCGCCGACCCCGATCCGCCGGGTGGTGGACCTGCCGGAGGAGACGATCCGCCGCCGGGACCTCTCCTCGCTGCGCCGCATGATCGCCAATGCCGCCCCGTGGCCCTTCGAGCTCAAGCGCCGGTACGTCGACAGGATCGGCGAGGACTCCCTGTTCGAGGTGTACGGGTCCACGGAGCTGGGCGTGGACACCGTGCTCCGCCCCGAGGACCAGATGCGCAAGCCCGGCAGCTGCGGCCGCGCCGCCCCCGGCGTCGAGATCGCGCTCTTCGGCGAGGACGGCCGCCCCGTCGAGGAGCCGCACGTGCCCGGCGACCTCTACGTGCGCGGCGCCGGCACCTTCAACGCCTACTACAAGGCCGAGGGCAAGTTCCGGGACGCGAGCCTCGGGGACTGGCTGACCGTGGGCGACATCGCCTACCGCGACGAGGAGGGCTTCTACTACATCTGCGACCGCCGCACCGACATGATCATCTCGGGCGGCATGAACATCTACCCGGCCGAGATCGAGGCCGTCCTCACCGCCCACCCGGCGGTGGCCGACGCGGCCGTGTTCGGCGTCCCGTCCGACGAGTGGGGCGAGTCCGTCCACGCCGCCATCGTCCTGGCGAAGGACGGCACCGTCACCGACGACCAGCTCCGCGACTTCTGCCGGGAGCACCTGGCCGCCTACAAGACCCCCAGGGGCTTCGACCGGCTCGACGAGATCCCGCGCAACCCCTCGGGCAAGACCCTGAAACGCCAACTGCGCGCCCCCTACTGGGAGTCCCGTCCCTCCAACCTCACCTGACCCCGTCGCACGCCACGGCGACGGCCGCTACGCCAGCGGCCGGACGCTGCGGAGGATCCTCTCGACCACGTCCTGGTCGGCGAACTTGATGCCCGGGCCGGTGAGGACGGAGAACGCGAACGGTCCGCCGTTGCGCCCGGGGACCCGCGATGCGGCCGTCAGGACGTGGACGCGGGCCCCGCCTCTGGCGGCGTTGCACTCGGTCGCGCCGGCCACCGACCGGACCGTGAACGAGTGGAGCTGGGCCTGGACGCCTCCCGCGAGGGCGAGGGTCCGGTGCGCGCCCGCGTCCAGGACCGGGGGCCTGCCCCGCACGCTGAACGCGCCCCGGGCCCATTGGCGCGCCTGCTTCTCGGCCTCCCGGGCCAGCGCGCCGGCCTGGCCCCGCGCGGCGCCGACGATCCCGCCCGTGCCACCGCGCACGCCGGCGAGGGCGAGGTAGCAGCCGTTCCCGTCCCCGTTCTCCTGCTTGATGTAGGCGATGCTCGCCGCCCCGATGATCGGCTGCTCCGCCGCGTCGAAGTACGCCATCTCGTAGCCGGAGGACCCCGCCGTCCAGGTGGACGGCACCTCGTAGGCCACCCCTCGCTCCTTCGACACGACCACCTGCCAGCCATCGTTCGTCGGGGTGGTCGCGGTGCCGCTCGGAGTGGACGGGGTGCTGGAACGAGGCGGTGGGGACGGGTCCGAGCCGCCGTTGGAGGCGACCGCGAACGCGGTGCCCGCCACCGCGACCAGCGCCGCGGCCCCGACCGCCGCCGCTGCCTTGAGGCCTCTGCCCCCGGGGCGCCGCCCGCCGTCGGTCCGGGTCGCCTCGTCGGGCACGGAGACCCGCGTCACCGGCGCAGCCGTTCCCGTCCCCGTTCCAGGCGGCATCGGGGGCATCGGCGGCGGTCCTCCGGGCTCGGCGCCGACCGCGCGCAGCCGCCGCGCGACCGTCGCGGCGTCGGCCGGGCGGGCCTCCGGATCCTTGGCGAGCAGGTCGGCGACCAGCGCGCGCAGCTCCGCGGGCACCGAGCCGGGCAGGGGCGCGGGCACGGCGTTCAGATGCTGGTACATCAGCTGCGCCATGCCGCCCCCGCCGGTGAACGGCGGCGCACCGGTCAGCAGCTCGTACAGGACGCAGCCCAGCGAGTACAGGTCGGTGCGCGGGCCGACCGCCCCGCCGAACTGCTCGGGCGCCATGTACCGGGGCGTGCCGATAGTGCCGCCGTCGACGGTCAGCCGGGTGGTGGTGTCGGCCAGCCACGCGATGCCGAAGTCGCAGATCTTCACGCGGCCGTCCGGCAGGACGAACAGGTTCGCCGGTTTGACGTCGCGGTGCACCACGCCGCGCGCGTGCGCGATGGCCAGCCCCTCGGCGACCTGCGCGGCCAGCGACACCGCCTGCGGAACCGGCAGGCCGCCGGGCGCGACGCCGAGGACGGTGCGCAGGTCGCGGCCCTCCAGCAGCTCCATCACCAGGTAGACCAGGTGCCCGCCGGGAACGCCGGGGTGGGGCTGCTCGCCGATGTCGAACACGACGGTGACGGCCGGATGCTGCAGCGTTCCCGCCGTCTCGGCCTCGCGCCGCAGCCGCGCCACCGCGGTCCCGTCCGTCCCCGCGTCCAGCGAAAGGATCTTCACGGCCACCGGGCGGCGCAGGCGCCGGTCGGATCCGCGCCAGACCTCGCCCATGCCGCCGCGGCCGATGAGCGCCTCCAGGCGGTACCGGCCCCCCAGTTCCATCTCGGCCTGTCCGATGGGATGTGTCATCAAGATCAGCAGACTAGTCCCGCGCATCCCCAGGGGTGCGGGCTTCCGTGGAGATCGCCTCCACCGAGGGCTCCGGCGGTCTGCTGATCATCAGCGGCGATGCGGTCCGCCGCTGATCGGACGTTCCGTCCGCCGCTCCTGCCTAGGGGTGTGCGCGTTCGGTGCGGCGGTGGGGGGTCTTCGGCTCGGGCTCCGGAGGGCGGGCCCACGGTGATCGCTGGGGTGGCTGGTGATGGCGGGGTCGGCGCGCGACGGTGTTTCCTCCGAACGCGGAAGCCGCCCTCGGCGGGCGCTGGGTCAGGTACTCCTCCGGGGCGTCGTCCCTTAAGGACGGCGAGGCCGGGACGGTGCCGCGGTCGGCGGTCCGCGCCGAGGTGATCGTGAGCTCGTAGTGCGCCCACACCATGGCGGCGTTCTCCAGCCGGCGGGCCGCGGCGTCGACGAGGTAGACCTCGGACAGGGCGGTGACGATCAGCAGGACGGACGGGTCGCGGTCCAGGTCGGCCGCGGTGGGGCCGGAGGGCCAGACCGCCACGCGCAGGTGCCGGTCGCCGACGACGCGGAGTTCGCCCCAGTCCGGGACGCAGACCCGGGGCCGCCCGTCCGGGGCGCAAGTGATCATGATGACGGGGTGGTGACGGGCCGGCGCGCCGCTGAGCGCCTGGACGGCGGCTGGGAGCACCTCGGGGGAGAACGCCATCGGCATGTCCGCCTTACGTCGAAGGTCCTGTACGTCGAAGGTCCTGCCGGCCCGGGGGTCCGCGCCGGTCCCTGCTCGAAGGGTTCCCGCTCAGTCGATCATATGTTCGATTTTAGAGGCGGGCGAGCGGTATTTCCACGAGCGGGGACGCCTGGTTCATTCCCGCCCCCGACGGGTCGCCATGCGACAACCTGGCGTGCGGGAGACATGGATGGCGCGTCGAGGATGGGTCGGTTTCGACGGTATGCGCACGGTGAGCCGCCGACCGTGATGGTCTCGGCGGCTCACCGTGGGCTGTGCAGGACCGGGGGCCAAAGGAGCGGTCCCCTCAGACCTCCGTCAGGAGACCTCCTCGGCCAGGGCGGGGGCGGGAGGCGCCTGCCGATGGGCGCGCCGGGCCAGCGCGTAGTACAGCCCGCCCGCGACCAGGCCGCCCGAGAGCCAGGAGAAGTCGGTGTGCCCGAGCGTCCGCGCGATCGGCCCCTGGAGTGCGGGCACCATGCCGAACTGCCACGCCCACGCCGCCACCAGTCCCAGGGCCAGGCTGACCAGGGCCCGGGCGTTCGCGCCGCCGTCCCGGTAGAGGGTGGCCACGTCGATCCGGCCGCGCCGCAGCACGAAGAAGTCCACCAGGACGATGGCCGCCCACGGGCTGATCCAGACCAGGATGGACGCCATCCAGTGGTCGAACGCCTGGGCGAAGCTACTGGCATGAAGGAAGACCGCCAGCACCGCGGACGCCACCGCCCCGGCCACCAGCGTCACCTTCCACCGGGCGACCCGGATGCCGACCGACAGCGCGGCGAGCGAGCACGAGTACAGGTTCAGGATGTTGGTCGCCACGGGACCGTGCATGATCAGCAGCAGCACGGGCACGGCCATCACGCCGAACGTGCCGGTCACCAGGCTGGACGGGTCGCCGCCGTCGCCCGCGCTCGCCAGGCACGCGCCGAGCGCGGCCAGCCACACGGTGGGGACGTACATCCCGAGTGCGGTGGACCAGAAGACCGACCGGTCCGAGGACCGCGGGCGGACGAAGCGGCTGTAGTCGGCGGAGTAGGGCAGCCAGCTGATGCCCCAGCCGATGCCGATGGCGGTGAGCAGCTGGGTCACGGCGGTGAACTTGTCGCCCGGCGTCGTGGCGGGCGCGGTCGTCCAGTGGAGGTCCGCCTGCCCCAGGGCCAGCCCGGTCATGACGACCATGACCAGCACCGTCGCCGGGACGGTGTACTTCTCGAACGTGCGGATCGCGTAGAAGCCGTAGAGGGCCAGGACGAGCTGGGCGGCCATGATGAGCCCGGCCACCAGGTAGCGGAGCCCGGTGCCGCCGTGCACCCCCATCTGGGCGAGGATCTCGATCACCAGGTCCAGCACCACCCAGGTGTTGACGCCGACCCATCCCATGGTCAGCAGCCCCTGCACCAGGCCGGGGACGATGGCGCCGCGCCGGCCGAACGGCCCGCGGCCGAGCACCATCTGGTTGACGCCGGTGCGGTGGCCGATGACGTTGAACAGCCCGAAGACCGCGCAGCCGACCAGGTTGCCGAGCGCGACGACCACCAGGGTCTCCAGCAGGCTGAGGCCGAGCGTGATGCCCAGCGCTCCGAGCACCCAGTTGATCGGTGCGATGTTGGCCCCGCACCAGATCCAGAACTGCTGCCACGGCGTGGAGTCGCGGGAGGAGGCCGGGATCGGCTCGATTCCGTGTTCGTCGAAGCGGACCGGTTCTTCCAAGCGAACCGGTTCGGCTGAAAGGCTCTGGTGTGCGGATTGGTTGCTGGACATGGTTCCTCCGTCCGTGACGTACAGCACACCAAAGCACCGCGCCGTCCCGTCCAGAAGTAGAGAAACCTCTAGCGTTGACCGCGATGGCTGGATAGGTTCACAGGGTGTTCACGCTGGCGTCCCTGCTGGAGGACGAGTCGCTCGGCCTCACCGTTCTGGTCCCGGGCCCTGAGGGGGCCCTTGAGGAACCGGTCGCCTGGGTCCACAACACCGAGCTGCCCGACCCCTCGGGCTACGTGCGGCGGCGCGAGCTGGTGCTGACCAACGGCCTGTGGGACGACCGGATCGAGGCCTCCGGGTTCGTCGCCAACGTCCAGCGGGCGCAGGCGGCGGGCATCGTGTTCGGCCTGCGTCCGGAGCGCCGCACCACGCCGGGGGAGCTGGTCACCGCCTGCCGCGCCGCGGGGGTGCCCCTGCTGGAGATCGCGGCGGACGTCCCGTTCACCGCGATCTCCGAGGCGGTCGCCACCCGCTACACCGAGGAGCGGCAGGGCGCGCTCGTCGGCATGGTGCGGCGCGGGGACGCGCTGGCCACGGCGATCTCCCGGGGCGCGGGCGCGTCGGGCGTGCTGCAGGTGCTGCGCCGCGACCACGAGCTCCCGCTCGCCGTCATCGACCGGATGGGCCGGCTGCTCGCCTCGGCCGGCGCCGACCTGGACGCCGCCCAGCTCCACACGGTCGCCACCGGCCTGACCCGTCGGCCGCCGCCGCTGGAGCTGGACCTCGGCCCCGCGGGACGGGCCGCGCTGTACCTGGTCGGGGCGGTCGGCGACGTCGACGCGGCGCTGATCTGCCTGCGTCCGGTGAGCGAGCTGACCCGCGCCGAGCAGGACGCGCTCGACCAGGCGGCGCGCTTCCTCAGCCTGGAGGTCGCCAAGCAGCAGGCCGTGCAGGCGATCGAGCTGCGGTTCGCCAGCGAGCTGCTGGAGATGGTGCTGTCGGGCGGCAGCCGCGACGCCGAGGTGCCCGGCCGGCTGCGCGCCTTCGGGGTGGACCCGGACGGGCCGCTCGCGGTGTGGACGACGGCGTTCGCGGGCCCGGAGGCCACCCTGCCCGGGCTGGCGGAGGTGGTCGGCGAGTTCTTCGCCGCCACCGGCGTCCCGGTGGTGGTGGCGGCCGGATCGCAGGACGTGGTGGCGGTCCTGTCGTGGCGGCACGGCGAGCGGGAGGCGGCGCCCCTCGCCGAGCGGCTCGCCGCCGCAGTGGGGGAGCGGTTCCCCGGCCGCCGAGCCGTCGTGGGGCTCGGCGGGACCGTCCGGGGGCCGGCGGCGCTGCGCGAACCGCTCATCAGGGCGCGCGAGGTCTGCCGGACCCTGCGGCGCGGCGGCGCCGGGCCCGCCGTCCGGACCTTCGCCGAGCTCGGCCCCCACCGGCTCCTGCTCGGGACGCAGAACGCCGCCGCCCTGCGGACGCTCGCCGACGGCGTGCTCGCCCCCATCCGCGAGCACGACGCCAGGCGGGGCGGCGAGCTTGAGGCCACGCTGCGCGCCTTCCTCGACCACGACGGGCACTGGCAGGCCACCGCCGCCGCCCTCCGGGTGCACGTCAACACGCTGCGGAACCGGCTCGCCAAGATCGCCGAGCTGACCGGCCGCGACACCTCCCGCACCGCCGACCGCGTCGACCTCTTCCTGGCACTCCAGGCCGCCGACATGGCCTGACCGGCGGGCGGGCGGTCAGTGCGGGTGGACGTCCGGGTCCACACGCGGCGGACGGTGGGGGCGCGGCCGGACGTCCGGATCGGCGAACGCCGCCTCCGCCACGTCCCGGCAGCGGGCGAACGCCACGTCGCCGCACTCCCGCGCGTACTCGATGAACTGGCGCAGGGCCAGCGCCCGGCCCGGGCGCCCGGACAGGAACGGGTGCACGCAGAGGTTGAACAGGCACCGGTACCGCCGCATGCCGTCCAGCTCCGCCTGCCACAGCTCCAGCACCTTGCGCGGCGACTCGATCACCGCGCCGACGTGCGGCTCCGGCAGGTAGGCGTACTGCTCCCAGTCGTCCAGCGACCAGTGCACCGGCAGCTCGACGATCTCGCCCGCCCCGGTCGGCACCCGGTACGGCCGGTCGTCGCCCATCAGGGACGAGTCGTAGCGCAGCCCGTGCTCGGCGACCAGTTCCGCCGTCGTCCAGGACGCCTCCCACAGCGCCGCCCGGTGCCCGGCGATCTCGATGCCCTGCCGGTCGAACACCTCCAGGGCGCGCTCGAAGTCCGCGCGCTCCTCTCGCGGGGACAGCGAGGTGGGCGGGCGGTGGGAGTAGGAGTGGTGCGCCACCTCGTGACCGCGCTCGACGACGGAGGCGGCCAGCCCCGGGCGCTGCTCGGCCACCCAGCCCGGCACGAAGAACGTCGCCGGGACCTCCATCTCGTCCAGCAGGTCCAGGATGCGCGGCAGCCCCACGTCCGGCCCGTAGGCCTGGTGCGACATGGTGCTCGCGTGCGCGGCGTACCGGCCGCCCTGGGCGAGGACCGGCGTCTCGGCGTCCACGTCGAAGCCCAGCGCCACCACCGCGGCGGCCCCGCCGTGCCAGCCTCCGCTCATGCCCCCGCCCCTCTCGCCGTCTCCGCCCGCCGGATCAGGCGTCCGCACGGGCCGCCAGCCGCCAGCGCCGGACGTTGTCCAGGGTGACCATCGGCGACAGCATCGCATGGTCGAAGCGCTCCGGCTCCCGGCCCTCGGCGAGGCGGCGCGGCAGGTCGGGGTGCACCAGGGCGCCCCTGGCGATCGACACCAGGTCGGCGTGCCCGTCCGCCAGGACCTGCGCCGACAGCTCCGGGTCGTGCATCCCGCCGTTGGCGATCACCGGCAGGCCGCTGACCCGGCGGGCCAGGCCGGTGACGGTGAGCCCCCGCTCCAGCTGCGCGGAGTCGAGCCAGTTCCGCCCCTCGCTCGCGACGTGCAGGTAGGTCGCGCCCGCCTCGGTCAGCGCGGCGAAGATCACCTCGGCGTCGTGGGCGCCGCCCGGCCACCGGTACCGGAAGTCGTTCACCTTGGTCTGGGACACCCGGACCCCGACGCACCAGTCCGGCCCCACCTCGGCGCGGATCGCCGCGACGACCTCCGCCATGAGGCGCACCCGGTCGGCCGCCGTCCCGCCGTAGGAGTCCTCGCGCAGGTTGGTGTAGTCGGTGAGGAACTGGTCCAGCAGGTAGCCGTTGGCCCCGTGGACCTCCACACCGTCGAACCCGGCCTGCCTGGCGTTCACCGCCGCGGCGACGAAGCCGTCCACGGCCTCCTTGATGTCGGCCGTGCTCATCTCCTTCGGCGCCGGCCACGGCCCGTGCCCGCCGTACTCGGGCATCCTGACCCCCTGCGGCACGACCGCCGACGGCCCCGCGGTGTCGTCGCGGTAGGGGTTGCCCTGCGACAGCGCGCCAGCGTGCATCAGCTGGGCCACGATGGAGCCCCCGGCCTCGTGCACACCGGTGGTGACCTCGCGCCAGGCGGCCGTGTGGCGCTCCGACACCAGGCCCGGCTGGTTGAGGTAGCCCTGGCTGTAGGCGGCGTCGGTGTAGACGCCCTCGGTGATGATCAGCCCGAAGCCGCCGCGGGCGAACTCCGTGTAGTACTCCGCGATCTCGGGCGTGGGCGTGCCGTCCGGCGCGGCCGACACCCGCGTCATCGGCGCCACCGCCATCCGGTTGGACGTCCGCAGTCCGCCGACGAGTCCCGGCTCAAGCGCGGGATGCGCGGTCGTGACGGTCATCTTCGCTCTCCTTCTCGTTCTGCCGTGCACCTTGTTCATCGCGTGCACTTGTTCAATGCGTGCGCGGACCGGCTCCGGGCCGGTCCGCCTCACAGGACGTCGATCGCCAGCGGGGTCGGTCCGTCGCCGTTGATGGGGTTCAGGTCCTGCGGGCACGCCGACACCACGACCACGCAGTCCATGAGCGCCTCGAAAGTGATCGCGTCCCCCGGCCGGCTCTCGGCCGCCAGCCACCGCAGCCGCCCGGACTCCTCCACCGGGATCCGCATGAACACGTTGACCGGCTGCGGGGTGACGGCGACGGCCGGTACCGTCCCGGCCGGCCCCAGCGCCGCCAGCGCCGACTCCAGATTCCGCGCGCACGAGGCGTGGCCCGGCACCCCGAGGGCCTCGTACCGCGCCGGGTCGCAGGCGGCGATCAGCATGTCGTGCGACCCCGGCGAGGTGTCGTCCACCAGCGCCAGGATCGGCCGCCGGCGGTCGGTGACGAACGACTCGCCCACCTGGGGGAAGAGCCGGCTCGTCACGCTCCGGGTGTGCGCGGCGCTCAGATGCTCGCGCGGATCGTCCGCGGCGAACGCGAACAGGTCGCCGACCTGCCCGCCCTCGACGTCCACCACCCGTACCCGCCGCCCGGCGCCCACCCGCACCGCCCGGCCTTCTCCGGCGGGCACCATCGTCCGTTCCGTCGTCACCATGCGGGCAAGCACACCATCGACCGGGCCGGGCTTTCTATGGAGCTACATCTAGTCCCAGACGGGGATATTGGATTTTCATCCATGGTGTGCGGCCTGAGCGGCCCGCGGCCCGCTCGGCGGCCGGAGAAGAGACGGGGCCCGCCCGCGCGGGCGAGGCGCGACCTGACGTTGACGCTCCGTCACTGCCGGAGGCCTGGCGGCGTCGAGTTACCGACGAGTCGGGTCCGGGTGCGCGTTCCGCCCGTCCGGCGCCGCCCCTACTCGGAGCCGATTCGGGCCGCGCGTGGATGATCATGGCGAAAAGTCCGTTTCTCTCTGTTATGGGCGGTAGCCTTCCCGCAGGCACTCGCGTGCCGAAGAGGACCCGGCGGTCAGAGAGGGAGCACTGCTTTTGAGCAAGGGAACAGGCGACGCGCATCTTCCGGAGCTGCTGCGCTCCAAGCGGGATGCCGTCCTTGACCGGTGGGTCGAGCTGGCCGTCGCGGGCGTGCGCGGCCGGATCACGGAGAGTGAGCTCAGGACCGAACTCTCCGAGCTGTACGGGCTGATCGAGAGGTCGGCCGGCGGGGAGAGCGAGGCGGCCGGGGAACTCCGGGCCGCGCTGACGGAGATCTCGCGTACCCGGGCCCGGCAGGGGTTCAGCCCCAGCGAGACCGCGGTGAGCGTCTTCGCGCTCAAGCAGGCGGTCCTGGAGCAGGTCGGCGCCGTCGGGGACGTGGCGGCCTACAGCGAGTTCGCGGGGTTCTCGGCCCAGATCGACGACCTGGGGCTGGTGACCTTCGAGACCTACGCCGCCGCGCGCGAGCAGGTCATCGCCGACCAGATGGAGCAGCTGCTCGAACTGTCCACCCCGGTCGTGAAGCTGTGGGAGGGCATCCTCGGGGTGCCCCTGGTGGGCACGCTCGACTCGGCGCGCACGCAGGTGGTGATGGAGACCCTGCTGGAGCGCCTGGTGGAGACCGGCTCGCAGTACGCGGTGATCGACATCACCGGGGTACCGGCCGTGGACACCGAGGTGGCCCAGCACCTGCTGAAGACGGTCATGGCGGCCAGGCTGATGGGGACCGAGTGCGTGATCTCCGGCATCCGGCCGCAGATCGCCCAGACCATCGTGGCGCTCGGGATCGAGTTCGGCGACATCCCGACGAAGGCGTCGCTGGCCGACGCCCTGGCGTGGGCGCTGGAGCGCAGCGGGACCCGGGTCGTCACCGGGGCGGGTGCTTGATGGAGCGGGTGCCGATTCTCAAGATCGGTGACGTCCTGCTGGTGTCGATCCAGATCGACCTGCAGGACCAGAGCGTCCTGGCCCTCCAGGAGGACCTGGCCGACCGCATCGTCAAGACGGGCGCGCGAGGGGTGATCATCGACATCACCGCGGTGGACATCGTCGACTCCTTCATCGGCAGGATGTTCGCCACCATCGCCTCGATGTCGCGGCTGATGGACGCGGAGACGGTTGTCGTCGGCATGCGGCCCGCGGTGGCGATCACCCTGGTCGAGCTCGGGCTGTCGCTGGGCGGCGTGCGCACCGCCCTGGACCTGGAGAAGGGCATGCGGCTCCTCGGCGCTCCGCTGCCGTCCGTCGGCCCGGGCGCCGTGGACGGGCCGTGACGACTCCGGCGGGCGACTCCCTTCCCATCGCCTCCAACGACGACGTGGTCCGCGTGCGGCAGCTCGTGCGGACCGCCGCCGCGTCGGCCGGGATGTCGCTGGTCGACCAGACCAAGATCGTCACGGCGGCGAGCGAGCTGGCCCGCAACACCTTCGTGCACGGCGGAGGCGGCACGGCGCGCGTGGAGTCCGTCGTCAACGCGCGGGGACGCGCCGGCGTGCGGCTCGTGTTCAGCGACGAGGGCGGGGGGATCCCCGACGTGGCGCAGGCGCTGACCGAGGGATGGACCAGCGGAGGCGGCCTCGGCCTGGGCCTGCCGGGCGCGCGGCGCCTGGCCGACGAGTTCGAACTGGAGACCGAGGTCGGGAAGGGCACCACGGTGACGGTGACCAAGTGGATCCGCTGACCGGCACCGGATGGATGACCAGCCCGCCCTCCGACGACGCGGTGTGGCTCCGTGCCGAGGAGCCCAGCGCGGCGGCCGGCGCGCGGCGCCAGGCCGTCCGCCTGGCCGAACGGCTCGGCTTCGCCGGGGAGCGCCTCGGCCAGATCCAGCTCGCGGTGACCGAGGCGGCCTCCAACCTCGCCAAACACGCGGTGCGGGGAGAGATCCTGGTGCGGATCGTCCGGACGGGAGAGGATGCCGCGCTGGAGGTGGTGTGCCTGGACCGCGGGCCCGGGATGGCCGACGTCCGCGCCTCCCGCCTGGACGGCCACTCCACGTCCGGCACGCTCGGCCTGGGCCTCGGCTCGATCGAGCGGCTCGCCGACCGCAGCGGCATGCACTCGCTCCCGGGCGCCGGCACCGTCCTGTACGCCGGGTTCCGGCCCTCCGGCGGGAGGGGCGCCTCCCCGGAGCCGGGGCCGCCGTTCGCCGGCCTGACCCGGCCGATCGACGGGGAGCGGGAGTGCGGCGACGCCTTCGCCGCGCGGCTGGACGGCGGGACGGTCTACGCCATGGTCTGCGACGGCCTCGGGCACGGGCCGATGGCGGCGCGGGCCGCCCAGGAGGCCGTCAGGGCGATGCGCGAGGCCGTGCTCCCGGCGCGTCCCATCGACCTGCTGCGGCAGGTGCACCAGCGGCTCGGCGCGACCCGGGGCGGCGCGGTCGCGGTGGCGTCGGTGGACCCGGCGGCGGACGTGGTGCACTACGCCGGGCTGGGCAACGTCGCCGGATGGATCCTCGGCCCCGACCGCCGGCACGGCATGATCTCGGTGCCGGGCATCGCCGGCGCGAAGACCAGGACGATGCGCGAGCACACCTACGCGCTGCCGCGGGGCGCCGCGGTGGTGATGCACTCCGACGGGCTGACCGACAAGTGGGACGCCGCGGGCCTGCCCGCGCCCTCCCGCGGGCCGCTGCTGATCGCCGCGGACCTGCTGCGGTCCGCCGGAGTGCGGCATGACGACCGCTGCGTCCTCGCCGTCACGACCCCCGGGCGGCGGTGAGCCCGTGGCGGAGGAGCTGCTGCGGTTGCGGGTGGCCGACGACGAGGGCGTCTTCGCCCTCCGGCAGGCGGGGCGGCACGTCGCCGCCGCCGTCCGGCTGGACTTCCAGGACCAGGTCCGGGTCGCCACCGCGCTCAGCGAGCTCGGCCGGGAGCTCGTCGCCCACTCGGGCACGGTCGCGGTCGTCTTCTGCCTGGAGCGGGGGCCGGCGCCGCGGCTGGTGATCGAGATGGAGTACGCGGCCGCGCGGGGCGCCGGACGTCCGAAGGAGGGCGACGCCGCGGCCGCACGCCTCCTGGACCTCGTCGAGGAGACGGGGACGGGACCGCGGCGGGTCGTCCGGCTCGCCAAGGGCCTGCCCGCGGACGCCGCCGCGGTGGCCGGCCCGACGCTGACCGACCTCCGGGCGCGACTGGGGCGCCTCCAGCCCGCCACCGCCCTGGAGGAGCTGCGGACCCAGAACGCCGAGCTGGTGCGGACGCTGGAGGACGTACGGCGGCAGAGCGAGGAGCTCCGCTCGCTGAACAGCGAGCTGGAGGAGACCAACCAGGGCGTGATGGCCCTCTACAACGAGCTGTCCACCGAGTTGGAGGAGACCAACCGGGGCGTGGTGGCGCTGTACGCCGAGCTGGAGGAGAAGTCCGACCAGCTCCGCGAGGCGGGCGAGGCCAAGAACCGCTTCTGGGCCAACATCAGCCACGAGCTGCGCACCCCCGTCAACGGCGTCATCGGCCTCGCCCGGCTGCTCCTCGACCCCGCCGCCGAGCCCCTCACCGAGGAGCAGCGGCACCAGGTCTCGCTGATCGCCGGGGCCGGCGAGACGCTGCTGTCGCTGGTGAACGAGCTGCTGGACATGGCCAAGGCCGAGCAGGGCAGGCTCGCGCCGCGCCGCAGCTTCGTCGAGGTGTCCTCGGTGCTGCGGCAGCTCGCGGACCTGATGACGCCCATGGCCGACCAATCGGGGGTGCGGCTGCGGATGGACGCCGCCGAGGCCGGGGCCCTCACCATGGTCACCGACGAGGTCATGCTGACCCGCATCCTGCGCAACCTGGTGGCCAACGGGCTCAAGTTCACCGACGAGGGCGAGGTGCGCCTGACGACCCGGCGCACCCCCGGGCACCTGGAGTTCGTCGTCGCCGACACGGGCGTGGGTATCCCGCCAGGCGAGCAGGAGCGCGTCTTCGAGGAGTTCTACCAGGTGCCCGGCGGCAAGCCCGGGGGGACGGGACTCGGACTCACCTACTCCCGCCGCCTTGCCGAGGCCCTCGGCGGCGACCTGTCGCTGGAGAGCGAGGTCGGCGTGGGGACCACGGTGACGCTGCGCCTCCCCCCGTACGAGAGCCTGGCCGAACTCGGCCTCTCCCACGTACTGATCGCCGACGGGCACGACGCCATGCGCCGGACGCTGCGCGACATGCTGGGCGACGCCGCCGAACGCGTCAGCGAGGCCGCCGACCCGGAGGCCGTCCGCGACATCGCCGCCTCGTCCGACCCGCCCGACCTGATCCTGCTCGGCCCCGGCATCTCCGCCGCCGACGCGGTCGGCGAGCCGGCCGCGCCGCCGCCCGCCACCGCCGTCGTGCTGGTCGCCTCGTCGGACGCGGCCCCCTCGGAGGGGACGCGGCCGGAACGGGTCGACGCCGTCCTCGCCCAAGCCCAGCTCGCACAGGTCATGCTCGCCGACGCGGTGGCACGGGCCCGAGCACGACGAACGGCCCGAACGCCATGACCGACTCGATACCGACCGGGACCGCCCTGGTCGTCGACGACAACGAGACCAAGCGCTACATCATCGGCAGCTGGCTGCGCCGCGCCGGCCACACCGTCGTGGAGGCGGCCTCCGCCGCCCAGTGCTGGGAACGGCTCGCCGAGCACCAGGTCGACCTGGTCGTCCTGGACGTCCGGCTGCCCGACGCGAACGGCATGGAGGTCTGCGAGCAGATCAAGGCCGCCCCCGCCACGGCGTCGCTGCCCGTCATCCACATCTCCGCCACGGCCGTCGACACCACCGACCGCACCCGCGGGCTGCGGCGCGGCGCCGACGCCTACATGACCGACCCCATCGACCCGGGCGAGTTCATCGCCACCGCCGAGGCGGTCCTGCGCTACTACCAGGCCCGGCGGCGCGCCGAGCGCATCGCCGAGCGGCTGGCGGCCTTCACCCGCACCTCACTGGCGATCAACGCCGCCCAGACCTTCGACGGGCTCGCGGCGGTGGCGGCGCGCGGCGCCTTCGACATCTTCGGGGTGCCCGCGGCCGTGTTCGTCCACCCGCCGGACGGCCAGGTGCGGCGGACCGTCCACCTGGGCGGCGACGCGTGGAACCGGCCCTGCGCCACCGACGTGCCCGCGCGGCTCGCCGAACTGGCCGGCCTCGCCGACGACACCGGCACCCGCATCGTCAGCGTGCCGGAGGCGCGGTGGCGGGAGATGCTGCCCGACAGCGCCTCCCACGGCGACATCCTCCTGGTCACCTCGCGGGTCAAGCGCGACCGCCCCGCGATCGGCGTGGCGATCGAGGCCCGCGGCGCGGCCGACGAGGACTCCGCCCACCTCCTGCGGCAGCTCGGGCAGTCGGTGGCCCTGGCGATGGAGGCGCTGCGCTCCTACACCGAGGAGCACCTGATCTCGCTGACCCTGCAACGCAGCCTGCTGCCCGCCGTCCACCCGGCCATGCCCGGCTGGGCGTTCAGCGTCCGCTACGAGCCGGCCAGCGACCAGGCCGAGGTCGGCGGCGACTTCTACGACGTCATTCACCGCGACGGGGACGTCCTGGTGGCGATCGGCGACGTGCAGGGGCACTCCCTGCACGCGGCCACAGTCATGGCCGAATTGCGGCACGCGATGCGCGCCTTCGCCGCAGAGGGCCACGACATCGCCGCCATCCTCCGGCTGCTCAACACCGTGATGCAGCGCTACCACGACGATCAGACCGCCACGGTGTGCCTGATGTCCCTGGACCCGCGGACGGGACGGCTCCAGGTGGCCAACGCGGGCCACCTCCCGCCCCTCCACATCGCCGGCGGACGCGCCGAGTACGGCTCCCGCGGCGGCCTGCTGCTCGGCTTCCCCGCCGAGCGGCTCCGACTGGAGGAGACGACCGTCCCGCCGGGCGGCACCGTCGTCCTCATCACCGACGGGCTGATCGAGGACCGCTCCGTCCCCCTGGCCGCCAACCTCGAACGCCTCAGGACCATCGCCACGGACGTGGACGACGACCTGGAGGCCTACAGCGACCGCATCATCGCCGAGTTCGGCCACCGCGAGGACGACGTGGCCCTCATCGTCCTCCGCCGCGCCCCTGACTCAGGGGAGGGTGTTCTTGTGGACGCGGCCGTCCTTGATGATGACCTTCAGGTTGGCGGGGTCGGTCAGTAGGCGCAGGTCGCGGGTGGGGTCGCCGTCGACGAGGAGGAGGTCGGCCCAGGCGCCCTCGGCGATGACGCCCAAGTGGGCGACGTGCGGCCCGTCTCCGTACGCCGCGGTGTCGGCCGGTGCCGGGTTCTGGTAGGGGTCGCGCGGCCCGGCCTTGCGGAACAGCTCGGCGTTGCCGGACGTGGCGATCTTCAACGCCGCCAGGGGCCCGCCCACAAGTCCGGCCATGCGGGCGAGCATCTCGCTCTGCCTGGCACTGCTGGCAGGGTCCAGCAGCAGGTCGGTGCCGAACGCGACGCGTACGCCGTGCTCCAGCGCCCACCCGAAGACGCGCTCCACCCCCTCGCACACCCGCCGGTTCTTCTCGGCCGCCGCCGGATCCGGGAAGGAGTGGTCGGTTTCGGCGAACGGCTGGCCGCACAGCCATACATCGTGCTCGGCCATGTAGGCGATGTCGTCCTCCCCGGCCAAGTGCCCGTGCTCGATCACCTGCACCCCGGCACGGACCGCCCGGCGGATGCCTTCCCCGGTGTAGACGTGCACAGCGACGTAGGTGCCCCAGTCGGACGCCGCCTGCACCCCGGCGCGCAGCTCCTCGGCGGTGTACTGCAGGACGTCCAGGTGGTCGTAGGCGGACGCGACCCCGCCGCCCGCCATCATCTTGATCTGCGAGGCCCCCTTCTTCAGCTGCTCGCGCACGCCCGCGAGCACCTGCGCGGTGCCGTCGGCGATTCGCATCAGCCCGAGCTGCTCGGCGCGCGTGGCGGTCCCGCCCAGGGCGGTCGGGACGTCGTAGACCATGCCGAAGTCGCCGTGCCCGGCGGTCTGGGACAGGCCCGCGTGGCTTGGGTAGATCCGCGGGCCGGGCAGCGCGCCCGCGTCGATCAGGCGCTTGAGGTCACCGGTGTCCCCGGCCATGTCGCGCACGGTCGTGAACCCGCGCATCAGCATTGCGCGGGCCTCGGCCGCGCCCCTGAGGTATCCGACGCCCGCGCCGCCGAGCATCAGCTCGACCTGCGTGGCCCCGGCCAGGAGGAGGTGGACGTGGGCGTCGCTGAGGCCGGGGATGAGCGTCGCCCCGCGCCCGTCGACGACCGTGTCCGCCGCGCCGGGGACGGGCGGGTCCCCGTCGCCCACGGTCTTGATCTTGGTGCCCTCGACCACGACGTGCCCGGTCCGCACCCGGTCGTTCACCCCGTCGAAGATCCGCACATCGCGGATCAGGATGGTCCCGGCGGGCCGCTGTTCGCTCACGACGGGGTCCTGCCCGCCCGGCGACCGGCGCGCGGCCGACCCCCGAGGGATATCGCTCAGCGATGAACGAACCTTTGCCCACTCCGCGAAGCCACCGGCCTTCGGCGTGAATCCCGCACCGGCCAAAATGCTCTCGGCAAGGGCGCGCCGCCGTCACCTGCTGCGGGGCCGGTCAGCGTGTGGGGTCGCCGGGGCCGAGCGCCGGGCCGTGGTCGAAGGTGAAGCGCGGTCCGGGCAGGCCGCTGGGTCCGGGGCGCGACGCCTCGGTCGCGCGCCGCTCACCCAGGCAGTAGGCGGCCTGGTCGCGGAGCCGCGGCAGCAGGGAGTACAGGACGTCGCCGGGGCAGGCGGTGCTGTTGTAGTCGCGGTGCCCGACGATCGCCGTGTGCGGATCGAGATCGTAGACGTCGCACAGCCACGCACAGGTCCGGACGAGCCTTCGCCATAGCGCGCCGGTGGGCGCCGCGGTCATGTAGGTGCCCTCGTTCTCGATGCCGATCGTGTGGTCGTTCTCGCCGAGGGTGTGCGCGCCGACGACGTGCTTTTCCGCGCAGATGACCTCGATGGCGCGGTTGCGGCCCTCCATGAGATGACCGCCGCGGCTGATGGTGAGCTGCTGGCCGGTGTCGTCCCAGCCGTTGGTGTCCATGTGGAAGTCCTGGATCGACCGGGACAGGGCGAGGGCGTGGTCCAGCGAGTAGTCCGTGGAGTTCGGCGAGGCGGTGTGATGGACCACGATGTGGTCGGGAGCCCGGTCCAGCACGGTCGCCGGCACCTTGGGCGGCCGTGCCTCCCACTCGGCGCGGGTGTAGATGCGAGGCATGACCTGCGCCGACGCCACGGCGTGCGGCCCGGCCAGCGGGCCCAGCAACGCGCCGCCCACGAGGGCGGTGGTGCCCTTGAGCAGGCCGCGGCGGGGAAGGTGCGGGTCGGCGGGCATGAGCGTTCCCTCCAGGAGTCGATCAGCCGATAAGGCGATCTCGCGGGAAGATAGTGGAAATGGCGCGATATGTACTAGTCGTGTCGGTGGTCGCGTTCGGGAGCGAAAACGCGACCGCTTGATCAGAATCTAGTGCCGCGGCGGTAGCCACAGATGCGCCTTGGCTTTGCGTGTCTGCTTGCAGTTGACGCTCAATGGGGCGTAGGCGTTCGGGTCGATGGCGCCGTCACCGGCCGCGGCGCGGTAAAGGTGGTCGGAAACGACCATGCCGATGTCGGCGTCCAGGGCGCCGGCCATGGCCCGCTTGAACGCGGGGGCGTCCAGCAGCCGGAAGAGGTGCGTGACGGCTTGGCCGAGGACGCCGTGGGCGTCGTGCTGGACCTCGCCGCAGTGCACGGCCATCCGCAGCCGGAGGCGGGTGATGTCGTTGGCGAGCCGGTTGGAGCGCCGCAGCAGCGCCGCCAGGTGGTGCGCCAGGGGATCCAGCGCGGCGAAGGAGTCCACGGTCGGCGGTGCGACGATCAGCGCACCGTCGCCGCGGTCCTCGCGGTGGCAGGACCACCAGGGCAGCCGCGTCATGGCGAAGGAGTCCGCCAGCAGCTCGTACATGGTGGCGCGCAGCAGGCGCTGGACATCATGCGTGCGGCGCTCGTCGCCGAAGCCGGGGATGTCCAGGGCGATCAGGGTGGTGTTCATGGTCGGGGACGGCTCACTCGGCTGGGGTCGGTGGGGACTGGGAATCGTCTGACATCAGGTGGTCCGCCCAGAAGTCTTCGAGTTCCTCCGCGCTCAGTTCGTGCACGGGGGAGGTCGGCAGCGGACGACCGGTGCGTATCGCCCAGACCGTCATGAGCGCCAATGCCATGTACGCGTCGTCGCCGACCGGTCCGATAGCGGTTCGGGGCATTTCGCGAGCACAAGTCGGGGGACGCATCCGTGTCCTTCTCGGGAGTTTCGTGCGGACGCGGTCAACCTTGGTCGTTCTCGCCCGGAAGTGAGGCGCGAACGTCCAACCCCGGATGCCTCGGACGGGACGGAGCTACCATCCAGTACATCCGAAATTGATCCGGGATGCTCCTGGGACGTGGCGGTTGTCGACTGATGGACCCCCAACGGGGCTCTTGTTATTCGCTGTAACCAGCGCCACGAAATGTGTCATGTGACCGAACCATCCCTGTCGGAGCTGGCAGCATGTCGATGCCGAAGATCCATCGGGGCCCTAGCGTGGACGGAGTCGATCATGGCGGACGGGGTTCCCGGCAGTCGCTTCGCGCCGGTGGTCTCCCTCCTGAGGCACAACCGCCGCGTCGCGGGAGTGCCCAGTTATCAGACGATCGAGAATATTTCGGCGGAGTTGGAAGTCGCCAAGCGCCCGTTTTACGGCGTTTTAGTGTGGCGTGTTCCGCGCTCGACCGCTAATGACCTCTTCAAGAAGTCCAGGCCGCGCATCCCGCGATGGGAACTGCTGGAGTCGCTGTGGGCGACGCTGTACCGCTACGCCGAGTTGAGAGGCCGCGAGACGAACGGGATGTTCTCCCTGGCCGATCTCCAGCGCAGCTACCGGGAGGCGCAGAACGCGCCCGACGATCCCGCCGAGAGCGCGCACCGCGCGCGTCCCGCCAGCGCCCCCGAGGGCGGCCTCGATGTCGGGGCGGAGGCCGCGGAGCTCCAGGGGCCGCTGGACTGGAGCGCCCTCCTGGCCGACTCGCTGCCGACGGCGGGCGCCGCGGGCGACGTCCCCGCCGAGTCCCGCCCGCGCGAGGTCGACCAGCAGTTCGTCGCCGAACTCCAGAAGCGCGGTGGCCGGGCCCTGGTGCAGTCCTATCGGGACGTCATTCCGGACTGGTTCGTGCTCTACGTGCTGGCGGAAGCGGAACTGGCCGAGATCAGGGCGTACGCGCCGCTCCGGATACCCGGCCTGCTGCAGACCGGCGAGTACGCCCGCCTGGTCATCGCGCGCGACCTTCCGGACATCTCCGAACCGGAACTGCGCCGCAGGGTGGATCTGCGGCTGTCCCGGCAGGACGTCCTGTACCGCCCCGGCGGGCCGAGAGTGTGGGTGATCATGCATGAGCGCGTGCTGCGCGACGACGTGGGGAGCCCGGCGGTCCTGCGCGCGCAGATCCGGCACCTGATCGGGCTCGCGGGTTATGCGAACATCACGCTCCAGGTCATTCCGGCTGGGGACCGGCCGTTCGCGGACGGCCCGCTGACGGTGATGCGGTTCCGCGAGCCCCACGTCAATGACATGATCTTCCTTGAGTTCCCCGGGTACGGGCTCTACCTGCATCGCCGGCGCGACATCCTGTATTTCTCCGAGCATTTCGCGACTTTCATGGTCGGCGCCCGGTCCCCGGACGAGAGCATTCGCTTTCTCCACGGCCTCCTGTGACCACCTCCAGCCATCGGATCCGAGCCGGTGTCCTCCTCCCCGGTTCTCTGGTCTCATGGGTGAGGAAACGATCAGCCCCCGAAGGGTTCTGGAGGATCACGATGTCGAGCGGCCCCGAGGAATTCCAGGCCAGAGCCGGCAAGGACCTCATGCGCGGGATCGACACCAGCGTCCCCCACTCGGCGCGTATCTGGAACTACTGGCTCGGCGGCAAGGACAACTTCGCCGTCGACCAGGAGGCGGGCGACCAGTACGCCCGCCTCTTCCCCGGGATCTTCGATCTGGCGAAGGCCGAACGGGCCTTCCTCGGCCGCGTGATCCGCTACCTGGTCGGCGAGGCGGGGGTCCAGCAGTTCCTGGACGTCGGAACCGGCCTGCCCACCGAGGACAACACCCACCAGGTCGCCCAGGCGCTGGCCCCCGAATGCCGCGTCATCTACGTCGACAGCGACCCGCTCGTCCTGGCCCATGCCCAGGCCCTGCTCGTCAGCAGCCCCGAAGGCGCCACCGCCTACATCGACGCCGACATGCGGGACCCCGACCGCATCCTCGGCCAGACCGTGAGCCTGCTGGACTTCGACCGGCCCATCGGCCTGCTGTTCATGGGCGTGCTCGGGCACATCACCGACGACGCCGAGGCCCGGGGCATCGTGTCGCGCCTGGTGGAGGCGCTCCCCTCCGGCAGCTACCTCGCCCTCAACGACGGCGCGAACACCGATGCCGAGTTCAACCGGGCGCAGCAGAGCTACGACGACACCGGAGCCGTTCCGTACCGGCTGCGCAGCCCGGACGAGATCGCGCGCTTCTTCGAGGGCCTGGAGGTGGTCGACCCGGGCGTCGTTCCCATACCGCTCTGGCGCCCTGATCTCGGCGACCCGGGTGCGCCCAGGGCGATGAACGCGGTCGGCGGCGTCGCCAGAAAGGCATGGCCCGGCGACTCTCGGTGACGGCGATGATCTCTCAGGAGTCCGAAGAATGAAGTCGGAGCCGGGAAATGAAAAGGTTCTTGTCGATCAGGCGACCGTCCCTCGCGAGGTGAGAGACCGGACCACCCCTTCATAAGACGGGCCGGTTTACCGGTGATCCGAACCCGGGTGAGAAGTGCCGTCTCGCCGGGCCGCCACCGATATCGATTCGAGCTTGAGGGGAGGCCGTGGGCGCTGTTAGCTTCACCCGGTGGACGACATGCGTGCACAGGCGGACGCGGTCGCGGACTTCGCGGCGGCTCTGCGAGAACTGCGCGAATCGGTGGGCAACCCGCCTTTCCGGGAGATGTCCGGCCGGTCCGGGGCGATCTCGCACACGACACTGCACGAGGCCACGAAGGGCAACAGGCTCCCGAGCTGGGGGACCACCGCCGAGTTCGTCAAGGCCTGCGGCGCCGACCCGGCGGCCTACCGCGAACGCTGGGAGCGGGCGAACCTGGCGGTCAGGTCGGCGGGCGTAGGAAGGCCCGCCGCCTCGGCGGCCTTACCTCTTGAGACCACCGAAGGCTCCGCCGCGAGCGCCGTGGAACCGTCGGGTACGTCCATCGCCATCGAGCCGCAGGCGTCCGGGCTGGCCGAGGGGACGGCGGCGACCGTGCCCGTGCGGCGGCCGCCGGACGAGATCGCGGGTGGGGCCCGGCCGCCGGCCGCCGTCCCGAGGGGGCGAGGGTCCTCGCGGCGGGCCCGCCTGGTGAAGATCGCACTCGTGACCGCGGTCATCGGCGCGGGGACCGGGGCCGTCATCGTGTACGCCGTCGAACGCGGCTCCGGGTCCGGGCGGGACGGCCCCGACGCGTCCGGCAACCGGGCCAAGGCCGCGCTCTCTCCCGCGGACTGCCCGGTGCACGCGACCAACCCGGCGCCGGCTCCGCCCACGCACAAGGGGGATGCCGCCAGTTTCGTCGCGGACATCACGCTCCCCGACTGCACGCGCGTCGGCGCCGGGAAGTCCGTGACCAAGGTGTGGCGGCTCAAGAACGCCGGGACGGTCCCCTGGGAGGGCTATTCGCTGCGCCGCCTCGACCTCCCGCAGAAGGCCGACAACTGCCAGACCATCTCCGAGGTGCCGATCGCCGACACGCGGCCGGGCCAGGTGGTCGACATCCGCACCGACATCACCACGCCCAAGCAGCCCGGCCTGTGCTACGTCCGGTTCAAGATGGTGGACGGTGCGGGACGGGTCGCGTTCCCCGGAAGCCGTCCGGTCAACTTCCAGGTCATCGTCGAAGGACCCTGATCCCCCGCCGCGGAGGGGCACGGCGGGGAACCAGGGTCCGGGGGAGCGGGATCAGGAGATGCTGATCCCGCTGTAGTAGGCCTTGAGGATGGTGGAGTAGCTCTGCCCCGCGTTGGCCTTGTCACGGGAGCCGTACTGCGACATCCAGTCCCCGTTCACCCAACCGCCGCACGCCGTGGTCGTCGAGCAGTAGTGGGCTTCCAGGATCTTTCCGCCGCGGGTCATCCGCTTGCCCCACGTCGCGTCCACGGCGGAGCTCGTGGACGCCTTCGCCGATCCGGGCTTGTACACCTGGCTCGACGTGGTGTCGTAGACGTCGAAGCACTGGCCGCCCGACGTCTTGCGCGTCGAGTGCAGCGCCCAGTACCAGCCGTAGCTCTTGACGGCCATCGCGCCGGCCTTCAGCGACTCGCCGGGCCAGCTCGACACCCACTCGTTGGGCAGGACGTTCTTGACGTAGGTCTTGAACGACACCCGGTCCACCCGGCCGAGGGACACCCGGTACACCAGGATCGTCGAGGGGAGCTTGCTGTCGGTGCCGTCCGTCTTGCATCCGGTGGGCGGCGTGGAGCTCAGGAACTTGTGCGAGGCGTTCTGGTTCTTCAGGCTGGAGTTCAGGTTGCCCTTGGCTCCCGCCTTGAAGTCCTGGTACGTGCCGCCGTAGTTGCTGTTGTAGTAGACGCGGACGGTCTTGGTGCTGCGGTTCCAGACCGACGCGGCCTGGTTCTTCACGCACTTGCCCTTCCCGTTGCCCGACCCTTTGAAGTCGTAGCAGGAGGGCTGGGCGGTGCCGTAGTCGGCCACCGAGCCGGTGAAGTCCGAGACCGACCCCGCGTTGTTGCTGTTGAAGTAGTAGCAGAACTCGCCGCTGTCGCAGACGCCGTCGCGTCCCGCCGCGGAGGCGGGCGCGGACGCCGAGACGAGGGCCGCTCCGCCGAGCGCCATCGCGGCGGTCGCCGCGGTGGCCCGCGAGATCAGCCGCACGGTTCGTGTCGACACAGTCGTCTTCCTCTACTGGTGGAGGCCGCAGCGCTCTATCGGACGTTGTAGCCCTGGGAGTTCCAGAACGAGGTCGGGTTCGGGTTGTCGAGGACCGGGTCGTTCACGCTCTTGGACGCGTGCGTCTGCTTGCCGGGCCGCATCTCGACGTGGGTGTGCGCGCCCGAGCTGGACGACACGCCGTGCCACGACTCGTCGGCGATGATCTGTCCCTTGCTGATCGACTGGCCCACGCTCAGCGACGACCGCGGAGCGGTGTGCAGGTAGATGACCGTCTTGTTCGCCGAGGCGTTGTAGACGGCGATCGTGGACAGGCCCGAGCTGCCGGTGGCACCGCGCGCGATGTAGGTGATCTTACCGCTGACCAGGGCGTGCACGTCGGAGCCGACGCTGCGGGCGATGTCGATGCCCTCGTGCCGGCCGGGGGTGCTGGTGTAGCCGTCGAAGCCGCAGGTGATCCGGCCGCCGCTCGCCTTGTACAGCGCGTAGGACATGTTCGTGCGCGACGACGGCGAGAACTGGTGGGAGGCGTTCTGGTTCTTCAGGCTGGAGTTCAGGTTGCCCTTGGCTCCCGCCTTGAAGTCCTGGTACGTGCCGCCGTAGTTGCTGTTGTAGTAGACGCGGACGGTCTTGGTGCTGCGGTTCCAGACCGACGCGGCGTTGTTCTTGACGCACTTGCCCTTGCCGTTGCCCGCGCCCTTGAAGTCGTAGCAGGAGGGCTGGGTGGTGCCGTAGTCGGCGACCGAGCCGGTGAAGTCCGAGACCGACCCCGCGTTGTTGCTGTTGTAGTAGTAGCAGAACTCGCCGCTCTCGCAGACGCCGTTGCGGCTCGCGGCCGAGGCGGGCGATACGACGAGCGCCGCCGTCCCGCCGAGCGCGACGGCGGCGGTCGCCGTCGCGGTGAGGACCTTGTTGAGCGTGTTCATGCTGTTCTCCTTGCGTGTGCGTAACACGATTGACGGATCGATCAGCGGCGCTGGTACTCCTCCCAGGTGCGGATGGTCACCTTCGGGCCGTCGTCCGGGCCGCGGCCGGAGAGCCCGTTCAGGCCGAGGTAGTAGTCACCGACCTGGTGCTGGGCCTGGGTCGAGAGGTCGGTGTCGTTGATGGCGACGGCGTGGATGTGCCACGGCCAGTCGCCCTGGGCGGGGCTGCGCACCCATGCCGCGAAGCCGACCTGGCGCAGCGCGCGGGCGACCGAGGTGCGGGTGGCGGAGGTCATCCCCTTCACCGAGATGTCGACGACCCCGCCGCCGTCATGGGTGCCCGCGGACGTGGGGTCGCCGCCGGGGTTGTAGGAGCCCTGGTCCAGCACGAGGTTCCGGCCGGCCAGCCGTTTCGCCTCGGCGAGCATGCTCTGCGTCCGGGTGTTGATCACGACGCCGCCGCTGGACACCCGGGAGCCCGGTCCGATGGGCCGGCTGACCGTGAAGCGGTCGGCTCCGAGCTTGGTGAGCGACGCCTTGCCCGGCAGCCCGTTGGCGCCGAGACCGCTGTAGCCGAGCGACTTCTGGTACTTCGCATAGGCCGCGATCGTCGTGGTGCCGAAGTAGCCGTCCACCCACTTCGCGTCGAGCAGGTGCCGGTCGCGGAGCGCCTGCTCGACGAGCAGCACGCTCGCCTTCGCGCCGGGGGTCAGCGTGTCGTCGGCCCGCCGCGGGTCGATCTGGGCGGCCTTGACGGCGGCCTCCATGTTCACGCTCGGAAGGGCCGCGGCGCCGTCCCTCTGGGCGGCGGCGGCCGTGACGGCCGTTCCCGTGAGCGAGGTGAGCAGGGTCGCCGTCACGAAGGTGGCGGCATAGGAAGGAAGCTTCATCGGGTCTCCTGGTGGGGGGAGCTCGGGGCGAAGCCCGCGGCGGGGACCACCGTCACCCGGCCGCTCACCTGTCCACAAGAAGATCGGTGTTGTCAGCCTGTTCGCCAGGCATTTCCGTACAGGCGTACACAAGATCTGACAGCCGAGACACCGCCGAACAACACGTCCGGACGCCCACATCGAGCCGTGTTCGGAGCGGCTGACACGGCCGCGTCGGCGACCGGCGGGGCGAGCGCGGGCAGAATGCGGTACATGACTCGGACTGTGGACCTGCCCGGTGGCACCGCGCTGCCGCTGATCGGTCTGCTGACCGAGGCCACCGGTCGGCAGCCGGCGGTCAACCAGATCTCGTGGAGCCCGGCGCAGCACGACCCGGCCCTGCTGGACGAGCACCGCCGCCGGGGGATCGTCGTGGAGGGCTACAGCGGCCTGAAGAACACCGACCTGCGCGATCCGGTCCTCACCGGGATCGCCCGGCGGCACGGCGCCACGCCCGCCCAGGTCGTCCTCCGCTGGCACCTGGAACACGACATCGTGATCCTCCCGAGGTCGTCCCGCCGCGAACACATAGCCGCCAACTTCGACCTGGAAGCCCTGACCCTCACCAAAGAGGACATCGCCGCCATCGACACCCTCTCCCGAACCCGCTGATCCTTCAGCGCGGCCGAAGGGCGCGTTGCCGGCCGTCCACGGGGAGGCGGGGCGGTGTCGGTGGCGGCCAGGCTGTGTCGTCGATGGCGAGCCAGGGGGCGGTGGCCACGCCTGCGGGGGTCAGGTCGGTGAACGTCCTGACCTCGCGGTGGAGGTGGGACTGGTCGACGTAGCCGCACTCGGCGGCGACGTCGACCGGGGCGCGGCCCGCCGCGAGGAGGTGGGCGGCGTGGTCGAAGCGCACGAGGCGGGCGGCGCGCTTGGGCGTGATGCCGAGTTGGGCCCGGAAGCGCGACCAGAGGCGCTTGCGGCTCCAGCCGACCTCGTCCGCCAGGCCCTCGACCCGTACCCGTCCCTGGCCGGTGAGCGTCCGCCGCCAGATGTGGGCCACCTCGGGATCGACCGGCGGGCGGGGGGCCGGCCGGCGGCCGAGGATCTCCGCCGCGATCGCGAACCGCTCGTCCCATGTCGCGGCGGCGCGCAGCCTGTCCTCCGCTCGGTCGGCGTCGTGGCCCCAGACGTCCCTGAAAGGCACCACCGTCCCGGTGAGCTCGGCCGATGCTCCTAGGACCGCGGCCGCCGCGACCGGGCCCAGCCGGATCTGGAGGCACTCGCCGACCCGGCCGCCCACCCGGAGGCCGGCGGGATGGAGCCCGGCGACGAAGCTGCCGTGCCGGCGCCGGCCATGGACGCCGTGGACGATGCCCTCCCCGTCGCTCAGGTCGAGGAGGAGGGTGACGGACGGGTGCGCGACCATGGCGATGTCGACGGGCGCGGGGAGGCGCTGGCGGAACCCCGCCATGGCGACCCCCGGCAGCCGGACCGGCGGGCGCGGGACGGCGATGTCCACCTCCGCCCAGTCGGGGGACGTCCCGGTCGGCAGCACGTGACCAGTCTAGGTCGGGGGCTCGCAGGCCATCGGGTCAGCGGACCGCGGCCGTGAAGTCCAGCAGCAGCTCGCCGGTCGCCTCGGGCGCTTCGAGAGGGGGCAGGTGCCCGACGTCCGGCAGCATCTCGACCCGCGCGTTCGGTACCGCTTCGTACCGGCGCGCCGACGAGGGATCCCAGCGGGGGTCGGCGGCGCCGAAGACCACCAGCACGGGCACCTCCAGGGCGGCGAGGCGCTCGGGGACGCTCCGCTCGGCGACGTAGGCGGTGTTTCGGCGCAGGACCGTCCTCATCGAGCGGTAGGTGATGGCTTGTACGCCGGTGACCAGGTCGTCCGGGACGTCCACCGGGTGCGCGGCCGTCGCGGCGATCCCGCGGCGGATCATCGCGTCCGAGCGCCTCGCCCACAGGACCGGGCCGAGCGGCGGGGACAGCAGGACCCGGAGGAGGAGCGGCTGCCGGAGGAACGCGTCGAGACTCGGACCGCTGCTGATCAGTACGAGCGAGCCCACGAGGTCGGGCCGCCGTTCGGCGAGCGCGGTGGCGACGTAGCCGCCGCTGGAGTGCCCGGCCACGGCGGCGCCCCTCAGCCCGAGGTCGTCCAGCAGGGCGGCGACGCGGTCCGCCTGGTCGGGAACGTCGTACGACGGCGCGGGCGGGGACTGCCCGCAGCCGGGGAGGTCGACCCGGACGACGTGGTGGCGGCCGGCGAGCGCCGGGACCATGGGGTTCCACGTGGCGCCCGAGGCTCCCGACCCGTGGAGGAGCAGCAGCGGCGGCGCCTGCCGCGGCCCGTCGTGGACCACGTGCATCCCATGCGAGCGCTCGACATCGACTTCACTCATGCACCGACCATGCACGGCCGACCGCCCGCCGGTCTTGGACAAATGTTCCGGTCGAGCGGCGGTGCGCTCAGTCCGGAGGGAGGACGCCGGTCAGGTACTCGCGGACGGTGAGGCGGAGGTCGTCCAGGGCGGGTTCGCGTCCCGCGCCCGCGATGGCGTCGAACATCACGCCTTCCATGAAGGCGACGAGGGCGTGCCCGTGCCGGTCGGGGTCGGTCGAGCCGGCCGCGGCCATGAGCGAGACGGCGGCACGGCGGAAGTCGCGTCCGATCGCGTCGTAGATCGCGCGCAGCTCCGGCCGGCGGGTGGCTTCGAGCGCCAGTTCGTACCGGGCCAGCGTGCGGCGCCGGTCCTCGTGCAGGGCGCCGTGCAGGAAGCGCGCCAGCGCCTCGGCGAGGCCGCCCTGCTGCGGGCCGAGGCCGGCGAGGCCGCGCTTCTCCAGTTCGGTGAGGTGGACGAGGGCGAGTTCGAGGAGTGCGGCGCGGCTCCGGGCGACGTTGGACGTGGAGCCGGGAGGGAGCCCGGCCGCCTCGTCGACGGCGCGGTGGGTGAGGCCGCGCATGCCGCGCTCGGCGAGCAGGGTGATGGCGGCTTCGGCGACGAGCGTCGCCCGGGTGGTGAGCACCACGTCAGACTACTCATGTAGTGCACACTATGAATGTAGTGGCACTATAGATGTAGTGAAGGGGGTCGGCGATGGCGAACGCGATCGTGGTCGGGGGCGGGATCGGCGGGCTGACGGCCGCGGTGGCCCTGAGCGGGAAGGGGTGGACGGTCACCCTGCACGAGCGGGCTCCCTCGTTGGAGCCGATCGGGTCCGGCCTCGCGCTCGGGCCCAACGCCCTGCGCGCGCTCGACACGATAGGGGCGGGTGACGCGGTGCGGGAGCTCGCGGTGATGCAGGGGGACGGCGGCCTGCGCACGGCGGGCGGCGCTTGGCTGAGCCGTACGAGTGCCGAGGCCCTGGTCGCGCGCTTCGGCGACCCGACGGTGGTGCTCATGCGCAGCGCGCTCGTCGATCTGCTGGCGGAACGGCTGCCCGAGGGCACCCTCAGGTTGGGATCGACGGTCAGGTCGGTGTCGCCGGACGACGGCATCGTGGTCACCGGGGAGGGGGAGGAACGGGCGGACCTGGTCGTCGCGGCGGACGGCATCCACTCGTCCGCCCGGTCGGTGCTCTTTCCGGGGCCGTCCCCCGTCCGGTACACGGGGCTGACCGCGTGGCGGGCCGTCACCTCCGAATCCGTGGGGGACGTCGCGGGAAGCGAGGCTTGGGGACGCGGCCGCGTGTTCGGCATGACCCGGCTGGCGGGCGGGCTCGCCTACGTCTACGCCACGGCGAAGGCCCCGGAGGGTGTCCGCGCCCAGGACGAGCGCGCCGAACTGCTCCGGCTGTTCGGGGACTGGCACGACCCGATCCCGGCGCTGCTGGCATCACTGTCCCCGGACCGTCTGATCCGCAATGATCTCTACGCGATGGGACGCCCGCTGCCGTCCTTCCACCGCGGCAGGGTGGCGCTGCTGGGCGACGCCGCCCACCCGATGACGCCGAACCTCGGGCAGGGCGCCTGCCAGGCCGTCGAGGACGCGGTCGTGCTGGCCCACGAGGTGTCGGCGGGCGGGGGAGGGCTGCCCGCCTACACCGCGGCGAGGCTTCCGCGCACCACCGCGGTGATGCGCCGCTCCCTCCAGATCGCCCGTCTCACCGCCCTTTCGGGTGCCGTGCCGGTCGCGGCGCGCAACGCGATGGTGTGGCTGGGAGGCAGGCTCGGCCCCACCGCGGTCCTTCGCCAGGCGGACCAGCTCTACCGCTGGTCCCCGCCGGAAAGCACGTCCCCGTGACCGCTCTGCCCACCCGAGGACCGGTTCTATGACGTCGCCATTGCTCCGCGGATTCCTGCAGCGCGCCGGCCTGCCCGCCGACGCCCGTCTCGAAGACGTCGTCCGGGCGGTCCAGCGCATCCGTTACGGCCGTCCCCGCGACCGCTCCCCGGAGGGCGTCCTGTCCGAATGGACGGGCACCTGCTCCACCAAGCACGCCCTGCTGGCGAAGCTGGTCCGTGAGCGTTGGCCGGAGCATGACCCCCGCCTCGTGCATCGGGTCTACCGCGTCGATCGGGAGCTGGCGCGCAGGCGGTACGGCTCCGTGCCGGCGGCCGCGGTGCCCGAGGAGGGGCTGACCGACGTCCACCGATACCTGCTCCTTCGCCGCGACGGTCGGGACGTGGTCATCGACGTCACCTTCCCCGGCGATCCCCCGTGGGACGGCCGGACCGACATGCCGATGGCGTGCGGGCCCGGCCAGGACCATCCGGCAGGGCCCGACCCGGACGCCGAGAAGGCCGTCCTGGAAGCCGCCCACTGCGACCCCGCGGTGCGGGAGCCCTTCATCGCGGCGCTCTCCCGCACGCCGTGAGCCCCGGCTGCCAGGCATGACAAGGAACCTGAAAGGCCATAAGAACACTAGTTCGGAAATCGTCCATTCCGAATCGTCGCGCGTCATCATCCCGGCAACACGCGCCTTCGCATCCGATCTACATGATCTCGACAAAACATCACCAGCGATGATCGTTCTTACGGTAAATGCCCGTTTCGGGCGACGTGAGCTGTTGATACAGCAACTATGCGAATGTCGATATCAACCCGGAAATCGGCTATCGGTCGGCGGCCCAGTGCCGGTCGGGCCGCGGCGAGCGCCTTGCTGGTCGGCGTGCTGGGGCTGGCCGCGCTCTCGGGATGCGACGGCGATGAGCGCCGGCCCGCGACACTCCAGCGGGCGACCAAGTCGAATCACCCTAAAACCGCACAATTCACGGTCGCGGCCACCGGCGACTTTCTGCTGCACCGGATCCTGATCGACCAGGCGGCCTCCGACGCTCGCGGCAGAAAGCGGGGCGGATACGACTTCATGCCGATGCTCGCCCGGCTCAATCCCGTGATCAGTCGAGCGGACCTGGGGATCTGCCACGTCGAGACCCCCCTGGCCAGGCGGTCGGGACCCTTCTCCGGCTATCCGGCGTTCAACTCGCCGCCGCAGATCGTGGACGCGATCCGCGGGCTCGGCTACGACTCCTGCTCCACCGCGTCCAACCACTCCATCGACCAGGGCGAACCAGGGGTGCGCCGCACGCTCGACGCCCTGGACAAGGCGGGCGTCAGGCACGCCGGCACGGCCCGCAGCGCGGCGGAGGCGAAGAAGACCAACCTCCTGGACGTGAAGGGCGTCAAGGTCGCGCACCTCTCCTACACGTACGGCACCAACGGCATACCGAAGCCGTCCGGCAAGCCCTGGCTGGTGAACGACGGGCTGGACCCGGCCAGGATCCTCGCGGACGCGGCCCGCGCCAAGCGGTCCGGTGCCGACATCGTCATGGTCAGCCTCCACTGGGGCGAGGAGTACCAGCACGAGGCGACCCCCGAGCAGCGGCGCCTTGCGGCGACGCTGCTGCGCTCCCGCGATGTCGACCTGATCCTCGGCGACCACGCGCACGTCGTTCAGCCTTTCGAGCGGATCAACGGCAAATGGGTCGTCTACGGGATGGGCAACCAGGTCGCCAATCCGGTCGCGAACATCCAGGCCACCCACGAAGGGCTCGTCGCCCTGGTCGCCTTCACGTGGGACGCCCGCGAACGGCGGTGGAAGGAGAAGCCCTCCTTCGTCCCCACCCTCGTCGCGCCCGGCCCGCCCATCAGGCTCCGGACCCTGGTCCGCGGCGACTCGGCCGACCAGGCGGCCATCGACGACACGACGAGAGTCGTCCGCAGCCTCGGATTCAAGGTCCCCGACGCTTCGGACCAGGTCACCTCGGTGAAGCTCCAACGCCCCGGGAGACGCTGAGCCCTTGCCGCGGCCTCGCGTCGTAGGGTGAGGGGCACCCGGGACGGACGGGAGGCCGGATGACCGAGGCGACGGTGGCCGGGGTGATGGCGGAGTTGGCCGGGCTCCAGGACCCGAAGATCCGCGAGGTGAACGAGCGGCACGGCGACGACCACGGCGTGAACCTCGGCAAGCTGCGCGCGCTCGCGAAGCGGCTGAAGACGCAGCACGAACTCGCGTGCGGGCTCTGGGGAACCGACGACAGCGCGGCGAGACTGCTGGCGCTCCTGATCTGCCGCCCGAAGGCGTTCGAGCGCGACGAGCTGGACGCCATGCTGCGCGAGGCGCGCACGCCCAAGGTGCACGACTGGCTCGTGAGCTACGTGGTGAAGAAGAACCCGCACTGCGAGGAGCTGCGCCTGGCCTGGTCCGCCGACCCGGACCCGGTGGTCGCGAGCGCCGGCTGGGCGCTCACCGCCGAACGCGTGGCGAAGAAGCCCGAGGGCCTCGACCTCGCGGCTCTGCTAGACGTCATCGAGGCCGAGATGCGGGACGCCCCCGACCGCCTGCAGTGGGCGATGAACACCTGCCTCGCCCAGATCGGGATCGAGCACGCCGACCACCGCGCCCGCGCCATCGACATCGGCGAACGCCTCCAGGTCCTGAAGGACTACCCGACGCCCCCGAACTGCACGTCCCCGTTCGCCCCCATCTGGATCACCGAAATGGTGAGTCGAAAGCAGCAGTGATCGACCACGCCGCCCGCCGGGGACGTCCCGGGGGCGGAGTCAGCCGGTGGCGGCGATGAACGCCTCCACGGTGCGGTTGAACTCGGCCGCGTGCTCGATCTGGGCCCAGTGGCCGCAGCGGTTGAGCAGGACGAGGCGGCTGTCCGGGATGAGCGAGACGAGGTGCAGGCTGTTCTCGTAGGAGACGACGCGGTCGTCCCGTCCGTGGATCAGCAGGGTCGGCGCGGTGATGCCCCGGACCCGCGTTCCCAGCGAGAAGTACGGGAACCCCTGCTGGGCGTCGATCCGGTCGTTCCAGCTCGCGAGATGCTCCGGCTTGTCCAGGGCTGCGCGGGACCGGGCTTCGGCGAGCTCGTCGGTGGCGAACGAGGTGTCGTAGACCATCACCTCGACGAGCCGCCTCATGCTGGCGGGACTCGGGTCCCGGTATGCGTGGAAGAGCACCGCCAGCCCTTCCGTCGGGCCGTCGCCGGGTGAGAAGACGAGGTGGACGGGGGCCGGGACGCCCATGGTGACGAGGTGCGAGATCCGGTCCGGGTGCCGCGCGGCGGCTTCGATCGACGTCATGCCGCCCATGGAGTTGCCGACCAGTGCGGCCTTCCCGACGCCCAGGGCGTCCAGGAACTCGACGAGCACCCCGACATGGTCGTATCCGGTCTCCGCCGTCTGCGTGTCGCTGTCACCCCAGCCCGGCATGTCGATCGCGAGGACGCGGAACCGGCGGGCGAGGGGGCCGATGTTGGGGCCGAAGTTCGTCAGCCCGGTGGCCCCGGGGCCGCTGCCGTGCAGGAGGACCACGGGATGCCCGGTCCCCGCCTCCCAGTAGTGGACGCGGAACTTCTCCAGGTCGATGAAGCGCTCCGCGGGAGCCTCGGTCGCCGTGCCGGTCATGGTTCGACCCTCTTTCGAAATATTGGTGCCGGGGCCCCATTTCCTAATGGACCGTCGGTGAACACGCCGGATGGCGTTCCGTTCGCCGGAACGGATCCGTGCGGCGGCGTTGCCGGGATCTCACACTGCGGCGAACACCACAACGGAGGCACTGATGAGCAGAGTGTCAGCGCTGGGGTATCTGGTGGCCCGCGGCCCGCTCGACCGATGGCGCGAGTTCGGCACCCAGATCCTCGGAGCACAGCCGGCGGACGGCGGCGGGGCGGGCCCCGTCCGGTTCCGCACCGATGAGCGCGCGTGGCGCATCGAGGTCCAGGACGGCCCTCCCGGCCCGGACGCGCTGGTCGCCCTGGGTTTCGAGGCGGCCGACGAGGAGGATCTCGAGGCGGTCGTCAGCCGCCTGGCGGCACGGGGCGTCACCGTCACCGAGGACGACGGGCTGGCGGAGGCCCGGGGGGTCCGGCGCGCGGTGGCCTTCCGGGATCCCGACGGCAACCGGATCGAGTTGTTCGTCGGCGCCGAGATGAGCAAGGCGCCGTTCGTCTCCCCGCGCGGAGTCCGGTTCGTGTGCGGCGACCTCGGGCTCGGGCACGTCTTCATGCTGAGCGACGGCAGCGCCGCCGCCGCGCGGTTCTACCAGGACGGCCTCGGGTTCAGGCTGTCCGACACGATCGCGCTCGGCCCGGAGGACGGCTACTTCCTGCACTGCAACCCCCGGCACCACAGCATCGCCTTCGCCTCGATCCCCGGGCCGCCGCCCGGGCTGGGGCACCTGATGCTCGAAGTCGACTCGCTGGCGGCCGTCGGCCGCGCCCTCGACCTCGCCACGGCCGGCGGCCACCCGATCCAGATGAGCCTCGGCGAGCACACCAACGACCGCATGACCTCCTTCTACGTGGTGACCCCGTCCGGGTTCGCTGTCGAGTACGGCTGCAACGGCCGGCTGGTCGACGACGCCGACTGGACGGTGGCCCACTACGACGCCCCGAGCGTGTGGGGGCACCACTTCGACGCCTCGGCCGTGCCCGGCGCGGACTCCACCACCGGGAAGGTGACCTCGTGATCGACCTTGACGGCATCGCCGGGATCCGCGACGGGATCGTCCCACCGGCCATCTACTCCGACCCCGAGCTGTACCAGCTGGAACTGGAGAACGTGTTCGGCCGCAGCTGGCTGTTCCTGGCCCACGACAGCCAGCTGCCCAAGCCGGGCAGCTTCGTCCAGACCTACATGGCCGAGGACCCGGTGCTGGTCGTGCGGCAGCGCGACGGATCGGTCAAGGCGTTCCTGAACCAGTGCCGGCACCGCGGGATGCGGATCTGCCGCGCCGACGCGGGCACGGCCAAGACCTTCACCTGCAGCTACCACGGCTGGGCCTACGACCTCGGCGGCGACCTGATCAACGTCCCCGCCGAGGACGCCGGGTACCACGGGGAGATCGACAAGGCCCGCTGGAGCGCGCACAAGGTCCCCCGGATCGCGAACCACAAGGGCTTCTACTTCGGCTGCTGGTCCGAGTCCACGCCGGAGTTCGCCGACTACCTCGGCGACATGGCCTTCTACTTCGACGCGGTCGTCGACCGGTGGGACGGCGGGCTGGAACTCGTCCCGGGCACCAGCAGGTGGGTCATCGACTGCAACTGGAAGTTCGCCTCCGAGCAGTTCGCCAGCGACATGTACCACGCGCCGATCGCACATGCGTCGGCGATGCTCGCGCTCACCGAGGACCCGGCCTTCCAGGTCTTCCCGCCCTACGAGGCGCCCGGACGGCAGTTCGCGGGCGACGGGCACGGCTCGGGCGGCAACTGGCTGCCGGTCTTCCCGATTCCCGAGCCGACGTTCGGGCCGGTGTACACCGAATGGCTGGCGGCGAACAAGGAGGAGGTCTTCCGCCGCATCGGCGCCGAGCGCGCGCACAAGGTGTGGGCGCACAACACGATCTTCCCCAACTTCTCCTGGCTGGGGCAGGCCGCCACGATGCGCGTCTGGCACCCGCGCGGTCCCGGGCAGATCGAGGTATGGGCCTGGACCTTCGTGCCCAGGGACGCCCCGGACGAGGTGAAGGACGCCATCCGCCAGGGGAACCAGCGCACCTTCAGCCCGGCCGGCGTGTTCGAGACCGACGACGGCGAGAACTGGAGCGAGATCCAGCGGGTGCTGCGCGGCTGGAAGGCCCGGAGCGTCCCGTTCAACGTCCAGATGGGCCTGGGGCACGAGGAGCGCGACGTGCACGGCCTGCCCGGAAAGACCAACCATGTCTATGCCGAGACGGCGGCGCGCGGCTTCTACCAGCGGTGGAGCGACCTGGTGCGCGGGCTGTCCTGGGAGCGGATCCGCGAACTCGACGAGCGCCGCGAGGCGGAGGAGGTGCGGCCCGCATGAACGCACAGGTCCCGGAAGCGGCCCCGGACACGGCGGCGACCCCGGACGGCCGCGGAAGGACGGCGTACCGCGGCACGGACGTGCACGTCCAGCACGAGGTGGAGCAGTTCCTTTACGCCGAGGCGGAGCTGCTCGACCAGCACCGCTTCGAAGAGTGGGTCGCGCTGTTCGCCGAGGACGTCCTGTACTGGATGCCCACCCGGATGACCCGTCCCATCCGCGAGCGCGACCTCCAGGTGGCCGCGCTCGGCGAGTCGGCGTTCGCCGAGGACGATCTGACCATGCTGCGCGGCCGGATCCGCCAGCTGACATCGGGGATGTCCTGGTCCGAGGAACCGCCGTCGCGCACGCGCCGGCTGATCACCAACGTGCGGGTCCGTCCCCGGGACGGCGGAGAGCTGGACGTCACCAGCAACTTCTACGTCTACCGGAGCCGGCTGGAACGCCATGAGGACTGGTTCGTCGGCGAGCGGTTCGACGTGCTCCGGCCCGCCGACCGGGAGGCGACGGGCTACCCGTTCGTCATCGCCGACCGCAAGATCGTGCTGGAGCAGGCCACTCTGCTGGCCCCGAGCATCAGCATCTTCCTGTGACCGCCGAGATCGGCACCGGCGGGTCGGTGGACCTGCCGGCGGTGCGCGGGAGGCGGTGGGTGCGCCTCTGCCGGACCCGAGAGGTGCCGGACGACGAGGGACGCCGGATCGAGACGGTGCCCCCGGTCGCGGCGTTCCGGCAGGGCGCCGAGTTCTTCTGCGTCGACGACACCTGCACCCACCAGGACTACTCCCTGGCCGGTGGCTGGGCCGAGGACGGCGTCGTGGAATGCGCCCTGCACTGCGCCAAGTTCTCGCTGCGCACCGGCGCCGTCGTCGCCCCTCCGGCGACGGCGCCGGTCAGAGTGCATCAGGTGGCGGTCGTGGGCGAGGACCTGTACGCCGCGCTGCCGGATGACTACCTGGAACGGAATGGGGGCTGACATGGGTTGGCTCAAGGACACCTCCGTGGTCGTGACCGGGGCGGGCTCCGGGCTGGGTCTCGCCATCGTCGAGCGGTTCGCGGCGGAGGGCGCTTCGGTCGTGGCCGTCGACAAGTCCGCGGCGAAGCTGGCGGAACTCCAGGAACGGGCCGGCGGGACGGTCACCACGTTCACGGGTGACGTCCGCGACCACGCCGACAACGAACGCGCCTGCGAGCTGGCCGTCCGGCGGTTCGGCAAGCTGGACACCTTCATCGGCAACGCCGGGATCTGGGACTTCAACGGGTCGCTGGCCGCCACCCCCGCGTCGTCGCTGGCCACCGGGTTCGATGAGCTGTTCGCGGTGAACGTCAAGGCGTACCTCCTCGGCGCCAAGGCCGCGCGGCCGGCGCTGGCGGCGTCCCGCGGCTCAATGATCTTCACGCTGTCGAACGCGGCGCTCTACCCCGCCGGCGGAGGGCCCCTCTACGTGGCCTCGAAGCACGCGGGCCTGGGGCTGGTGAGGCAACTGGCGTACGAGCTGGCGCCCGACATCCGCGTCAACGGAGTCGCCCCCGGAGGCATGGCCACCGATCTGCGAGGGCCGGAGGCGCTCGGCATGGAGCGCACCTCCATCTCGGACGCCGTCCCCATCGACGAGCTGCTCCGGCGGCACTCCGCGCTGCACCGGGCGGCGCGCCCGGCCGACTACGTCGGCGCCTACGTCCTGCTCGCGGCACGGCAGGAGTCCGCGACCGTCACGGGCACCGTGTTCGACGTCAGCGGCTTCGGTACACCGGCCCGTCCGGCGAATCCCGCGACCGAGTGGTGACTCGCGGGCGGCATCTGCCGATGGCCGGCGGCTACCCCGCCGGCCATCGGCGTCCCCACCCCCACTGACGTCCACGGCGGCCGCGGACGCAGGAACGGCTCACGACCGGGCGAGGAGGCGCAGGTCGGCCTCCGGGTCGAGCAGCTTCCCGGCGGACACCATGGCCCGGGTCTCGATGAGCTTCCTGGCCGCGGCCAGGTCCCGCACGGTGTCCAGGCCTGCGGCGGCCACGACGGCTCCGCCGCGCCGCCACAGCGCCAGGAAGCGCCGCGGGCCGGCGCCCGGGCGCAGCAGCAGCTCGTCGCCCGTGCGGGGCCTGCCGAACACTTGCAGGGTCAGGCCGTACTGCTCGGACCAGAAGTACGGCAGCCCGTCATGGGCGCGCAGGCCGCCGGCCATGGCGGCGCCCACCACGTCGCCCTGCCGCAGGGCGTTGTCCCAGTGCTCGATGCGCCCGGCCCTCGCCAGGTGCGGGTGCGGTTGCACGGTGACGTCACCGGCCGCCCATATCCACGGGTGCGACGTCCGGCCTTGAAGGTCGACGACGATGCCGCCCTGGCAACGGACTCCGGCGCCGGTCGCGAGCGTGTCATTGGGGACGACGCCCACCCCCGTGACGACGGCGGCGGCGGGTAGCCGCGCCCCTGAGGACAGCAGCACCTCATCCACCGTCCCGGAGCCGTGGAACGCCTCCGCCGACGCGCCGGTGCGCACGTGCACCCCGTGTTCGCGGTGCAAGGCCGTGACCAGCTCGGCGAGCGGCCGCCCCAGTGCGCCCGCCAGTGGCAGCGCGGACGCCTCCACCACGGTGACGTCGCATCCGGCCGCGCGCGCGGCGGCGGCGACCTCCATGCCGATGAACCCGCCGCCGACGACGACGACCGGTCCGCCGGTGCCGATCGCCGCCGCCAGCCGCCGCGCGTCGTCGGCGTCCCGCAGGGTCATGACACCGTTCAGACCGCCGCCCGGGACGGTGAGCCGTCGCGCGGACGCGCCGGTGGCGAGCAGGACCCGGTCGGCGCGCAGCGTGCTCCCGTCGCGGAGTCGTACCGTGCGCCGCGCCGGATCGAGCCTGTCCACCCGGTTCCGCAGGCGCAGGTCGACCTCCGCCGTCCGGTAGTCCTCGGCGGGCGCGATGGGCCGGAGCGGCACGGCCCCTCCGGCGCCGAGCCCCTTGGACAGGGGAGGGCGCTCGTAGGGCGGTTCCGCGCCCGCCTCCACGACGGTCACCCGTCCGTCGAAGCCGCTTCGCCGCAGGGCGAAAGCGGCGGCGACCCCGGCCGCGCTGCCGCCCACGATGAGGTAATGCTCCCGGGCCGCCACTGGACCTCCAGAACGAGCTCGCCGCCGCGCCGGACGGATGTGCGGTGAGGCTACGGCCGACGTTCGGCGGCGGCGCCGGGACGTTCCGGACACCGGGACGCCTCGCGCGAAAGGCCGCTCCGCTGCGGAAACGGGTCGTTGCGCGGACCGGATCTCGCGGCCTACCATCTGGAATACCTGTTCTAGAGCGCTCGTTCTAGCAGCTCACCGTGGGAGGTCGACTCGTGATCGACCAGTCGTCGGCCGGGGGCGCGCCGTCCGTGCTCTGGAAGGCGTTCGCCGTCCTCGGCGCGTTCAGCCATCGGAACCGGGTACTGACCCTGGCCCAGATCGCGCGCTGCAGCGGCCTGCCGAAGTCCACCGCGCACCGGGTGCTGGCCATGCTGGTCGAGATCGGTGCCGTGGAGCAGACCGAAGGCGGGTACCGCGTCGGCCTCCGCATGTTCACGCTGGGGACGCTGCCGCCGGAGGCCGCGCTGCGCGAGGCGGCGCTCGTCCACCTGGAGGAGCTGCACCGGTACACCGGGCAGACCCTGCACCTGGCGGTCCTGCGGGGCGCCGACGTCGTCTACCTGGCGAAGCTGCTCAGCCGCAAGTCCGTCCCCACGCCGGCGGCGGTCGGCGCCCGGTTCCCGGCGCACTGCACCGCGGTCGGCAAGGCGCTGCTGGCCTTCTCCGGAGGCGGGAGCGCCGCGGTCGCCCTCACCGAGCCGCTGCGCCGCCGGACGGCCGCGTCGCTGGCGTCGGCGGAGCAGGTGCGCCGCCAGATGGACGGCATCAGGGCGGCCGGCTTCGCGGTCGACCGCGAGGAGTCCGCGGACGGGCTGGCATGCGTGGCGGTTCCGGTGCTGGTCCACGACCGCGCCGTCGCGGCCCTCTCGGTGGCCTTCCCGGCCTCCGCGGGCAGCGGCCAGGTGCTGGTCGGCCCGCTCCGCCAGGCCGCCGCGGCGATCTCCAGATCGCCGGCGATGGCGCGGCTCGCCACCCCCGGCGACGCGGCGAGGGTCGGTTAGGCTCCCGGCATGGTCCACCCGCAGGGCACCCGTGACCAGGTCATCGACGCGGCGGAGCGGCTGTTCGGGGCGCGAGGCTACGCGAGCGTGACCATCAGCCAGATCTGCGCCGCATCCGGTGCCCCCGTCGGTTCGGTCTACCACCATTTCGGCAGCAAGGCCGGAGTGCTGCGGGCGGTGCTCATCCGCGGCAACGAGGAGTTCTTCGCCGGCCTGCCGGCGGCCGACGAGCCGTCGGGCCCGCCCGGCGAGCGCCTCGCCGCCTACTACGGGACGGCCGCCGACCTCGTCGCCGAGCGCCGGGCGCTGTTCCGGCTGTTCACCTCGCTGCGCCTGCACGACGACGGCAACGACGAGGCGCAGGCGATCATGCGCGAGGTCGACCAGCGCGGCCTGTCCCTCATGGCCGAGTTCATCGAGCCGGTGGCCCGCGCTTACGGCGTCGCCGACGCGGCCGCCTGCGCCAGGGAGCTCGCGGCCCTCAACATCGTGTACACCACGGGCGTCGTGGCCACCGCCGGCCACTCCGAGGACGGCATCAGGGCCGGAATGCGGGACCTGCACCGGCTCGTGCTGGCATCGATCCGCGACCGCGCCGCCTCCGGCGGCCCGGAGTGAACGCCGGTCCCGCCGTGAGCCCGATCACCGTCCACCGCGCGCCTGCCGTGCGGCCGCCTCCCGTCCGGCGGGCCTCAGCGGGGTCCGGCCGTCCCGGACCGGAGTTCGCGCGGCAGCCTGCGGTCCAGGAGCGTGAGGACGAGGACGAGGGCGGTCACTCCGATGAGCACGTCCCCGATGCGGTGCAGGCCCGCGTCGTCCGTGCCGTCCCGGAACACCAGGCCGACCAGGCTGCCGGAGGCGATCGCGCCCACGTAGCCGGAGGTCCTCAGCAGCCCCGCGGCGATACCGGTCTCCTGGGGGCCGGCCTGGACGAAGACGGCGGCCTGGTTGCCGACCGTCGCGAGCCCGATCGCCACCCCCACCACGGTCGTGAGGGCGACGACCAGCACCAGCGGCGTGCCGCCGCCGGTGAACCTGATGGCCGCCGCGACGGCGAGGGCCAGGGCGGCGCTCGCGGTGAGCGGCCCCCTGACCAGGCCGCGCTTCGAGACGGGACGGGTGACGAGGGCGCCGGCCGCGCTCATCGGCACGATGAGCATCCCCGTCAGCGTCGCCGACAGGCCCCGGTCCTCCTGGAGCCACTGGGTGAGCCCGTACATCACGCAGTACGCGACGAGCATCGTGCCGGCGGTCCTCGCGTAGGTGAGGGTGAGGCTCGTGTTGCCGAGGAGTGACCGCACGTCGATGAAGGGGCGCCGGGCCCTCGGCTCCCACCACAGGAGCCCCGCGCCCAGCCCGGCGGAGGCGGCCGCCCATGGCCAGCGTTCCGGGTGCGGGTCGGCGAGGAACGCGACCAGGAGGCAGAGCATGCCGCCGAAGAGCACCATGCCGAGGACGTCGAGGTCCGCGACGATCCGGCGCACGCCACGGTCCGGCACGGGACCGTCCGCGGGCGACCAGCGGGCGGCCATGGCGAACACCGCCAGCGCCAGGGGAATGTTGATCCAGAAGGTGGCGCGCCAGCCGGCGAGGCTGACGAGGAGCCCGCCGAGGGGGAGCCCGAGCAGCACGGTGACCTGACTGGCGAGCACGAGCGCGCCGAGCGTGCCGCCGGCCGGGGTGCCCGCGGCGTCGGCGCGTCGGCGGATCATGAGCATCGCCGTCGGGAAGGCGGCCGAGGTGCCGACTCCGAGCAGGACGCGTGCGGCCAGGAGCGCCGCCATGTTCGGGGCGAGGGCGCCCACCGCGCCGCCGGCCGCCACGAGCAGGCCGCCCGCGAGGAACAGGCGCCGCGGTCCGAGCAGGTCCGCGAACCGTCCCATGGCGGGCTGCGCCACCGCGCTGGCCACGTACAGGACGGTCACCAGGATGGCCGCCCGGCCGACCGACGAGTCCATGGCCGTCGCGATGGGGACGAGCGCGGTGGCGACGATCGAGCTGTTCACCGGGTTGAGGGTCGCGCCCAGGATCAGCGGCGCCGAGAACCGCCAGCCGAAGGGGGCTCCGGGGTCCTCGGCCGGGGGCGGTGCCGGGCACGGGCTCATGGCATCCGAGACCCCAAATAGATAATCATCATAAGAATATTACTAGTTGGACAGGAAGCCTGAGCAGGTTTCCTGTCCGACGGAGCCTGACAGCACTTGTGACCCTCGGGCGTCCCGGCAGGTCCGCGCCTGCGGGCTCTTGTCAAGGCTCATGAACATGCTTAATATGATCAGCCTAAAGGTTCAGGACTCCTGAACATCGGCTGGTCTGATCCCGGTCGCCGGCGGCTCTCGCCGTGGTGCGGAGGCAGGCCGACGTTGTCCGCTAGTCGAGAAAGGCATCAGCATGAGGGCAGTCCCACTCCCCGGCAGCATCGGCGTCGAGCTGCAGGACGTCGACATGTCCAAGCCGTTCGGCCCTGACGAGGTCGAGGTCCTGCGCGAGGCGTTCGACACCGGCGGAGTCGTGCTCGTCCGAGGCCAGAAGCTCGCCGACGAGGACCAGGACCGGTTCGTCACCACGCTCGGCGAGCTGCACACCTTCCGGTGGGGCACGACCGTCGAGTACCTCTCCAACGTCATCGAGGACAACCCCAGCCTGGCCGGCAGCCGCCGGCTGCTCTTCCACAACGACGGCGCCTACCGGGAGGACGTCGCGGCCGGCACCTGCCTCTACGCCCAGGACGTCTCGCCCACATCCCCTCCCACCGCCTTCGCGAACAGCGTGCGCGCCTACGAGAACCTGCCGGAGGAGATCAAGGCCAGGATCGAGGGCCTGCACGCCTACAACATGTTCGACCTCGACGACGAGGACGCCGAGCAGAAGCGGATGCGGCTGTCGGACTACCCCGAGGGCGCCGACCTGTCCAGCATCCAGGCCGCCGAGCACCCGGTCGTGATCACCGTGCCGCACACCGGGCGGAAGGCGCTGTTCGTCAACGAGTTCAACACCAGCCACATCGTCGAGTACGGCCCGGACTCCGAGGAGGGGGAGGATCTCCTCCAGATGCTCTTCGCCGCCCTCTACGACGAGGACAACATCTACACCCACCACTACGTGAACGACGATCTCGTCCTGTTCAACAACCGCGCGGTCCAGCACGCCCGGACGGGCCAGGTCGACCACAATCCGCGCACCCTCCGCCGGCTCGTCCTGAAGACCCTGAACTGGTGAGCCGGCCGGCGGGGTCCGCGGCGGTGGACCGGCCGCGGACCCCGGCCGCCCCGGCCCCGACCGCGCCGGTCGCGACCGGAGGGCGGATCCCGCCCCGGGAAGCCGGAACGGCCGGCGCCGTCGTGTCCGCGGCGCCGGCGGGCGACGCGGCGCGGCTCGCCGCCGACATGCGCGCCGCCGCGGGACGGCTGATCCGGCGCGTCAGGCACGAGAGCGGGACCACGCTCACCTGGTCCCAGAGCGTCCTGCTGAGCGGGCTGGCGGAACGCGGGCACGCGACGGCCAGCGAACTCGCCGCCGAGAACGGCCTGCGGGCGCAGACCGTCTGGTCGAGCCTCGGCACCCTGGAAGGGCGCGGGCTGGTCGCGCGCCGGCGCGATCCGGCCGACCGCCGGAACGTGCACGTGTCGCTGACCCTGGACGGCCGGAGGGAGCTGGAGGCGGACCGGCGCGTCCGCGAGGACTGGATCCGAGGCGTCCTCGAACGCGAGTTCACCGCGGCGCAGCGGGAGGTCCTCGCCCGGGCGGTGCCCCTGCTCGTACGGCTCGCCGACTCCGGGGACCGGGAGACCCCGGGCGGCGATTGACCGGCGGACGGTCGCGCCCCCTAAAATATGCACATGGTATCTAGATTTAACGGATGCCTGTCGTGCCCCGAACCCGTGGAGTCAGCATGCTTCTATCGCGTCTCGGCTACATCACCCTCGCCGTCGCCGACCTGGGCCCGGCCGTCGACCTGTTCGAGAACTGCGCGCAGCTCCAGCTCAACGGCAGGACGGACGACCGCGCCTTCCTCGGCGGCGCCGGGGAGCACCACTGGATCGAACTGCGGGAGGACCCGTCCCGCCCCCCGGGCCTGGTGAGGATGGCCTTCGAGCTCGACTCCGGAGCCGCGTTCGAGGACCTCGAGAAGGCCCTCGCGGGCGCGGGAGTCGACTTCGAGCGCTCCCGCGACTTCCGGGCGGACTTCGTCCAGGAGGCCGTTCGGTTCACCGACCCGGACGGCACCGAGGTCGAGGTGTTCAGGGGGATGGCCGGCATCGCGGGCGGCGCGCAGCCGAAGTGGGCGCGGCTCGAACGCCTCGTGCACGTCGCGGTGTCCGCCTCCGACTTCGACGCCGCGCTCGCCTTCTACACGGGCGTGCTCGGGCTGGGCGTCTCCGACTTCATCGAGGACACCACCGCCTTCCTGCACGCGTCCGACGGCGCCCACCACTCGCTGGTGCTCCAGCGCCGTCCCGGGGCGCCCCGTTCCGTCGACCACGTCTGCTTCCAGACCGAGAGCTTCGACGACGTCATGCGCGCCAGGGCGGTGGTCCGCCGCGCGGGCCTCGAACTGCGCGACGACCTCATCCGCCACGAGACCTCCGGGTCGATCGGCTTCTACTTCGAGGGCCTTCCGGAAGGGCTGGGCATCGAGTTCTGCTTCGAGCACGGGACCGTCGCCCCGGGCACCCACCGGCCGAGGACGTTCGTCCGGAGCCTGCAGGCCAAGGACGTCTACGAGCCGCCGGCGGGGTTCTGAGTGGACGGCCGCGAACGCGGGACCGCACCCGCCGATGAGGCCGGCCGGAGCGCGCGCGGGCCGCTGCACGGCGTCCGCGTCCTGGACCTGACCGGCACCATGTCCGGGCCCTTCTGCACGCTGCTGCTCGCCCAGCTCGGCGCCCGGATCGACAAGATCGAGCCCCCGGCCGGGGACGTGGTGCGGCACCTCACCCCGGGGCGGACCCCGGCCATGTCCCCGATCTTCCTCGCGCTCAACGCGGGGAAGCGGTCCGTCGTCCTCGACCTCTCCAGGGCCGCCGACCGCGAGCTGCTCGCGCGCTCGCTGCCCGAGTACGACGTGGTCGTCCACAACATGCGCCCGCGTGCGGCGGCGCGGCTCGGGCTCACGCCGGAGCGGCTCACCGCGGCCGGGACCGTGCTTTGCGAGCTGGTGGGGTTCGGGCCGGGGCCCTACGAGGACCGGCCCGCCTACGACGACACGATCCAGGCGGAGTCCGGCATGGCCTGGGTGCAGGGGAACGGCGGGGAGCCCGCCTACGTGCGCACGGCGGTGGCCGACAAGACCGCGGGCATGTACGCGGCGCTCGCGATCTGCGCGGAGCTGGCGTCGCGGGCGGCCGGCGGTCCGCCGCGGTCGGTCAAGATCCCCATGTTCGAGGCGATGGTGGCCTTCACGACCGTCGAGCAGATGGGCGGTCTCACCTACGAACCCGTCGCCGGCCCCGCCCTCTATCCGCGGACCGCGTCGCCGCACCGCAGGCCCTTCCCCACGCGGGACGGCCACATCAGCCTGATGCTCTACACCGACCGGCACTGGACGGCCTTCCTGAGCCGGATCGGCCGGCACGAACTCGTGGACGATCCCAGGTTCGCCACGCTCGCCGGACGGACGGCCAACATCGACGAGGTCTACGCCCTCGTGGCCGCCGAGCTGCTCCGGCGGACCACGGGGGAGTGGCTCGACGTCCTGGCGGAGATAGACGTCCCGCACGCGCGCGTCCGGTCGCTGCCCGACCTGCTCACCGACGGCCACCTGGCCGCCGCCGCGCTGTTCCAGGAGGTGGAGCACCCGACCGAGGGGACGGTCCGGTCCGTGCGGGCCCCCTTCCTGTTCGACGGCCGGCGGCCCGCGGACCTGCCCCCGGCGCGGTCGCTCGGCCAGGACACCGCCGCCTTCAGACGGGCCGTCCGGGAACGGGCCGCCACGCGTGGGGCGGCGTCGGCTGCCGACGCGAACGTTCCCGCCGCCATTCCGCGCGGTGACGCGTGACAGGGGCGCTCCGTCCCGGTCCGTCCGGTGGCGCCGAGCGGGCGGCGGACCTCCGTATCCGTTGTCTCAAGGCCTGGTTCGCACTCCGGACGATGGGCGCGAAACCTGGACTGGATGTATTGCTCGTCACATCCGCGGGTTGTATGGTCGGTCACGTGAACAGTCATAACATAGGCATGTTTACCCCCTTTAGGGGATGCCTCGGCGAAAGGGCAGCGCGATGACGTCGGTCCGACCCCACGACGCTTCGGAAGAGGGCCCGCGGAGCCGCGCCGGCCGCCTCCGCCTGGACGGCCGGATCGCGATCGTCTCCGGCGGCGCGGGCGGGATCGGCCAGGGGGTGGCCGAGCTCTTCGTGGCCGAAGGCGCCTCCGTCATGGTGTGCGACCTGCCGGAGTCCGAGGGCAAGGCGGTCGCGCAGAACCTCGGGCCCACGGCCGGGTACACGGCGCTCGACGTGCGCGATCCCGGGCAGTGGCGGAACGCGGTCGAGGCGTGCGCCGCGGCCTTCGGCGCCGAGCCCGACATCCTCGTCCAGACGGCGGGGATCATGGTCCCCGGCCCGGTCGACACCGTCGACCCCGAGCAGTTCCGGACCGCCTTCGAGGTCAACGTCATGGGCACCCTGCACGGCATCCAGGCGGTCGCGCCCGGCATGCGGCGGGGCGGCCGCGGCGCCATCGTCGTGGTCACGTCCATGGCGGGCGTGACCTTCGCCTGCAAGTCCCTCGGCCCCTACGCCGCCAGCAAGGCCGCGGCGTCCTCGCTGGTGCGGACGGCCGCCCTCGACTTCGGCGGCACCGGCATCCGGGTGAACTCGATCGTGCCGGGCCAGATCGACACGCCCATGTCGCGCGCGGCAGGCGTGCCGGCCGAGTTCTTCGACCAGATGCCCATCCCCCGCAGCGGGCAGCCGAGCGACATCGCGAACGCCGCCCTCTATCTCGCCTCGGACGAGAGCTCCTGGGTGACCGGCACGGACCTGCTCGTCGACGGCGGCATGGAGGCCGGACCCGTCCTCGGCTGAACGCTCCCCGGTGGAGCGCTCCGTCCTCGGCCGGGCGCCGCGACCGCGCGGCCGCGGCGCCCGGCCGCCGCAGACCCCGCCCCCCGTCCCGACAGATGAGGAAGCACATATGAGTGACCAGGCCCTGCTCGTCATGGACTTTCAACCCGTCGTCCTCCAGGCCGTCGGAGGCGATGAGAGCCCTGCCCTGGCAGCGGCGGTGGCGGCCGTCGATGCCGCCCGGGCGTCGAACGTCCCGGTCGTCCTCGTCCGGGTCGCCTTCCGGCCCGGCTACCCGGAGGTGAACCCCTCGAACAAGGGCATGGCCCCGCTCGCCGGGTACGGCGACGCCTTCCTGGAGACCGAGCCGGCCACCGCGGTCCACTCCGCCCTGGGCGGCGGCGCGGAGGACTTCGTCGTGACCAAGCGCCGCGTCAGCGCGTTCGCCGGCACCGACCTCGGCTCGCTCCTCCGCGGGCTCGGCGTCTCCCGCCTCGTGCTCGCCGGCGTCGTCACCAGCGGTGTCGTCCTGTCGACCGTCCGGCACGCCGCCGACGCCGACTTCGGAATCACCGTCCTGTCGGACGCGTGCGCCGACACCGACGAGGAGGTCCACAGGGTCCTCATGGAGAAGGTCTTCCCCGGCCAGGCCGACGTCGTGTCGGCCAAGGAGTGGATCGCCTCGCTCTGACCGCGACCACGCGGCAGGCGGCAGAAGGGCCCGGTCTCTCCGACCGGGCCCTTCCGCATGGCGCGCCCTTGCGAACCGCCGCGTGTACCTCAGACGCGGAACGCGAGGAGTTTCGAGGCGGGCACCGAGACGTGGGCGCTGCTGCCCGCAGCGGGCAGGTCGCGGCCCACGCTCCACACGCGCTGCCTCAGCGGCCCCACGGACAGGTCGGCCTCGGTGTGGGTGCCGACGAACACCGAGGCGGCAACCGAGGCGGGCCAGGTGTTGGGACCCGCGGGCGCCTCATCCGCCACCACCGCGCTCTCCGGGCGCCAGATCAGCACCACGTCGTCCCCGGCCTCCAGGCTGCGGTCCCGGTCGGTCGCCCACACCTTCCCCAGCTGCGTGTCCGCGACCATCTGCCCGTCGCCGTCCACCGCCAGCACGGTGCCGGGGATCCGGTTCGCGGTTCCGATGAACGTCGCGACCTCGAGGGAGGCCGGCCGCGTGTACACGTCCCGGGGCGAGCCGAGCTGCCGGATCCGGCCGCCGCCGAGGACCGCGATCCGGTCGGCCATCGCCATGGCCTCGCCCTGGTCGTGCGTCACGTACACGGCCGCGAACCCGATCTCCCGCTGCATCTCCAGCAGCTCGAAGCGCAGCTCGTCCCGGACCCTCGCGTCGACGTTCGACAGCGGCTCGTCGAAGAGGACCAGCTCGTCGTTGGTGACCAGGGCTCTGGCCAGGGCGACACGCTGCTGCTGACCCCCGCTTATCTGGGACGGGTAGGAGTTCCGGAGGTCCCCGATGCCGATCCGCTCCAGGGTGCGCGCCACCCGCCGGGGTATGTCGTGCTTGGGGACCTTGCGGTGCCGCAGCGGGAACGCGACGTTGTCGTAGACGGTCATGTGCGGCCACAGCGCGTACGACTGGAAGACCATGCTGAGGTTCCGCCGCTCCGGCGGGAGGAAGACCCGCGACCGGCCGGAGTAGTGGGTCCTGCCGCGCATGCGGATCTCTCCGTCGTCGGGCTCTTCGAGCCCCGCCAGGCAGCGCAGCAGCGTCGTCTTGCCGCAGCCGCTGGGCCCGAGCAGGACGACGAACTCCCCGAGGGCGATCTCCAGGGACACCCCGTCTATCGCGGGCACGGTCTGGCCGTCCCGCCGCGTGAACGACTTGCGCAGGTCCTCGACCTCCACCAGGGGACTGGTGATGGGCCGCGCGGACGTCACCTTGCTCACGTGTTCCTCGCTGTCCTGACTCGGCGTTCGGATCGGCCGGAGAGCCGCCGGCCCAGACCGGTTCCGACCAGGACGCACAGCGTCGTGAGCAGAACGAGCATCAGGGCCATGGCGGCGAGATCGGCGAACTCTCCCTTGTTGTAGGTGTCGAGGAGCTGGAACCCCACGACGGGCTGCCGGCTGGAGCCGAGCATCGAGGCGACCTCCATGTCGCCGGTGATGTTGACGAAGACGAGCGTCCAGCCGGCGACGAGCCCGGGGGCCATGAGCGGGAGCTGGACGCGGCCGAAGGTCCGGCCCTCCCCGGCCCCCGACACCGCCGCCGCCTCCGCCATGTCGTCGCCCACCTGGGCGGCCGCGGCGTCGGAGACGATGGACGCCTGGGGGATGGACGTGGCCATGTACGCGATGACGAACAGCGCGAACGTGCCCTGGAGCGCGAAGGGCGGCCCCGAGTACGCCAGGATCATCCCGACGACCACGATGAAGCCCGAGACCACGATCGGCAGCCGGATGGCCGCCTCCAGCAGGCGCGTCACCACGCCCCCGGAGCGCCGGACGTGCACCGCCATCAGCGCGGCGAACAGGATGATGCCCGTACCGGCCACGGCGCCCAGCAGCAGGCTGTTGCCGAAGGCCGCGACCGTCGGCCCGTCCTCCCAGACGCGCCGGAAGGACGCGAACCCGAGGCCGCTCCAGTTGATGTCAGGGGTCCAGAAGCCGTTGAGCGCGGTGATGAGCAGGCCCAGCACCGGCAGGACGCCGGAGACGACGAGGAAGCCGGCGACGAGGACGCGGGCGGGCCACCGCAGCCGCCCGAGGCGCAGCGTGCTCGCATGGCCGCCGCGACCGCCGACCTGGGCGAACATCCCGCTCTTCATGATGCGCACCTGGAGGGCCCAGGCGCCTCCGACGATCACCAGGATGAACAGGCTCAGCGAGACCGCCAGGTCGGTCCGCGGCGGATAGGTGAAGTTGATGAGGCGCACGATCCGGACCGTCAGGACGTCGATCTGCGCCGGCGTGCCGATGATGAGCGGGATGGAGAACATCGCGAACCCGAACCAGACGACGATGACCGAGGCCGCGGCGATGCTCGGCTTGAGGCCGGGCAGCGTGACCCGCCGGAAGGCGCGGGCGGTGCCCGCGCCGGCGACGCGGGCCTGCTCTTCGAGGTCCCCGGGCATGCTGCGCAGCCCGGCGGAGACGAACAGGAAGACGTACGGCACCAGCACGACGAAGTAGCAGAAGATCATGCCGGGCATCGAGAAGATGTTCAGGGGCCCGTTCTCGATCTCGACGCCGACCAGGCCCAGCAGGTTCCGGAGCAGCACGTTCAGCAGCCCCGCGCCCGGGGAGAGCAGCAGCGTCCAGCCGATCGCCATGGCGATCGAGGGAAGCAGGAACGGCATCAGCGGGACGATGTCGGTGACGCCCGGGATCCGGGCGTCCGTCCGCTCGTTGAGCCAGGCCAGCAGCGAGCCGGCGAGGACCGCGCACGCGCCCGCGGTGACGACCACGAGCGTGGAGTCGCGGACCAGCTCGCCGACGCCCGGCGCGGTGAAGGCGCGCACGACCGGATCGGCGCTCGGCGCGCCGTCCACCCAGAACAGGCGCCACACGACCCGCGCGAACGGGTAGGCGATCAGCGCCGCGACCACGGCGATGACGGCCAGCGAGACGAGCCTGAACGGGGTGGGCCGACGCGTCGAGCGCGATCGCGACATGAGTGGGGTGACGGCGTCCATGGTGCGGGTCAGCCGTCGCCGAGCGCAGCGCCGACCTTGGCGGACATCTCCTCGGTCACGGTCGCCGGCTGCTTGTACTTGTCGCCGAGCACGACGCCCTGGCCGAACGGCCCCGCGGTGTAGAGGTCGGCCACTCCGTTGACCGCTTCGCTGCCGGACTTCGACAGCAGGTAGCTCAGGAAGAGGCGGGCGCCGCTGGGGTTCGGGGCCTGCGCGCTCAGGCCGACGCACAGCGGTGCGCCGGTGGTGTCCTCGGGAAGGGTGAAGGCGAGTGGCGCCCCCTTCTTCGCGCCGGCCCCGGTCACCTGGCCGGCGGTCGGGATGAGGATGTCGCCCTCACCCGCGGCGAGGGCCGCCACGGCCTGGCCGGTGTCGGGGTAGAAGCGCGCCGCCTGCTTGCCGAGGTCGCGGAGGAACCGCTCGCCGCGGCTCTCCATGAGGAAGTCGTACACCTGGGTGCGCGTGACCGACCCCTTCGGAGTGGTCATGAGGATCTTGCCCTTCCACCGGGGGGCCAGCAGGGCGTCCCAGGTGGTCGGCACGTCCGACTTGTCGACCTTCTTCGTGTTGTAGCCGATCCCGTAGGGCGCCGTCTGGATCGACGGGACCGCTCCGCCGTCGAACGTGAAGTCCTGCGGGAAGGCGTCGTAGCCGGGGACGCCCGCCTTGTTCATGGCGGTGACGGTGCCCTTGCCGACCTGTGCCCTGACGAAGGAGCAGTCCGCGCTGATCAGGATGTCGGCGCGCACGGCGCGGGCCTCGGCCTCCGAGGCGAACCGCGTGTTGATGGACGAGCTGGCGATCTTCTCGATGGTCGCGGGCAGGCCGACGGCCTTGGCGTAGCCGTCGCCGAGACGTCCGTTGAGGACCTCTTCGAGGTTCGAGTAGACGTGGACGCCCTTCTCGTCGGCGGCCTTGTCGAACAGGGCCGCCTGTGCGGGGTCCTGGGGGCGCTTGGCGTCTTCGGCCGCGCCGCTGCCGCAGCCGGCGAGCAGCGCTCCGCCGGTGGTCAGGGCGAGCGCCGTCGCGGCGGTACGGCGGATCAGTGAGGTCATGGGGGCTCCTGCGGGTGAGACGGAGGTCACCGATGCCTCATCATGCTTACTGTGATTATAGTTGTCAATGATGTGGGTTCGGGCTGTTCCGACGGGCCGTGCCCCGCGCCCCGAGTGAAGGGAGAGGGGATGGACGTCCAGCGACACGCCGGCCGGATCGCCATCGTGACCGGAGCCGCGAACGGCATCGGGAGGGCGACCGCCGTCAGGCTGGCCCGGGAGGGCGCCAGCGTCCACGGCTGCAACCGCGGCGACGACGCCCGGGCGCGCGCCCAGGCGGAGTTCGACGCGGCCGGTCTCGACATCACCCTCCACAAGGCCGACGTCTCGTCGCAGCCGGACGTGGACGCGCTGGTCGCGGCCGTGGGACGGCGCGTGGACGTCCTCGCCAACGTCGCGGGAGTCATGGACGGCTACCAGCCCCTCGGCGACCTCGACGACGACGTGTGGGACCGCGTGATCGCCGTGAACCTGACCGGAGTGATGAGGATGTCGCGGGCCGTCCTGCCCCGCATGCTCGCCCAGGGGGGCGGGGCCATCGTCACCGTCGCGTCCCGGGCCGCCCTGGGCGCGGGCCCGGCGGGCGTCAGCTACGCCGCGAGCAAGCACGGCGTGCTGGGCCTCGTGAAGAGCATCTGCTGGTGCTACGGACCGCGGGGGATCCGCTCGAACGCCGTCCTTCCCGGCGGCGTCGAGTCCGGGATGCACGCGTCCGCAGGCACGAACGAGTCGCCGCGGACCGGATGGGCGTACGAACGGGCCGCCCTCGCCAAGGCGACGATGCCGCCGAAAGCGAGGGCGGACGAGATCGCGGCCGCCGTCTCCTGGCTCGCCTCCGGCGAGGCGTCCAATGTCAACGGGGCCGTCATGACCGTGGACGGCGGCTGGTCCAGCGCCTGACCGGCCGGGAGGGGCGGTCCGTCCGCGCCGACCGGGCCGCCCCTCCGGCCGGCGCTATGCCGGGTAGTACTTCTCGAGCCCGGGACGCTCGATGGTGGAATTGCAGCCCTCGATGAAGATGCCGAGCGTGCTCGCGAAGAACGCCGCGCGGGAGTCGGGCTCGGTGGGCCCGCCCCGGTGCAGCCAGCCGCAGGCGGCGAGCCGCTCGCGCTCCTTGGACAGGTCCTCGGTCCAGTAGCCCATGTGGTGGAAGACGGTGCCCTCGGCCGGCTCGTTGGGCGTGCCCGGCACCCGCTCGAACAGTTCGAGCGCGCACGGTCCGGCGGTGGCGAAGGTCAGGCGGGTCCTGAGGGTGTAGGGGCGGCCGTCCTGGTCGACCGACTCGCCGACGTAGTGCTTCACCGGGAGCCAGTCGAGGGCGAGGGCGGCGCCGAACCGCTCCATCGCGTCGTCCAGGTCGTCGACGGCGAAGGCGATGTGCCAGATCAACGCGGTCCTCCGCTGGGGTAGAAGTGTTCGAGGCCGGGACGCGAGGTCAGCGTGCTGGTGGCCTCCAGCAGCACGTCGTAGGGCCCCTGGGTGATCAGGATCCGGCGTAGCGCGGGGTCGGCCTGGTCGCTGAGGAACGCGACGCACGGCAGGCCCAGATCGGCCATCCGCCGCTCCTCGGCCACCAGGTCGTCGCCCCAGTAGCCCAGGTGGTGGAACGCGGAGTCGCCCCGCCGGACGTTGGGCGTGCCGGGCGAGGGTTCGATCAGCTCGATGGACAGGGGCAGGTCGAGCGAGAAGACCACGCGGGTGTCCAGGTCCCACGCGGCTCCGCCGGGGCCCTCCATGGTGCGCTTGATGGTGTGGAGGTCCGCCCACTTCACGCCGAGGGCCGCCGACAGCTCGTCCATGGCGGGTTCGAGTTCGTCCACGATGAATCCCGCATGCCATATCTGCCGCGACTTCGGCGCTACTCTATTCATAGTATGCAGATTATCGGGAAGGAGTCCGTTCCGTCCAGGGCGGATGCCGGGTCGCGCGGGAGAGTTCTCACGGCTCGGGCCATGTGACCCGGCCGCCGGGCGGGAAGTTGACGGACTTGAGCTCAAGGAAGTGCTCGATGCCGAACCTGCCGAACTCGCGGCCGTGCCCCGACTGCTTGTAGCCGCCGAAGGGAGCCCGGACGTTCAGCCGGCCGCCGTTGACGCCGACCATCCCCACGCGCAGCCGGGAGGCCGCCGCGGCGGCCTCGGCGTCCGGGCCCCAGACCGCGCCGACGAGGCCGTACTCGCTGTCGTTGGCGATCGCGACGCCCTCATCGACGTCGTCGTAGGCCAGCACGCAGAGCACCGGCCCGAACACCTCCACCCTGGCTATCTCCATCGCGCGGTCGACGTCGGACAGGACGGTCGGCGCCACGTAGTGCCCGCCGGACGGCACCGGCACGCCGGGGCCTCCGGCGACGACGCGCGCGCCGTCCCTGACCCCGCGGGCCAGCAGCGCCAGCACCCGCTCCTTGTGCGGTGCCGAGATCAAGGGGCCGATGGTGACGCCTTCGGCGAACGGGTCGCCGATCCGCTGCGCCTCGACGAACGCGGCCAGCGCCGCCTCGGCCGCGCCGACCCGGTCCCGGGGGACGATGAGACGGGTCAGCGCCGCGCACACCTGGCCGGAGTTGGTGAAGCAGCGGGCGGCCGTCGCCGTCGCCGCCGCCCCGGTGTCGGCGCCGGGCAGCACCAGCGAGGGCCCCTTGCCGCCCAGTTCGAGGCCCACCCGCTTCACCGACGCCGCGGCCACCGCCCCGATCCGGCGCCCGACCTCGCTCGATCCGGTGAAGGAGATGCCGTCGACGTCCGGATGCGCCGTCAGCGCCTCCCCGACGGTGGAGCCGAGACCGGTCACCACGTTGAACGCCCCCGCCGGAAGACCCGCCTCGTGCAGGGCGTCGGCCAGCGCGTAGGCGCTCAGCGGCGCCAGCTCGGACGGTTTGAGGACGACCGTGCAGCCCGCCAGCAGTGCCGCGCCGACCTTGGCGACCACCTGGTGGAGCGGGAAGTTCCACGGGGTGATGGCGACCACCACTCCCAGCGGCTCCCGCACGACCACCGTGCTGTCGACGCGCTCGGTCCAGGCGACCTCCGAGGCCGCGTCGCACAGCGATCTGAGCACCTCTGTGGGGCGGGCGACCTGGGCCTCCCTGGAGAGCGGCAGCGGCGTGCCGACCTCCGTGGAGATGAGCTCGGCGAGCTCGTCCGCCTGCTCCGCGAGGCGGGCGCACACCTCCCGGACGATCAGGGCCCGGGCCTTGTGAGGGGTCGACGACCAGCCGGGGAACGCGTCGCGAGCGGCGTGGACCGCCCGTTCGGCGTCCGCGGCGCCCCCCTCGCACACACGGGCGACGACCTCGCCCGTGGCGGGGTTCTCGACGTCGAGCCGGCCGGACGCGGCCGAGCGCTCCCAGCGCCCGCCGATGAACTGGCCGCCGGCGCGGCTCACCGGGTTCACGCCGCACCCTCCCGGTCGGGGGCGACCTCGAACTGGACGACGACCTGCGAGGCGACGAGGTCGCGCATCACGTCGCGGACCACGTCGTGCGCCGGATGGGCGCTGTAGGCGCGCCAGCCGTCGGCGTCGTCGAAGTCCGCGACCAGCGCGTAGTCGGCGCCGCCCGGCCGCACCCCCGCGTCGGGTCCGTGGCTGAACGCCCGGACGTCCGGCGAGCGGGCGCCGAGGTCGTCCAGCGCGGCGCGCACCCGCGCCGCCTCGTCCTCCCCGAGTTCCCGCTTCCAGGTCATCAGGACCACATGGCGCAGCATCCGGTCACCCCGCACTCGTCACGGCCCCGGGCCGGGAGCCCTGCGCCGGTTCGCCGCGCAGGAACCCGACCTGCACGCGGTTGTACTCCTCGGGCTGCTCGAACTGCGGCCAGTGGGCGGCCTCCTTGATCAGATGGAACCGCACGTCGGGGATGTGGGAGAACCCCGCGCGGGCGTCCTCCCACGAGTGGATCGGATTGCCGTCGCTCCAGATGACCAGCGTCGGCGCCTTCACCCGGCTCAGCCGCTCGGGGGTGAGCCAGTAGTGCCGCGCGTCCTCGGGGTCGAAGAGCCTCTCGAACAGCTTGGTGAGGGACTCCTTGACGCCCGGCCGCGCGTAGATCGCCTGCCGGATGCGCACGAACTCCTCGGGGACCTGCGCGGGGTCCGCGAACAGCCACTGGATCCGGGAGCGGACGGCCTCGTCCGAGGCGTGCCGCAGCGACGCCGTGGTGCGCGCGAGCAGGTCGACCACGTCCTCGGCCTGCCGCCTCCCGGTCGCGGGGAGCCCGCCGGAGGTGTTGAGGACCAGCTTGTCCACGCGGTCGGGGTGCTTGATCGCCATCCACGCGGCGACGCGCCCGCCGAACGACTCGCCGCAGAAGTCGGCGCGGTCGATCCCGGCGGCGTCGAGGAAGCGCACGACGTGGTCGAGCACCTCCGCGGTGGTGTAGCCGCAGCTTTCGGGAGCGTCGGTGTAGCCGTGGCCGAGCATGTCGATGGCGTGGCAGCGGCGGTCCCCGCTGTGCGGCCCGAGATTGCGGATCCACGTCTCGGCGTGTCCGCCGCCGCCGTGCAGGAACACGATCGGGGGGCCCTCGCCCGCCTCGATGCTCCGGGTGCGCACTCCGCCGACGTCGTAGAAGCGCTGCTCGAACGCAGTGCCGAGGAGGTCGACCCATACGGTGTCGCTAGGTGCCATGTGGTTGCCTTTCGTTGCGGGAGAGTCGGCCCGCGGCCGGTGGGACGGCCGGGGTCCGCCGGGGCGGACCGTCAGCCGCGCGGGTTCAGCAGCGCGCGCGAGATGAGCAGCCGGTGGATCTCGTTCGTGCCCTCCACGAGCTGGAAGACCTTCGCGTCGCGGTAGGCGCGGCCGACGCGGAACTCGGGCGAGACGCCGTAGGCGCCGTGGATCTGGACGGCCTCGGTCGCCGTCCGCTGCGCGACGTCGGAGGCGAACATCTTGGCCATGCTGGTCTCCGTCCGCGCGCGGGAGCCGGCGTCCATCTCCCGTGCGCAGTGCCGGACGAGGAGCCGGGCGGCCTGGATCCCGGTGGCCATGTCGGCGAGCTTCTGCTGGATGAGCTGGTGGTCCCCGATGGGCGTCCCGGCGATGACCCGGTCGCGCGCGTACGTGATCGAGTCGTCGAGGCAGCCCTGGGCGAGGCCGACCGCACGCGCGGCGACCGAGAGCCTGCCGCGCTCCACGGCCCCCATGGCGATGCGGTAGCCGTCGCCCTCCTCGCCGAGTAGGCACTCCGGGCCCACGCGCACGTCCTGCAGCGCGACCTCGCCGCTGCACAGGGGGCGGAAGCCGAGCTTGTCCGCGAACGGACGGGTCGACAGGCCGGGAGTGCCGATCGGGATCACGAAGGCGCTGACCCCGGCACGTCCCAGGGCGCGGTCGCGCGTGGCGAAGGTGACGATGAAGTCGGCGATGTCGATGTTGGTGATCCACGTCTTGGCGCCGTTGATCACGAATCCGGAGCCGTCGCGGCGGTAGGTCGTCTCCATCGCGGCCACGTTGCTTCCGGACTGGGGCTCGGTGACGCCCGCGCATCCGAAGACCTCGCCGGCGGCCAGCGGGACGAGCCATCTCCTCTGCTGCTCGGGCGTGCCGTGGCGGAGCAGCCCGGAACCGACCAGCGCGGACGGCATGCTCATCAGGACGCCGAGGCAGTGGTCGACGGTCGACATCGCCTCGATGACCGCCGCGTAGGTGGCGTGGTCGAGCCCGGCGCCGCCCAGTTCCTCGGGGACGGTGCCTCCGAACAGCCCGAGTTCGCGCATCCGGTCGAGGATGTCGCGGGGCAGCCTTTCGGCCCTGTCGTACTCGGCCACGCGCGGGGCCACGACGTCCCGCGCGAAGGAGGACACCATGTCCACCAGCGCTGCGGACTCCTCGGCGGAACTGCTCACGGTGTCCTCCCTTTCGCGGACGGGCGGCGCCGGGCGCTCGCGGGCGGCGAGGCGCCGTCCGGCATGGACGGGAGGGACGGTGACGCGAACCGGCGCCCGTCGGCCCCCGCCGGGCGCCGTCCCGGCGTCCGGTCGCCCGTCCGGCACGTTGACGGCGGGCCTGACCGGGCTCCTATAATATGTGCATGGTAACTATGTTTGACCGGCCGATCAAGCGCCGCTCCGCGCCGGCGCGGGCCCTCGCTCGATGAGCGGGCCCCTGAGGTTCGTCTTCGGCGGCCGTTACGACCGTCTCGCCGACGTACCGGACCTCGCCGCCCGCGCCGGGATCGCCCTGGAGCTGGAGACGCTCGCCAGTCCCAAGGACGCCTTCGCCGCCCTGCGCGACTCGCCCGACTTCGCGGGCGGCGAGATGTCGGTGTCCTTCTACATGACCGAGCGGTCCCGCCTCCGGGACGCCTGCGACCTCGTGGCGCTCCCGGTGTGGATCTCGCGCGCGTTCCGGCACTCCAACGTCTACGTGCGGGAGGACTCCGACCTGCGCACCCCGGCCGACCTGCGGGGCGGGCGCGTCGGGCTGCCCGAGTACGGCATGACGATGGCGGTCTGGCTGCGCGGCCTCTTCGCGGACGAGTACGGCCTGGCACCGGAGGACCTGCGATGGGTCACCCACCGCGCGGCGACCGGACTGGACGAGGAGGCGGTCAGGCACCCGTCCGGCGTCGAGATCGCGGTCGCGCCGCCGGGGACGTCCCCGCAGGAGAACCTCCTCGGCGGCCGGATCGACGCATGGATAGGAGCCGGCACGGCCCCGCCGGCACCCGGCGTGCGCCGCCTCTTCGCCGACGCGTTCGCCGAGGAGCGCAGGTACTTCGCCAGGTCCGGAGTCTTCCCGGTGATGCACGTGCTCGTGGTCAAGCGCGCCGTCCTGGACGGCGACCGCTCCTTGGCGCCCCGGCTCTTCGCGGTCTTCGACGAGAGCAAGCGCCGCGCCCAGCGGCGGCTGTGGTCGACCAGCGTCGCGTACCTCACCCTCCCGTGGGCGCTGCACGCGGCGGAGGAGCAGACGCGGATCATGGGCGGGGACCCCTGGCCGTACGGGCTCGCGGCGAACGCGCCCACGCTCGACGCCCTCATGCGCTACATGAGCCGGCAGGGCCTCCTCTGGGACGACGTGCCGCTGGACGAGTTCTTCCTGCCGGTCGAGCCCGCATGAGCCGACCGCACGCCTTCTCTCGGGAGTCCTCATGACCACGGAACCGACGACGGCCGCGACCGCGCGGGCGGCGGTGCTCACCGCCCCCCGGCGGATCGAGGTCCGCGAGTTCCCGATCCCCGCCGCCGGACCCCGCGACGGCGTCCTCGCCGTCGAGGTCAACGGCGTCTGCGGCTCCGACGCGGAGTTCTACGACGCGGCCCTCGACGGCTACCCGATGCCCATGACGCTGGGCCACGAGCCCGTCGGGCGGGTCGTCGCGATGGGGGAGGAGATGCGCCGCGCCTCCGGCGTCGCCGTCGGGGACAGGGTCGTCGTCAACTCGGCGATCCGGTGCGGACGGTGCGCGGACTGCGAGGCGGGCGGGGACTGCCGGTCCCGCTCCTACGGGACCGTCTCGCCCGACGAGCCGCCCGGACTGTGGGGCGGGATGGCGACGCACCTGTACCTCGCGCCGGGCGCCACGCTCCTCCCGCTCGCCGAGCACGTCACACCGGCCGCCGCGGCGTTCCACAACCCGCTCGCCAACGGGTTCGAGTGGACGGTCGAGTCCGGCCGCGCCGGCCCGGGCTCCACGGTGGCCGTCCTCGGCGCGGGCCCCCGCGGCCTCGCCTGCGCGCTGGTCGCGGTCCACTCGGGCGCCGAGCGCGTCGCCTGGGTCGGCCTTCCCCGCGACCGGGAACGGCTCGCGCTCGCGGCCGGGTTCGGGATCCACGACACCTACGAGACGACCTCCGACGACCCCGGCGAGCTGCGGGACGGGCTCGGGTACGGCGTGGACGTCGTCGTCGACACCACGCCCTACTCGACGTCGGCGGTCGAGCAGGGCCTCCACGTGCTCGACCGGGACGGGCGGCTGGTCCTGGCCGGGTTGAAGGGCTCGGGCCGCAGGCTCGAAGTCGAGGCCGACCTGATCGCCCGGCGGAGGCTCACCGTCACCGGTCCCCGGAGCAAGGGGCTGCGGTCCCTCCGGAAGGCCGTCCAGGCGCTGAACGACGGCGCCTGGGACCTGGACGCCGTCCCCTCGCGGGCGTATCCGCTCGACCAGGCGGCGGCGGCCATCGAGTCGCTCGGATCGGCCGACCCGGCGCGACCGCTCCAGGTGCGCATCCAGAACTGACGGACGAGAGGAGCGAACGGCATGCGGATGTCACCGGAGCCGGCCGCCCCGGCCGGAACGACCCCCCGATCGGTCTTCGTGCGGACCCCCGGGCTGACCATGCACGCCCTGGCAGCCGGCATCGGCGGGCCCCGGGTTCCGATCGTGCTGATCCACGGCTTCCCGCAGACCTCGCACGCGTTCCGCCACCAGGTCGCCGCCCTGGCCGCCCACGGACACCCGGCCTACGCGGTGGACACGCGCGGGTACGGCCTGACCGACAGGCCCGGCACCCGGGTGAGCCGCGCCCTCCTCGCCGCCGACATCCGGGAGTTCTGCCGGGCGGAGGGGCTGTCGGACGTCACCGTGGTCGGCCATGACTGGGGAGGCCTGATCGCCTTCAAGGCGGCCGTCGACCATCCCGGGCTGTTCACGCGCCTGGGACTCATCGACTCGCCCTGCACGGTCATCTCGCCCGACATCCCCCACCCGTACTGGTTCAAGGCGGAGCCGCTGCCCGAGGCGTTCCTCGCGTCCCACGCGGCGGACATGATCCGGGTCCGCTTGGGCGGCCGCGCCGGAGCCGTGCTTGGGGAGCGCCCTGGAAACGCCTACGGCAACACCCAGCCCGAGCGCGAGGTGCCCTTCTTCTCGGACGCGGACATCGACCACTACGTCGCGAGCCTCGACGCGTCCGCGCAGGCCAACGCCGTCCAGTACTACCGCTACGCCATGCCGCTGCACCGCGTCATCGCGGATCCGGACGCGCCCGGCGGCGAGCGCTACCAGGCGCTCTCGGAACGGGAGGTGGCGGCCATGTGGCTGCACCGCGACGGCATCGACGCGCACCCGTGGCGGCACGAGTTCCACGACTTCGGCCCCGAGGACCGCCGCAAGCGGTTCCGCGGACCGTCGCTCCTGATCTACGGCAGGCAGTTCGCGACCCGCTTCCCGGTGCACGGCGACGGCGTCATGCCCAGCGGTGACCCGTTCGCCGACCAGTACGCGCGGTACTTCACCGACATGACCGTCCGCGAGACCGGGGCCGGTCACTACATCCCCGAGGAGCTTCCGGAACTGGTGACCGGGGAGGTGCTCGCCCTGGCCGGTCGCTGACGACCGGCCAGGGCGAGTCCTGGGGAAGTCCGGCGGGCCTACAGGTCGAGGACGAGCTTCGGCGAGCACGAGCGGCCGACGCAGATCAGCATGGTGCCCTCCTCGTCGTGCTCCTCGGGCGACATGAGGGTCCCGCGGTGGTCCGGCCGGCCGGCGATCACCCGGGTCTCGCAACTGCCGCAGTAGCCCTCCTGGCACGAGAAGCCGAGATCGCTCCGGACCGACCTGGCCACTTCGAGGATGCTCTCGTCCGCCGCGACCGTCAGCGTCACGCCCGAGGCCGCGAGCTCGATCTCGAACGCGGTGTCCTCGCCGTCCGGCGCCGACGCGGTCCCCGACGCCGTGAACCGCTCCAGGTGCAGCCGGTCCGCGACCCCGGCGGCCGTGCACGCGTCCGTCACGGCGTCGAGCAGCCCGGCCGGACCGCAGCAGTACAGCAGCGCGTCCTCGGGCAGCGCCCGCACGATGGCGGGCACGTCGAGAAGGCCGGCCTCGTCCTGGGGGACCACCGTCGTCCGCGGTCCGCCGAGGGCCGTGAGCTCCGGGACGAACGCCATGGACGCTCTGGAGCGGCCGCCGTAGACCAGGCGCCAGGCCGCGCCGCGGCGCTCCGCCTCCTCCGCCATCGCCTTGATCGGCGTGACGCCGATGCCGCCGGCGACGAACACGTACTCGGGGGCGTCGACGAGAGGGAAGTGGTTGCGCGGAAGGCGGGCCTCGATCTCGTCGCCGGCCTTGAGATCGCGGTGGATCTCGACGGACCCCCCTCGCCCCTGCTCCTCCTTGAGGACGCAGAACGTGTAGGAGTCCGTGTCGGCCGGGTCTCCGCACAGGGAGTACTGGCGGGAGAGCCCGGAGGGCAGCCGGAGTTCGAGGTGCGCTCCCGGCTCCCACAAGGGGAGGGGGCCGCCGCCGACCGCCTGGAACCGGAGCAGGAGGACGTTCTCCGCGACCCGCTCGGTGCGGTCGAGGACGAGCTTGAGCCTGTCGTCGGCGCCGCCGGCCATGTCAGATCGTCCCGTTCTGGGGCAGCGGCATCACGACGTCGTAGCGGACGTACCGGAAGCTGCCCTCCACACCGACGAGTTCCTGGACGCCTTCGGGATCCTTGGCGACACCGCCTTCCAGAAGGAAGCGCACCATCTTCGTCTGGATCCCCTGGAACTCCTCCGGGCCCTGCTCCCACAGGAGCATGGGGCGTCCGAGGCAGACGTGCGGCCCGGCGCCGAAGGCGACCCCGAAATGGGGCGCCTTCGGGTCCTCGACGGTCCTGTGCGGGTTGTAGGCGTCGGCGTCGGCGCCGAAGACCGACGGGTCGTGGTTCGCCTTCTCCACCCAGCCGGAGACCCAGGTGCCGGCCGGTACGAAGCGGCCGCTGGACTTCAGCACGGTGTCCTCGACGGCCACCCGGACCAGGTACGGCCGGGACGCCCGGTGCAGGCGCAGCGACTCCTTGACGGCGAGGTTGACGAACTCCCTCTCGCCGATCCGCGCGCGGTCCTCCGGATGGTCGGCGAGCCACGCGAGGAGGTCGTCCACGGCCCAGGCGGCCTGAGAGACGGGGTTGTTGACCGAGGCCGAGAGCATCGCGACCATCTCGCGGAACACGAGTTCGTCGTCGAGCCGGGCGTCCTCGGGGAGCAGGAGCAGGCTGGTGAGGAGGTCGGCGGGAAGCGCAGCGCGCTTGTCCGGATCGTCGCCCGCCTCGCGGATCAGTGCCTCGCGGCGCGCGATGCTCGGCTCGTACATCTCCTCGCGGATCTGGCGGCGCGCCTCCCGGGCGGTCTCCAGGATCCGCCGGCGCTCCTCGGGCGCGGCGTACTCGACGGTCAGGCCGCTGACGACGTCGGTCCCCAGCCGCTGGAACCGCGCGACCGTCTCGTCGTCCTCGACCCCGTCCAGCCCGACGAAGGCGGCCGTGACGCGCCAGATCACCCGCTTGCAGAAGTCGATGAGGTCAAAGCGGATCATTCCGTCGGCGGGCTCGGCGGCGTCCCGGACGCGCCCGAGGTTGTGCGCGTAGACGGCGTCGACGAGCCCGCCCTCCGCGCCCCACGGCTGCGACGGCCTGATCATCTTCATGAGCGCGCGGCGGCGGTTCAGGTGCTCGCGCCCGTCGATGGCGATGAGGCTGCCGTGGACGAACTCGTCGGACTCCGCCTTGGTGCCCGCGACGACGAAGTCGCGGCCCCGCCGCAGGACCTCCTCGACCTCCCGGTAGTCGGTCAGGTCGACGAAACTCCGCGTCTCCCAGGACTGTGCTTGGCTCATGCTGAGCTCCTCGATTCGCGTTCCGGACGGCCGGAGGTCGACGTTGTCTGCTCGCTAGGCGTGGACCCGATCCAGGCCGGGCACGGCCCGACGCCGCGAGGACGTCTGACAGCCAAGCATAGTAACCATGCGCATAGTATAGAGGGATGTGGTGAACGCCACAACGGGCTCCCGAGTCCGGTGGCGTCACCCTGGGTTCGCAGCCGCCTTGGAGGCGGGAACGTCTGTCCAGCGCGCGGTGCCTGGAAGCGTTTCCCTGCATTTTGTGGTCACAGATTACGGGGAGGTTGTACTAGGCTGGAGGGCGGCGAACAGCCGAGAAGAAAGGCTCCCCCGTGTCAGGTCCTGTGCAGAGGCCGATGAAGCAGTCCGAGATCGTCGCGCGCGACCTCACCAACCGCATCGTCTCGGAGAACCTGCCCGAGGGCACGCGGCTGCCGAACGAGCGCGAGATGCTCGAGACCTACCAGGTCGGCCGCAGCACCCTGCGCGAGGCGCTGCGCCTGCTGGAGAGCAGGGGCGTGCTCACCATCCGCTCCGGCCGCGACGGCGGGCCGGTCGTGCGCGGGCCCCGCGCCTCGGATCTGGGCGAGGCGCTGACGCTGCTGTTGCAGTTCGAGCGCGTGCCGTTCTCCGAGGTCTTCGCCGCCCGGCAGGCGCTGGAGCCCAGGCTGGCGCGGATGGCGGCCGAGAACATGGACGACGAGACGCTCGCCGAGATGGCCGGCTGCAACGAGCGGATGGCCGCCAACCTCGACGACCGCGAGCTGTTCCGCAAGGAGAACTTCCGGTTCCACGAACTGGTGGCCGCGGCCGCGCAGAACAAGGTGCTCGAACTGTTCTCCGCGGCGCTGGAGTCGGTCGCGGGCGGTCTCGCCTTCGGAGTCGTGGCCGGGCAGTTCACGCGCGCCCACCGCGCCGTCGCGCTGGACGCCCACCGCAATCTGCTCAAGGCGTTCGTCTCCCGCGACCCCGACGCCGCCGAAGAGGCGATGCGCCTGCACCTCGAAGAGGGCCGGGCCTCGTGGCTCGCCGCCTACCGGGACCTGTCGCGCCGTCCCGTCCAGTGGGCGTCGGCCGCCACGCACGGCGCCGCGCGCACCGAGTTCTGACGATCTCGATCTGAGGCCGCGCCGCGGCCGGGTCGGCATACGCCGGCGCTTCCGACGTCTCACCATCGGGGGTCCCTTCCCCTCGTCCCATCATAATATGACTATGATTGGGATGCTTATTCGGTTGTGCGGCCGAACTGGAGGGATTCGCGTGAGCGGGACAGCGCCGGTGGAGTACCAGGTCGTCGACGGGGTCGCCCGTATCCGCCTCAACCGCCCCGAGACGGCGAACGCGCTCGACCTCGACCTGGCCCTGGCGCTCTGCTCCGCAGCGCGGGCGGCCTGCGACGACGCGTCGGTCCGGCTCGTGGTGCTGGCGGCGGCGGGCCGGCGCTTCTGCGCCGGCGGCGACCTCGCCGCCATCGCGTCCGCCGACGCCGCCGCGACCTACGTGTACAAGCTCGCGACGGCCGCCGACTCGTTCGCGAAGTTGGTGTGGGAGATGCCGAAGCCCGTGCTGGCGAGCGTCCAGGGCGTGGCCGCCGGAGCCGGTCTTGCGCTCGTGCTGGCCGCCGACCTCGTCGTCGCGAGCCGCGACGCGACGTTCCTGGCCGCGTACGGCGCGGTCAACCTGACCCCGGACTGCGGCCTGTCCTACCTCCTGCCGAGGAGCGTGGGCGAGCACCGCGCGCTGGAGATGACGCTTCTCGACCGCGTGCTCACCGCGGACGAGGCCGTCGAATGGGGCATCGCCAACGTGGTCTGCGACGCTCCCGACCTGGCCGCCACCACCGACGCCCTCGCCCGCAGGCTCCTCGCCAGGTCGTCGTTCGCGCTCGGCGGCACCAAGCGGCTCATCAGGCAGGGCTGGGAGCAGACGCGGGTCGACAGCGGCTGGGCGGAGACCGCTTCCGTCGCGCGGGCCGCCGGCACCGCCGAGGCCGCCGACGCCATCGCGGCGCGGTTCCGGCGCTGAACCGGCCCCGCCCCTGGCGCGGCCATGGTGGACGCCCGAGGCCCGCAAAGAACACAGGCAGCCTGTTGACTTGCGAGGGGCCACCTCCTACGCTCTAACTCTGTTAAGTCTTATCAGAGATAGGAGATGGCCGTGGAGGTCGTTCCACTCAAGGCCGCGCTGGGCGCAGAACTGCGGGGCGTGGACCTCACCGAACCCCTGGACGGCCGCGGCGTCGAGACGGTCCGCGAGGCGTTCGCCGCCCACTTCCTGCTGGTCGTCCGCGGGCAGCGCCTCAGCGGCGAGGACCACGACCGGTTCGTCCGCTACCTGGGCCCGCTCCAGCGGTTCGACAACGGCGCCTACCACCAGTTCATGACGAACCAGGCCGTCGAGAACGCCGCGGAGGCCGGTTCGGGGAGGCTGCTCTTCCACAACGACGGCGCCTACCGCGACCGCCCCCGCGCCGGCACCTCGCTCTACGCCATCGACGTCTCGCCGACGTCGCCTCCGACGAGCTTCGCCAACGGCGTCCGCGCCTACGAGCTGCTCCCCGAGGAGCTCCGGCGGCGGATCGAGCCGCTCAGCGCCGTCCACATCCTCGACTACGACGACCCCGAGCAGGAGTCGAACCGCGTCCGGGAGGCCGACTTCCCCGCGGGCAGGACCCTGGCGGACGTCCGCCACGCCGTCCACCCGATGGTGGTGACCCTGCCCCACAGCGGTCGGAAGGCCGTGTTCGTCAGCGAGTTCTACACCAGTCACATCAAGGAGCTCGGGCCGACCTCGGAGGAGGGCGAGGACCTGCTGCAGCAGGTCTTCAAGGTCCTCTACGACGAGTCCAACGTCCATTCGCACCACTACAGCGACGGCGACCTCGTCGTCTGGGACAACCACGCCGTCCAGCACGCCCGCTCGGGCTCGGTCGACGCCAACCCGCGCCACCTGCGCCGCCTGGTCCTCGACCGGCTCTCATGGGGCCCGGCGGCATGAGCGCCGGCCAGTGTCCTCACCCGACGAACAGGAGCCGCTGATGAAGGTCGGAATCATCGGCCTCGGCAACATGGGCGAGCAGATCGCCGCCGCCGTCCTCCGGGCGGGGATCGAGACCCGCGTCTACGACGTCCGTCCCGAAGCGGTCGCGAAGCTCGTCGACCAGGGCGCCACAGGCGCCGCCTCGGTCCGGGAACTTGCCGAGGCGGTGGACGCCGTCGGGGTGGTCGTCCTCAACGAGCAGCAGGTCGGCGAAGTGGCGGAGGAGGTGGCCGCGGCGGAGCGGCGGCCCGGCACCCTGGTCGTCCACAGCACCGTCACGCCCTTCTACGTCAAGGGGCTCCAGAACCGGCTCGCGGAGGCCGGGGTGGACGTCGTCGACGCCCCGGTGGCGGGCGGCGTCGCACGGGCCAGGACCGGCGACCTCACGGTCATGGTCGGCGGGGACGACGCGGTGGTCGCCGGCCTCAGCCCCGTGTTCCAGGCGATCGGCCGGGACATCTTCCACGTCGGCCCGGCGGGCGCCGGGACGGCGGTGAAGCTGGCCGTGAACTTCATGACCATCGCGGGCTACGCCCTGGAGATCGAGGCGATGGAGATGGTCCGGGCCTACGGGCTCACCGAGGACGCGCTGAGCACGGTCCTCACCACCAGCTCCGCGGACTCGCGCGCGGTGCGCCGGTGGGGCTTCCACGACCGCCTCCGGCGCCAGGCGCCGCCGGGGACGGAACCGGCGCACCTCGTCATGCGCAAGGACGTTACGTCCTTCGCGGCGGCCGGGGGACAGGCCGGCCTGGTCCTTCCACTGGCGGCCGTCACCGCGCGGACGCTGCTCGACACGATCGGACGGCGCGACCGGTACCTGGACGACCTGGGCGACGTGCCGCCCGTCCCGCGCTGCGCGGCCTGCACCCAGGAGCTCATCCCGCCCTTCCGGGAGGCGGGCGTGCACCCCGAGTGCGCCGCGTAGTCCGGCCGGCGAAGTACACAGGAAAGCTGAGTAGGTTACCTGAGAAAGCAGTAGGGTCGCCCCATGGAGACCGATTCGACGGCGCCGGAGCTCGCCATGGCACTGGCGCTCGCGACCGCCAGGCTGCGGGCCCGGCTGCGCAGCGAGCAGGCCGAGGTCACCACCGGCCAGACCATGTCCCAGCTGTCGGTGCTCGGCCGCGTCTCCGAGGCCGGCACGACGACCGCCAGCGAGCTGGCCAAGGCCGAGCACGTCCGGCAGCAGTCCATCGCCGAGACGGTGTCGGCCCTGAAGCGGCAGGGGCTCCTGGCCGGTCGGCCCGATCCGTCCGACGGGCGCAAGGCGCTGCTCAGCCTCACCGAAGCCGGTGAGGATCTCGTCCGCTCGATCGTCGAGCACCGGGGGGCGTGGCTCGCCCGCGCCCTCGACGCCCACGTCACGCCCGCCGAGCGGGCGGTGCTGGCGCAGGCGACGCACATCATGTTCCGCCTCGCCGACTGCGCCCCGCTCGGCGAGGTGCCGCCGGTCCGGGAACGGGACGCCGGAGCACTCGGACGCTGAAGCCGGCTCGCGCGCCCCGCCGACGATCCGTCGACGGGGCGCGGGGGATCGGCGGTGGACGGGATCAGCGGTGGAAGCGCACCGGCATCGCGGTCCAGCTGTTGCGGATGATGTGGACCACGGGCGTGGCGGGCGCGGCGAGTTCGACGGCGCTGAACTCGTCCAGCAGCGCGTTGAGCACGATCGGCGCCTCGAGCCGGACGAGCCGCGATCCCGCGCACACGTGCGCCCCGGAGGAGAAGCTGAGGTGCTTGACGCTCTCGGCCCGTCCGACGTCGAAGCGGTACGGGTCGGGGAAGACCGTCTCGTCGCGGTTGGCGGCCATGTACATCAGGTAGACGTGCTGGCCCTCGCGGATGAGCTGCCCTTCGAGCTCGATGTCCTCGACCGCCGTGCGCAGGAACGCGCGCGCGGGCGTCACCCAGCGGAGCGTCTCCTCGATCGCGAGCGGGACCAGTGACCGGTCCTCGCGGAGCCGCTGCCACTGGTCGGGACGCTGGGCCAGCTCGTGCACCAGCCCGGCGAGCAGCGCGCGGGTCGTGTCGCTCCCGGCCGCGAGCATGGTCATGGCGAACATGACGACGTTGGCCTCGGAGACCTTCTTCTGGTCGAGCTCCGCCTCCAGCAGGACGGTCAGCAGGTCCTCGCCGCCGGGGCTGCGCCGCTTGGCCTCGATGCTGTCGACGATGTACCGCTGGAGGCCCTGGAACTCGGTCGCGGCCGCGCGGAGCTCGTCGAACGTGAGGTCGGCGCCGAGCTTCTCCAGCTCGTCGCTCCAGTGCTGGACGCGCTCCACATCGGTGTCGGGAAGCCCGATGAGGTGCGTCGCGGCGACGATCGGGACGGCGCTCGCCGCGGGGATCCAGTCGGTCACCTCACCGGACCCGATGCCGCGGACCAGGTCGCGGACGACTCCGGTGAGCGTGCCCCGCATCCGCTCCAGCGCCCGGGGCGAGAACGCCGGGGCGATGACGCGGCGGAGCTCCTGGTGCCGGGGCGGGTCGGTGGTCCCCACCTGCTCGCCGCCCTTGGGGAAGAAGCTGTCGGTCAGCAGCTCGCCCCCGGCCTGGTCCGCGTACTTCACGTCGTTCAGGAACAGGCCCCTGGAACTGACGAACTCCGCGGCGCGGCGCGTGACGGCGTTGATGTCGGCGTGCCTGGTCAGGACGAACGTGTCCAGGGGCTCGTAGTAGTAGAAGGGCTGCTCTCTCCGCATCCAGTCGAACGTGGGCCACGGATCGGCGAGGTAGAAGTGCGGGTCCTCGATCGGGACGGTTGGTGCGGCGACGGTCATCTGCGCCCTCCGTAAATAGCGTTACTATAATCAAAGTAATGAGGATCACATCTGATCGTCAAGGGCGGTCCTAGGCCGCTCGATCGGCTGGGAAGAGGAGGAGCCGCATGCAACGTGTCGGAGCTGACCCCGGTGTCTGCATGGGTTCGGGGCTCTGCGAGCACATCGCACCGACGCACTTCAGGCTGGAGAACGGTGCCGTGCGCCTGATCGAGGAGACGGTGGCTCCGGACCGGCTGGCCGATGTCGCCGAGGCCGTCGACGCGTGCCCGACCCGGGCGCTCCGGCTCCTGGCAGGCCCCTGAGCGTCCACCTGGGGCGACTGGACCAGGGCCGAGCACGGGTGCCCCGGGCTCCAGGCGGTCGGCACGACCGGCTTCCCGAACTACGGGGACGACCTGTCCGCGGCCGCGGCCGCGGACAGGGCGGCGGCGGCGGGGGCGGGCGGTATGGCCGTGACAATCAACGAGGACCACTAACCGGTCGAGCAGCGCTCCCGGGTGGACCTCGGCACCGGCTGAACGGTCAGCGACGCCGGGGCGTGCTCGAGCAGCCGCTCGCGGGCGGTCTCTCCCCGGCGGTCACCCGCGAGATTCGGCGCGCCAAGGCCGGGCCTTGCCGCGAAGATCTACGGGTCTGACCCGCTCGTCCGGGGCGGTGGTCGTACTCGGGGCCGGGTCAGGCGAGGCTCATGAAGAGCTTCTCCAGCTGGGCGCGGTCGAGTGCGGCCTGCTCGGGGTCCGCGCCTTCCTGGACGCACTTCTCCAGGCCCGTTGCGATGATCTTGAACCCGGCGCGGTCCAGTGCCCGCGAGACCGCCGCGAGCTGGGCGATCACGTCCTTGCAGTCCCGCTCGTTCTCGATCATCTGGATGACGCCGCCGAGCTGCCCCTGGGCGCGCCGCAGGCGCACGAGGACATCGGCCAGCGATTCCGCCTCGAATTTCACGTCGCCCTCCTCATACCGGCCAGGGTATAGGGTCCGCGCCGCGATCCGGCGGGCCGGACGGGCCCGGTCCGCGCCCCGCTCCCCACGTGAGGGGCCGGCGGGCTGACCGCGGGCCGAGCCGTACACGGCGTTCCTGGATACCCCCTGGGGTATTTGCGCATCGTTTCCCTTCTCGGCTACTCTCCGAGGCATACCCCCTGGGGTATGTGACATGTCCGTGACCTGCGCGTCCGGCGACCGCGGCCTGCTCGCCCCCCGGTGGGCGGCGGCAGCGGCGCCCCGGGTCCGGACCGGCCTCCACGACGAAAGAAGATGGGTATGCCTCGTTTGTCCCCGAAGATCGACGCGGCCTCGCTGCGCGACCGCCTCGCCGCCCCGGACGCGCCGCGCCTGCTGGACGTGCGCACGCCCGCCGAGTTCGCCGCGTCGCACATCCCCGGCTCCTACAACGTCCCCCTCGACACGCTGCGGGAGCACCGCGCCGAACTGCGCGGCTCCCTCGACGAGGTGGTGCTCGTCTGCCGGAGCGGCGCCCGCGCGGCCCAGGCCGAGGAGGCGCTCGGCGAGGCGGGCATGACCAACGTGCACATCCTGGACGGCGGGATCGTCGCGTGGGAGGCCGCGGGCGCGCCGCTCAACCGGAACCGGTCCCGCTGGGACCTGGAGCGGCAGGTGCGCCTGGTCGCCGGGTCCCTCGTGGTGGCCGGCGTCGTCGGCGGCCTCGTCGTGCCGGGGCTCCAGTGGCTCGCCGCCGGAGTCGGCGCCGGCCTCACGGTCGCGGCCCTGACCAACACCTGCACGATGGGCATGCTGCTGTCGAAGCTGCCGTTCAACCGGGCGCCGTCCTGCAGCGTCGTGACGATGGCCGAGCTGCTGAAGGAGCGGCGGCCATGATGACACTCGCGCTGACCCTGATCGCATCGCTCGCCATCGGCGTCTCGCTCGGCCTGCTCGGCGGCGGCGGATCCATCCTCACCGTGCCGATCCTCGTCTACGTGGCCGGGGTCGAGGCGAAGCAGGCCATCGCCATGTCGCTGTTCGTGGTGGGCGCGACCTCGCTGGCGGGCATCCTGCCGCACGCCCGGGCCGGCCGCGTCCGCTGGCGCACCGGCCTGCTGTTCGGCGGCGCCGGAATGGCGGGCGCCTACGCGGGCGGACGGCTGGCGGCCTTCATCCCCGGCGGCGTGCTGCTCGGCGCATTCGCGGTGATGATGGCCGTGACCGCGGTCGCGATGCTGCGCAGCCGCCGCACTCCCACCGGCACTCACGCGGACCGGCCCATCTTCCGGATCCTGGCCGAAGGGGTGACCGTCGGGCTCGTCACCGGGCTGGTCGGGGCCGGCGGGGGCTTCCTCGTCGTTCCCGCGCTCGTCCTGCTCGGCGGCCTGTCCATGCCCGTCGCGGTCGGCACGTCGCTGCTGGTCATCGCGATGAAGTCCTTCGCGGGGCTGGCCGGATACCTCTCCAGCGTCCACATCGACTGGCCGCTGACCCTCGCGGTGACCGCCGCCGCGGTGCTGGGCGGCCTCGCCGGTTCGCGCCTGGCCGGACGCGTCGACCCGCAGCGGCTCCGCCAGGCCTTCGGCTGGTTCGTCCTGGTGATGGCCGGGGTCGTGGTGTCCCAGCAGGCCCCCGACCCGGTCCGCCACGCCCTGTTCGCCACCCCCCTCGGCTGGGCGGTGCTGGCGGCCGTCACCGTGGCCGCGTCCGCCGCGCTCCTGGCGCACAGGACCAGACGGCACGGGCCGGCCGCCGTCCGCGAGGCGAAGCACGCCGCTCCGCCGGAAGGGGTGCGGCACTGATCCGCCGGCTCGGCGGCGCGGGGATTCCCGCGCCGCCGGGCATGAGCGCGGCGCCTGAGGGGGACGGCGACGAAGATGGAACGGGACGTCGAACGTGGAGGTGGCCGTGGACAGCGCGGAGTGGGATCGCCGGTACGCCGGCAGCGACCTGGTCTGGTCGGCCGGGCCCAACCGGTGGGTCGAGGAGGTCGCGGCGGACCTGCCGGCGGGGCGCGCCCTCGACCTGGCGGCAGGGGAGGGACGCAACGCGCTGTGGCTCGCCGAGCGCGGCTGGACGGTCACCGCGGTCGACTTCTCCGCCGTCGGTCTGGAGCGGGCCCGCTCGCTCGCCGAGCGGCGGCTCGGTGAGCACGCGGACCGGATCCGCCTGGTCGAGGCCGATCTACGGGAGTACACCCCGGCACGCCAGGGCGCCGAGTTGGTGATCGTCGCCTATCTGCAGGTCGCCGAGCGGTTGCGCCGCAGCGCCCTGCGCGCCGCCGCCGACGCGGTGGCCCCCGGCGGGCTGCTGCTCGTCGTGGCCCATGACAGCGACAACCTCGCGCACGGTGTCGGCGGCCCCCAGGATCCGGCCGTGCTCTACACCGCGCAGGACGCGGTGTCCGACATCGAGGGCCGCGGCCTCCAGATCGTGCGGGCGGAACCCAGGACCCGCGAGGTCACCACCGACGAGGGCTCCCGCACGGCCATCGACGCGTTCCTCCTCGCCCACCGCCCGTGACCTGCCCGATCACCCCGGTGAGCCGGCCGCTCAGGGCGGCCCCGCCCAGCGGGTGAGGCGGGCCCGGACCGCTGCCTCGTCGAGCGCGAAGTCCTGCGGGGTGTAGCGGTGGGCGCCCTTGGCGGTGCGCGGGTGGTCGGCGTGGTAGCGGTCGATCATGCCGGTGGCATCCTCGGGTTCGAGGCCCGCCGCGGCGTAGACGCGGTCGAGAACGGCGGCGGTGTCGTGGACGAGGTCGTCGTAGTCGATGTCGACGATCGTGAGGCTGCCGGCCCGGTCACCGGTGCGGAAGTCATGGGCGCGGCGGAGCCACAGTTCGGTCTGATCGGTCTGGAAGCGGCCGACGTCGGCGGGGTCGACGTGGTCGCTGTAGGTGGAGCGGAAGACGCAGAAGAGACTGGCCCCCGAGGCGACGGTCTGCACGATGTCGCGGTGCAGGAAGATCACGCAGGCGCCGGGGAAGGCTGCGGCCAGGCTGGAGAGCTCGGCGGTGTGGGCGGGGGCCTTGAGGAGCCATCGGCGGCCGTCGGCGTCGTCGAGCGTGGCCAGGACGTGCCGGTGGCGCCGGTAGGTGTCGGTGAGGTCCTGGCCGGCGAGCCAGCGGCTGTAGCCGTCCAGCCGGACGGTCGCGCTGAACCCCCAGTTGCGGAAGCCGGAGTTCATCGCGACGACGCATTCCTCGGGCAGGCGCGGGCCGTGGCCGTGGACGGTCGACAGAGCGGGGTTCAGCAGGTCCAGCAGGTCGTTGGCCGCCGCGCCGGCGTCGATGAGTTCCGCGCGCCGCTCGGCGTCCGCGCCGCGGAACTTCCAGGGGACGGCCAGTTCGGCGGGCAGCGGTGCGCGCAGGCGGGGGTCGGTCGCCAGCAGCCGGTACAGGAACGTCGTTCCGGTCCGCCACCCTCCGGTGATGACGACGGGGGGCGTGTCGAGCGGCCGGTCGGTGTGCCGGAGCCGGTCCATCGCGAGGCGGGCGCGGAGGCCGGCGACGGCCGTCCCGCGGACCATCCTGGTGCCGAGGGCGTTGAGGCGGCCGTCCTCGTCGGCGGACGCCAGGTAGCGGTCCAGCCCTTCGCGCCAGAGCGCGGGGTCGCCGAGCCCGGCGGGGTCGGCGTCGCGGAGCGCCGCGGCGATGACGGGTTCCGGGTCGAGCGCGTACGCGTCGGGCCGGGCGGCGCGGTCGGACTCGGCCGCGGCGTAGACCGCCTGGGCCTGCGGGGTCCGCTGGGGAGGGTGCCACGGCGTCATCAGGCGGTTCCCAGCTCGTCGATCCGGCGGACGCGGACGCGGGGCAGAGGCGGCGGGCGTTCGGCGTGCAGCCAGCGCAGGACGACGAAGCCGGACGGTCGGCCTTCGGTGTCGAGCCAGTCGACGTCCGGTCCGGTCTCCGGCGCCTGGGAGGCCAGGACGATCCGGTAGCGGCCGTCGCTGATCGTGGCGTTGGCGCCGGTCAGGGACACGGTCCGGTGGCGGTAGTCGAGAGAGTTGAGGTATCGGCTGTAGAGGAGGGCGTTCCAGTGCCGGCATGGGACGGTCTCGCCCTCGATGAGGAGCGCCTGGCCGGGGTCGAGTCTCCAAGCGCCGCGCAGGTAGTGGATGCCGGGTTCGGTGTAGGCGGCGCCTTCCGCCATCTCCGCCCAGTGGTGGACGGTGTTGGGTTCGACCTGCCTATCCACCGCCGCGAAGACCGCCGGCATCATCTCGACGGCCTTGGCGAGCCGCCGCAACCGGTGCCGGAACCGCGCGGCCTCGATCGGCGGCGGGGGCTGCGGCGCCGCCACCGGTTCGATGGCGCACCAGCCATGGCGATCGGTTTTGACGTCGTCGTGGAACTGGCGCACCCAGAGTTGCCCGTTGCCCTCGGGAAGCGGGAGCCACGCGCCCGCCTGAGGCCGCGTCCCGCCGACGAGCACGGAGAACTCCCCGGAAGGGCCGATGCCGAGCCGGTCGCCGTCGATGCGGGCCGCGGCCGTCGCTGTGCCGGGCCCGCCGGTGTAGGCGGTGATCGAGGTGTGGACGGCGTCGCCGGTGCTGCCGGTCAGGCGGTACCGCCGGTCGCCGCGCACGTCGGCGACCCAGTAGCGGGTGTCGGGGTTGTCCATGAAGAACTTCTGCCGCCAGCCGTTGAACGGGACGAGCTCCGGGCGCTCGCGGTCGACCTCGAACCGGGCGAGCTGGTGGTGCAGGCCGCGCAGCAGGGCCCGGTAGCCGTCGGCGCGCTCCTGCTCGGACAGGTCGGCGGCGGCGTCGTCGAGCCGCCGTCCCGCGGCCCCCAGCGCCTCGACCAGATCGGCCCAGGCCCGCCCGTCGGGACTCATATGCCGCCCTCGCCCGGTCCCCGGTCGGTCGCTCGGTGCGGCGTCCCCATGGCTCACCCTCGCTCCTGCCCGGTCTGGACGGCCGCCGGGCAAGGCGATAACTTACAGTTCGTAAGTTATCGGGGCAAGATGCGAGGAGCCACCGGACCATGACCGCACGCCGACGGCTGAGCGGCCCGCAGCGGCGCGCCCAGATCCTGGACGTGACCCGCCGGATCGTGGTCGAGCAGGGCTACCACGCGGTGAGCATCGAGCGGGTCGCCGAGGAGTGCGGCGTCACCCGCACCGTCATCTACCAGCAGTTCGAAAGCCTGCCCGGTCTCCTCGTCGCGCTCGTCGACCGCGAGATCGAGCATGCCTTCGCCGGCTTCCGGGAGGCGGCCGCCCGTCCCGTCCATCCGGACGAGGACCCCTTCACCAGCGCGCTGGCCGGAATCCTGGACGCCGTCGACGCGGCCCCCGCCACCTGGCGGATGTTCATGCTCCCCGCCGAAGGCGGACCTCCCGAACTCCACCAGCGGCTCGCCCGGGCCCGCGCCGTCACCCGCTCCCACCTCCACAGGATCACCGGCCATGCCGCCGATCCGGAACTGAGTATCCGCGTCCTGCACGCCGTCGCCGACGAACTCGTCCGCCTCCGCCTCACCGACCCCGACCACCACTCCACCGAACGCCTTCTGGCCCAGGCCCGCCGCGTCGCGCGGGCCACCCTGGGCACCGCCACCGCGCAGCCCTGATGCGGAGCATTCGTCCCGCAGGTCGAGCCCGCCGCCAAGGCAAAGCCTGGCGAGGCTGAACGACGCCGGCCCGGCGCGGTGAAAGAATGATCGGCATGGGACAAGTCGTGGTGACCGCGGAGAGAACGCTGGCAGCGAGCCCGGACCAAGTGCTCGGAGCGCTCGCCGACTACACCGGGGTGCGGTCCCGGATGCTGACGGAGCACTTCAGCGAGTACGAGGTGCGGGAAGGCGGTCAGGGCGAGGGCACGGTGGTGCACTGGAAGCTCGCGGCCACCAGCAAGCGGGTGCGCGACTGCCTCTTCACCGTGAGCGCCCCCGCCGCCGACCGCCTGGTGGAGCGGGACGCCAACTCCTCGATGGTCACCACGTGGACGGTCGCCCCGGCCGGCGGAGGCGCGCGCGTCCAGGTCGCCACCACCTGGGACGGAGCGGGCGGCATCGGCGGCTTCTTCGAACGGACCTTCGCCCCCAAGGGCCTGCAGCGCATCTACGACGCCCAGTTGGCCAAGCTCGACTCCGCGCTGAGCGCGTGACCGGTGCGCCGTAGGGGCCCGTCACTCCATCCCATTGTGGACGACTGCGAGCGGTCGGCGATATCTCTTTGGCCCGCCCGCCGCTGACGTGTTTCGCGTCCTGCGAGTAAACGATGAGCGAACACGCGGGACGGTCTTGAGGCTTCCATGCAGGGCCCGCGCGTGGCGCGGTGCGATGCGGTCTCCGAGCCGGAGGCTCCGCGAATATGGAGACGCCTCCGACGTGCATGGTTGTAATTTCAATTAAAGGCGCCATTCGTTCTGCCGACGGCGCCGAGTGGTCCACATTTTTGGCTGCATGGAGGTCTTTATCTTGGGTATTACGATATAGAGAGTGGTTTGCGGCGGGGGCATAAATGGAGTTACGGTCATGGCTCCCCTGATCGACGACGGGTTCTGATGACTTCGAATCGGCAGGCAGGACGGAACGGCTCCCGCGTCGCCCTGGTCTCCCTGGGGAGCGAGGTGGTCCGGTGCGGAGTGGGCGCCATGCTGCGCGAGCTGGACATGTTGGATGACGTGGTCGCCAGCGGCAGCTTCGACCACAGCATGGAGCTGCTGCACTCGGGCCGGCCCACGCTGCTGGTCCTGAACCACGGCGACGAGCCCCGGCAGGCGGAGAAGCTCGCGAGCACGGCCGTCGGCTTCGGCGTGCGCGTCCTGCTGATGTTGAGGGCCGCCACCGCGGAGGCGCTCGCCCAGGTGGCGAGCGTGCCCGCCGACGGCTACCTGCTGGAGCCGACGCTGACCCGCGAGGCGCTGGTGAACGCGCTGGGGGACCTGGAGAGCGGGCTGGTGCCGATTCCGCATCCGGTGGCGCGCAGGCTCCTCGCCGAGGTCGGGCCCCTCGAACCCGCCGAGCCCGAACCGGCCGCGGCGCCTCCCGCGCGCGGGGACGGCGAGCCCGCCACACTGACGGATCGCGAGATGGAGGCGCTGGCCCTGATGGTCGAGGGGCTGAGCAACAAGCAGATCGCGCGCCGCCTCGGCATCTCCGAGCACGGCGCCAAGCGGCACGTGGCCAACATCCTGGCCAAGCTCAACTGCTCGAACAGGACGCTGGCGGCCGCCGTCGCGCTCAGTCGCGGACTGGTTCGGGTCCCCGGGACCTCGCGGCGGGCCCGCCGCCGGTGAGCAGGGGCCGCTCCCCGGCCCCGCGGGCCAGGGCGGCCAGACCGCGCAGCGGGGCGCGCGCTTTGAGCAGCATCTCCTCGTACTCGGACTCGGGATCGGAGTCCAGCACGATGGCGCCGCCCGCGCCCACCGACAGGCGGCCCGGGTGCGCGACCACGGTCCGGATGACGATGTTGAGGTCGGCGGTGCCGTCCAGGCCGAAGAAGCCGATGGCGCCGGAGTAGAGGCCGCGCGCCCGCCCCTCCAGCCGGTCGATGATCTCCATGGTGCGCAGCTTCGGGGCTCCGGTCATCGATCCGCCGGGGAAGCACGTCCTCGCCGCCTGCACGGCGGTCACCCCGTCGTGCAGGCGGCCGCGCACGGTCGAGACGAGCTGGTGCACGGTCTCGTAGGACTCCACCGCCATGAAGCGCGGCACCCGCACGGTGCCGATGTCGCTGATGCGCCCCAGGTCGTTGCGGAGAAGGTCGACGATCATGAGGTTCTCCGCCCTGGTCTTGCCGGAGGAGGCCAGCTCGTCGCGCAGGGCCGCGTCCACGTGCGGTTCGGGGGCGCGCGGCGCGGTGCCCTTGATCGGCTTGGACTCGGCCACCCCGTCCCTGTCGACCTTCAGGAAGCGCTCGGGGGAGGAGCACAGGGCGTGCATCTCGCCCATGCGCAGGTACGCGGCATAGGGAGCGGGGTTGAGCCGCCGCTGGGCCAGGTACAGGTCGTAGGGCGAGCCGTCGAAGGGGATCTCCGCCGTGTCGGTCAGGCAGATCTCGTAGCTCTCCCCGGCGCGCAGCAGCCGCAGGCACTCCTCGATGTCCGCCAGGTAGCGCGCTCGCGGCCGGACGAGCCACGGTTCCGGATCGAACTCCACGCTCGGCCGGGGGGCCGGCCGCGCCCGCTCCCTCCGCCTGCGGCAGACGTCGGCCGCCCTGGCGACCCACGCCCGCGCCGCGGCGCGGCTCCCGCGCCCTCCGTCGGTCAGCGCGAGCGCCCAGGTCTCCCCGGCCTCGTGGTCGATCGCGACGAACCGGCTCGCCGACATCCAGACGGCGTCGGGCGAGGACGAGACCTGCGTCGCGGGGGCGCCGCAGTCGCGCTTCAGTTCGTAGCCGAGGTAGCCGACGTAGCCGCCGTTCAGGTCGAACGGAAGCGCCGGATCGCTCGGGACGGCCCGCGCCGCGATACGGGCGTCGAGCACGTCGAAGACCGAGGCGCGGACCGCGGACTCAGCGCCGCCGGCCCGTACCAGCACGCTGTCGGATCCCGGTGCGCAGCACAGGACCTCGCCGTGCGGTCCGCCCGCGTCGCCCAGGAAGGAGAAGCGGGACAGGCCGGGCTCGACCCGGCTGCTGTCCAGCCAGAAGGAGTACGGCTCGTCCGCGAACAGCTCGGCGAAGACGTCCTCTGCCTCGGAGACGCCGAAGACGCGCTCGGCCTCCAGCGCCCAGCGCGGCTCCTCCGGCGGTCGCGGAGCGAGGGCGGCGGCGCCCCCCGGCCTCGCCGTCCCGTTGTACTCCATGGCGAGGTCGCGGAAGTTGGACATCAGCTTCGGCCCGTACTCGGTGGAGACCGACTCCGGGTGGAACTGCACGCCCCACCAGGGCATCCGCCGGTGCCGCAGGCCCATCACGACCGAGTCCGCGGCCCATGCGGTGATCTCCAGGTCCTCGGGCGCGGGGGTGGCCACGCACAGCGAGTGGTACCGCACGGCCTGGAAGCGCTGGGGCAGACCGCGGAACAGGTCGCGTCCGCAGTGCCTGATCTCCTCCACGTGGCCGTGGACGGGTGCGGGGGCGGGCACCACGTCGGCCTTCGACAGCCAGGCCAGCGCCTGGTGGCCGAGGCAGACGCCCAGCGTGGGCAGCCCGGATTCGCGGATCAGGTCGAGCGTGATGCCGATGTCGCGCCGCTGCTGCGGGCGTCCGGGGCCGGGGGAGATGATGAGGGCGTCGAAGCGGCCCGGATCCAGCTCGGCCCAGCCGGGGTCGTCGTTGGGCATCACCACCGGCTCGACCCCGTAGGTCTGGGCGGCGAGCTGGAACAGGTTGTAGGTGTAGGAGTCGTAGTTGTCGACGATCAGTGTGCGCACGGCAGTTCCCAGAGGTTGAAGGCGGGCAGCACGGCGCGGTGCCGTACGGCCCGCCGCCAGTCCGCCGCCCGCGCCGTGACCTTGGCGGGCGCCGGGCGGCCGTCGGCGCCGATCCAGGCGCGCACCGGACGAAGACCGTGCAGTGCGTTGAGGGTCCAGGTCTCCAGCCCCGGCAGCTCGGAGAGATCGGCCTTCTCCTGCCGGACGGCGAACCGCCAGCACTCGGCCAGCCGCTCCAGATGCGTCCTGGTGACCGACGGGAGCACGGAGAGCCCGGCGTCGGGCACGCACAGCTCGTCGCCGCGCCACCACACCAGTGCGCTGTGGGCGGTCTCCAGTACCGTGCCCCCGCTCTCGTAGAGCACGGCGTCGTCTGCGCCGACCGCCTTGGCCCGCTCGCGCAGCGCGGCCAGGACGCGCAGGTCAGGGCCCTTGACCGCGGGCCGCGTGCGGGGATCCGGATCCGGCGGGATCCATAGCCTGACCTCCCCGGCGCCGGGGGCGGGCGCGGTTCTGGCCCAGAGGGCCAGCCGGGGCTCGGGGTCGCCGTACGCCTCGATCCTGGGGAACCAGCGGCCGCGCGGCGGCAGCCAGAGCCGCACCGCTTCCAGGAAGCGGTGGACGGTGGCGGGCGGAAGTTCGGGCACCAGGTCGGCGCAGGCGCGCAGGAACCGCTGCCCGTGCAGCGGCAGGTCGCGGACCCGTCCCTCGGCCACCAGCCAGGAGTCGACGACGGCGGGCTCGTCCGGCCGCCGGTCGGCCGCGGGCGTCAGGCCGGACCGCTCGCTCCACACCAGGCGGGAGTCCGGCATGGTCACCACCTTCCCTCGCGCACCGCGAAGCGGCGCAGCTTCCCGGTCGGGGTACGCGGCAGTCTCGGACGTAGCTCCACGCTGCGCGGCACCTTGTAAGCGGCCAGCCGGCGCCTCGCCAAGGCGATCAGCTCGTTCTCCAGTTCGGCCGGGTCCGCTTCCCGGCCGGGCACCACGAAGGCGCGCAGCTTGCGTGCGCCGTGCTCGTCGGCGATGACCGCCACCGCCACCTCGGACACCGCCGGGTGCTCGGCCAGCACGCGCTCGATCTCCAGGGGGGAGACGGTGATGCCGCCCACCATCTCCATGTCGTCGTTGCGGCCGCAGTGCTTCAGCGCGCCGCCGTCCACGTGTTCCGCCAGGTCCCCGGTGCGCAGCCAGCCGCCGCGCAGTGCCAGGGAGGTCTGCTCGGGGCGGCCCAGGTACTCGGCCATGACCGAGGCGCCCCGCACCCATATCTCTCCGCGGCCCTGCGCGACGGGGGCGCCGCTCTCGTCGCGCAGCACGATCTCGTATCCGGGCAGGGGGCGGCCGATGGTGCCGGGCTCGTTCCGCCAAGCGGTGTTGGAGCAGAAGGCGTGGCCGACCTCGGTGGAGCCGAGCTGGTCCAGCACCGGGGCGCCGAGCAGCTCGCGGGTCCTGGCGCCGAGGGCTGTGGACAGGGACTCGCCGGCCGAGACCGCGAGCCGTACCGAGGAGAACGCCGCGGGCGGGCATTCGGCCGCCATGTTGGCGTACGCGGACGGCACGCCGTACAGGAGCGTCACACCGTGCCGGGCCACGGCCTCGGCGATCTCCGCCGGCGCGGGCCGATGCGGCAGCAGCACCGCGGAGGAGCCGGAGAACAGCGGGAAGACCAGCGCGTTCCCCAGGCCGTAGGCAAAGAACAGCTTCGATATCGACAGCGTCACATCGTCGGGTCGGACGCCCACCACGCCGTCGCCCGCGGCCCGCTGGTAGAGCAGCGGGTCGGCGTGGCGGTGCAGCGCCGCCTTGGGGGTGCCGGTCGTGCCGGAGGTGTACTGGGCGTACAGCGGCGTGTCGCCGGTGACCTCGGCGGCCGGCCCGGAGGGGGCGCTCGCGGCCAGCCGCATCAGGCGCTCGCCCGTCAGGGCGGCGCGGCGGTCGAAGCGGTCGATGAGGCGCTCGTCCGCCACCACGAGGCGGGCCCGGCAGTCGTCGGCCATGAAGGCGTGCTCTTCGGGGATCAGGTCGGGGTTGACCGGGACCGCCACCGCGCCGAGCCTCGCGGCCCCGAGGAACGCCGTCACCCATGCGATGCCGTCGCCCGTCGCGATGAGGATCCTGTCGCCCGGGCGGACGCCTTGGCCGGCGAGGACCGAAGCGGCGGAGGCGGCGAGGGCGTGCACCTCGCCATGCGTCCAGGAACGTTCCGGGGTGTGGAAGGCGGGGCGCTGCCCCCAGCCCTCCCGCAGAGCCTTGGCGGCCAGGTGCGCCGCGTAGTTCGCGGGCGCGGGCCCGGCGGTCGTCCGCCCACCTCGCTCCGGGGCGGTCGGCGCCTGCACGGCGGTGCGGCTGGGCGGGACCTCAGGCATGGCGGGACCTTTCTGGCACGGCTGCGCGGGGGCGGCTCGGCAGGTCGAGGGGGGCGACGAGGAAGGCGCCGTCCACGGGACCCACCGGCCACCAGCCGCGGGCGACCAGCTCGGCGAGCGCGTCGTCGCGGTCGCCGGTCAGCGCGTCGGCGACCAGGGTGCCGAGGAGCCAGAGGACCGCACCGGACATCGCCAGCGCGTCGGCGTCGCCGGGATCGGCGGGCCGCAGCCGCGGGGTGGCGACCAGCATCGCCACGTGCTCGGCCAGGTCCAGCCGGTCCTCGCGGCCGGCGTCGAGGAGCCTTCGCCGGGCGTCGTGCCGGCGGCGCTCCAGCCGGGCCAGCCAGCCGCCGTCCACCCGGTCGAGGAGGGGCGCGGGGACGTCGTCCACGACCCGCACGGGCTCGCCCGCCACCGCCACCGGGAGCTGGTCCTTGTCCCGCCGCGGAATGTTCGCACCGTCTCCCCGGAGGTGCTCGGACACGCCGTCGAGCAGCGCGGCGACGCGCTCGCCGCCGGGGCCGAGGTCGCGGGCCAGCCCCTCGGGCGGGGCGCTCAGTTCGTAGTACCGGGCCATCGCGTCGGCACCTCCGGGTAGTCCAGTCCGAGGTCGTCGCACAGCAGCGCCCGTGTGCGGCGGACGAACTCCGCCCGCGCCTCGTCGTTGGTCAGCCGTTTGATGCCCCACCTGCGGAAGACCTCGTTGTTCCGGGACTCGCTGCGGCCGAAGAAGGGCAGGGTCATCGCGATGAGGCGGTGCGCCGAGGAGCGGACCTCCTCGCGGGCGTCCGGGTCGGCGGCCAGCCGCTTGGCGCTCGTGGTCCCGAACCGGACGTGGAAGCGCTCCTCCGGCATCAGCGACCGGCAGAGCCGGCGCAGCGGCAGGTACGAGCACTCGCAGAGGTCCTCCATCAGGACGACCTCGGCGAGATCCACGATCGCCTTGGTCATCACGTATCCGGCCCACGACCCCACCTGGTAGTCGAAGACCGAGAGCGGCGGACGGTCCCCGGCGTCCTCCAGCCCCAGCTCGTTCGCGAGCTTGTTGAACTTTAAATGGTGACCGTACTCCTCCATGGCCATTCTGCAGGCGAGCCACTTCTCGCGCGGAGTGGGAGCCAGGGAAATGGACGGCTCATCGAACACCGCCGCCCCGGTCGCCTCATTTCGCACATGGCTGTTGATGATCTTTCCGAGCGCCGCGACGTACTCGTCGCCGAGCGCGTGCGCCTCCGCGGCGTCCTGGGCTTCCCGAGTGAGTGCCGGCGGCATGCCCCTCCTTCCGGACGTCATCGACGGAAGCTATGGAGGGGTCGGAGCGGAGGCAAGTGCCCGGATGGGCACCTCGAAAGAGCAGTAGCCGAACTGGGGCGGCGCGTCGTCCGGGCACCGTTGGCGCGTTCCCGCTGATCAACCTTTCCCGTTCGGGCAGTTAGGTAAGGCAAGCCTAACAGTCGAACGGCTACTCGGGACACCTGAAATAAAAGTCCGGGATTCGTCAGGTCTTTAGGGATATGCCAGTGTTGGGCGTTATGACGGAAACGGCGATGCGTTCCCCCTGCGTGTCCGTGCAAGGCCGGCTGCTTTCGTCCGACGATGTCGAAACGGCCGTTCGCGAGCTGACCGGATCGCCCTGCCGCGCCTTTCAGACCGTTCACGGCGGAGGCCTGACCGTAGTGGTGGAATCGGCGCCGGGCGCCGGCCCCTCGGCCAGGCAGGTGCGAAGCGCCGTCATCGACGCGTGCGGCGCGGTCGTGGAGACGGTGGCCACCGTCGACCCGGGATCGCTGGCGGGCGACGAGGCGGAGCTCGTGACGCGCTACCGGCGCGGGCTGCTGCCGCTCCGGACCACCGACACGCTGGCCGCTCCGCCCGTCCCTCTGGACGCCGCGCCGGATCCCGCCCCCGGGGCCGGGAGCGCGCTCGCGAGCCCCGCCGTCCCCTCGCCGCAGGCTCCCGCCCTGGAGGAGGTCGCCTGTGCCGCGGCCGACCTGCTCGGCGTCCGTCCCGAGGATCTCGGGCATGGCGAGGACCTCATCGCCCAGGGCCTCGACTCCATCCGCATCATGCAGCTCGCCAACGACTGGCAGCGCCAGGGGCTGAACGTCAGGTTCGCCGACCTCGTGGAGTCCCCGACGGTCGCGTCATGGCATGCCCTGCTCCGGTCGGGAACCGCCGCGCCGCCGCCCGCCGCGGCCGAACCGGTCGACCGCGGCGCCCCCTTCGGTCTCACCCCGCTCCAGCACGCCTACTGGTTCGGCCGCCGCGACCGCCAGGTGCTCGGCGGCGTCGGCTGCCACTTCTACATCGAGTTCGACGGCCGGGACATCGACCGCGACGCCCTGGAGAGGGCCGCCCGCGCCCTGTTCGAGCGGCACGAGCTGCTGCGCGCCCGGTTCCTCGACGACGGCACCCAGCAGATCCTGCCGAGCAGCCCTTGGCCGGGCCTGACGGTCCACGACCTGCGCACGGCGGAAGAGGCCGACGAGGTCCTGCTCGGACTGCGCGAACGGCTGTCGCACCGGCGACTGGAGGTCGAGCGCGGCGAGGTGCTCGACCTGGCGCTCTCACTGCTGCCGGACGGCGCCCACCGCCTGCACGTCAACATCGACCTGCTGGTCGCGGACGTGCGCAGCATCCAGATCGTCCTGGAGGACCTGGCCGCCCTCTACCGCGGCGAGGACGCCGAACTGCCGCCGCTGACCTACTCCTTCCCCGACTACCTCGCCCAGCGGGAGCTGCTGCGGGCCGAGGAGCACGAGGCGGACCGCCGCTACTGGGCCGACCGCCTGCCCGAGCTGCCCCCTGGCCCGCCGCTCCCGCTGGCCGTCGGTCCGGAGAGGGTGGAGCGGGTCCGGGTGGTGCGCCGCGACCGCCGGATCACCGCCGAGGAGAAGGGGCGGCTGGCCGAGCGCGCCCGCGCGCACGGCGTCACGCTGCCCATGGTCATGGCCGCCGCGCTGGCCGAGGTCGTCGGCGCCTGGAGCGGCGCGCCGCGCTTCGTCCTCAACGTCCCGCTCTTCGACCGGCAGGCGATCCATCCGGACGTGGAGCGCATGGTCGCCGACTTCTCCAACCTCATCCTGCTCGAGGTGGACCTGTCGCGCTCGCAGACGTTCGCCGAACGGGTGGCGACGCTCCAGGCGCGCTTCCAGCGCGACGTGGCGCACTCGGCCTACTCCGGCGTCGAAGTCCTGCGCGATCTCAACCGGGGCGGCCCGCACGACCAGGTGACCGCGCCGGTGGTCTTCACCAGCGCCCTGGGAATGGGCGACCTCGTGGGCGCGGACGTGCAGCGGAGCCTCGGCCGCCTCGGCTCGATGCTGTCCCAGACGCCGCAGGTGTGGATCGACCACCAGGTGGTCGAGGTGGACGGCGGCCTGCTGGTCAACTGGGACGCGGTCGAGGAGCTGTTCCCGGCGGGCGTGCTGGACGGCATGGCCGATGGTTACGGCCGCCTGATGGAGTGGCTGCTGGAGCACGACTGGGATGCGGTCGCTCCGTCGCTGGTGCCGGCGTCGCAGTCGGCGGTGCGGGCGGCGGTCAACGACACGGCGGCGCCGGTTCCCGAGGGCACGCTGCACGGCGGCTTCTTCGAGCGGGCGCACCGTGATCCGTCGCGCGTGGCGATCTGCCCGGACGTCTCCTATGGGGAGTTGGCCGATCGGGCGTTGCGGGTGGCGGGTTGCCTGCGTGAGCGCGGGGTGTGCGCGGGCGACGCGGTGGCGGTGTCCCTGCCCAAGGGGGCTGATCAGGTCGCGGTGGTGCTGGGGGTGCTGGCGGCCGGGGCGCTGTACGTGCCGATCGGCGTGGACCAGCCGCCGGCGCGGCGTGAACAGATCATGGAGCGTGCCGGTGCGCGCGTGCTGCTGACCGAGCTGCCGGAGGGCGAGCCGCTGGCGGCTCCGGTCGAGGTCGATCCGGGGTCGAGCGCGTATGTGATCTTCACGTCGGGCTCGACGGGCGAGCCGAAGGGGGTGGAGGTCTGTCACCGTGCGGCGTTGAACACGGTGCTGGACGTCAACGCGCGTTTCGGTGTCGGTGAGGACGACCGTGTGCTGGCGGTGTCGGCGCTCGATTTCGACCTGTCGGTGTGGGACGTTTTCGGGTTGCTGTCGGCTGGCGGGTCGCTGGTGATGGTGTCCGAGGACGAGCGGCGCGACGCGGCGCGGTGGGCGCGGCTGGTGGCCGAGCACGGGGTGACGGTGTGGAATACCGTCCCGGCGCTGCTGGACATGCTGCTGGTCGCCGAGCACGGTCACCTGGCCTCGCTGCGGTTGGCGATGGTGTCGGGCGACTGGGTTCCGCTGGACATGTCCGCCCGGCTGGCGCAGGCGGCACCGGAGTGCCGGCTGGTCGCGCTGGGCGGGGCGACCGAGGCGGCGATCTGGTCGAACTACTGCCCCGTACCGGCGGAGGTGCCGGCGGAGTGGGTGTCGGTTCCCTACGGGCGTCCGCTGGCCAACCAGTGCTTCCGTGTCGTGGACCAGATGGGCCGCGACTGCCCCGACTGGGCTCCGGGGGAGTTGTGGATCGGCGGCGCGGGCGTGGCCGAGGGCTACCGCGGCGACCCGGAGACCACCAAGGCCAAGTTCGTCGCGCACGAGGGGTTGCGGTGGTACCGCACCGGTGACATGGGGCGCTACTGGCCGGACGGCACGCTGGAGTTCCTGGGCCGCGTGGACCACCAGGTCAAGGTCCGGGGCCACCGGATCGAGCTGGGCGAGATCGAGGCGGCGCTGCTGGCCCATCCCAAGGTGGAACGGGCCGTGGCCACCACGATCGGCGGCGCCACCCGCAGACTCGCCGCCCTGGTCGTCCCCGCGGGGGACCTCGACCACGACCTCGACCCCGCCGACCTGCACGACCATCTGGCCGAGCACCTTCCGCCCTACATGATCCCCGAACAGCTCACCCAGGCCGCCCGCCTGCCCCTCAGCCTCAACGGCAAGATCGACCGCGGCGCCGTCCGGGACATTCTCACCGAGCATCTCGCCGAGCGTGCCGAGCGGTTCGATCCGCCCCGCCCGGGGGTGGAGACCGCCGTGGCGGAGATCTGGGCCGAGCTGCTCGAGCTGCGCGCCGTCGGCCGCGACCAGAACTTCTTCACCCTCGGCGGCGACAGTCTGCTGGCCACCCGCCTCATCACCCGCCTCCAGGCGGCCGGCGTGGCCGGTGCCGAGCTGACGAACCTCTTCGACCACCCCGAGCTCGCCGCGTTCTCCCGGACCGTGCGGCTGGGGGACGAGAGCGAGGTCTCCGCACCGTCCCCCCTGCGCGCCGACCCGGAACGGCGACACGAGCCGTTCCCGCCCACCGACGTGCAGCGCGCCTACTGGTTCGGACGCACCGACGACTTCTCCCTCGGGGGCGTCGGCTGCCACTTCTACACCGAGTACGACTTCGACGATCTGGACCTGGAGCGCCTCACCGCCGCATGGAACCGGCTCATCGAACGGCACGAGATGCTCCGCGCGGTGTTCCTGCCCGACGGCACCCAGCGGATCCTGCCGGCGGTGCCGGCGCTGACCGTCCCCGTCACCGAGGCCGGCGGCGGGGACGGCGAGCGGGCCCTCACCGAGCTGCGCGAATCCATGTCGCACCAGCTCATCGACGCGACCCGGTGGCCGCTGTTCGATGTGCGGGCCGTCCGGTACGGGGAGGGCCGCACCCGCCTCGGCGTCAGCTTCGACAACATCGTCCTGGACGCGCTCAGCATCATGACCCTTCTGGACGAACTGGACACCCTCTACCGCGACCCGGACGCCGGGCTGCCGGAGATCGGGCTGTCCTTCCGGGACTACGTGCTCACGGTCAAGCCCGAGGCCCAGGCGCTTCGGCGCGCCGAGGAGTACTGGTCGGCCCGGGTCGCCGAGTTGCCGCCCGCGCCGCAGCTGCCCCTGGCCAGGGACCCGGAATCGCTGGGCCGCCCGCGCTTCACCCGGCGCCAGATCCGCGTTCCGGCCGAGCAGTGGCAGGCCGTCAAGGACACGGCCCGGCGGCACGGCCTCACCCTCTCGACCGTCCTGGCCACGGCGTTCGCCGAGGTGCTCGGTGCGTGGAGCGCCCGCCGCGACATGACGATCAACCTCACGCTCTTCGACCGGCGCCGCGTCCACCCCGACATCGACGCCGTCCTCGGCGACTTCACCTCGCTGCTGCTGGTCGCCTACGAGCCGGAGGAGACCTGGCTGGAGAGCGCCCGCCGGCTCCAGCGCCGGGTGGCGCGCGACCTCGAGCACAGCGAGGCGTCCGCGCTGTGGGTGATGCGCGAACTCGCCAAGAGCACCGGCTCGGCCGACGTCACGATGCCGGTCGTGTTCACCAGCACGCTCGGCGTGACGGGGGAGGACGGCGCGCTGGCCGACACCCTCTTCGCCGACCCGGTATGGGGCGTCTCGCAGACGCCGCAGGTGTGGATCGACCATCAGGTGGTCGAGGTGGACGGCGGCCTGCTGGTCAACTGGGACGCGGTCGAGGAGCTGTTCCCGCCGGGCGTGCTGGACGGCATGGCCGACGGTTACGGCCGCCTGTTCGAGTGGCTGCTGGAGCACGACTGGGAGGCGCCCGCCCCGCCCCTGGTGCCGGCGTCGCAGCTGGCGGTGCGGGCGGCGGCCAATGACACCGCGGCCCCGCTGCCCGACGGCACGCTGCACGGCCGATTCTTCGAGCTGGCCCGCCGAGACCCGGCTCGCCCGGCGATCCGGCCCGGCATCTCCTACGGCGACCTGGCCGGACGGGCGTTGCGGGTGGCGGGTTTCCTGCGTGAGCGCGGGGTGGGCACGGGCGACGCGGTGGCGGTGTCGCTGCCCAAGGGGCCTGATCAGGTGGCGGCGGTGCTGGGGATACTGGCGGCCGGGGCGCTGTACGTGCCGATCGGCGTGGACCAGCCGCCGGCGCGGCGTGAACAGATCATGCGGCGCGCGGACGCCCGCCTGCTGCTGACCGAGCTTCCCGAGGGCGAGCCGCTGGCGGCTCCGGTCGAGGTGGACCCGGACGCGAGCGCATACGTGATCTTCACGTCGGGCTCGACGGGCGAACCCAAGGGAGTGGAGGTCTCCCATCGCGCCGCCCTGAACACGGTCCTGGACGTCAACACCCGCTTCGGCGTCGGTGAGGACGACCGTGTGCTGGCGGTGTCGGCGCTCGATTTCGACCTGTCGGTGTGGGACGTCTTCGGGCTGCTGTCGGCCGGTGGGTCGCTGGTGATGGTGTCCGAGGACGAGCGCCGCGACGCCGCCCAGTGGGCGCGGCTGGTGGCCGAACACGGGGTGACGGTGTGGAATACCGTCCCGGCGCTGCTGGACATGCTGCTGGTCGCCGAGCACGGTCACCTGGCCTCGCTGCGGTTGGCGATGGTGTCGGGCGACTGGGTTCCCCTCGACCTGTCGGCAAGGCTGGCGCAGGCGGCACCGGAGTGCCGGCTGGTCGCGCTGGGCGGGGCGACCGAGGCGGCGATCTGGTCGAACTACTGCCCCGTACCGGCGGAGGTGCCGCCGGAATGGGTGTCGGTTCCCTACGGCCGACCGCTGGCCAACCAGTGCTTCCGGGTCGTCGACCCGCTGGGCCGCGACTGCCCCGACTGGGGCCCGGGGGAGTTGTGGATCGGCGGCGCGGGCGTGGCCGAGGGCTACCGCGGCGACCCGGAGACCACCAAGGCCAAGTTCGTCGCGCACGAGGGGTTGCGGTGGTACCGCACCGGTGACATGGGGCGCTACTGGCCGGACGGCACGCTGGAGTTCCTGGGCCGCGTGGACCACCAGGTCAAGGTCCGGGGCCACCGGATCGAGCTGGGCGAGATCGAGGCGGCGCTGCTGGCCCATCCCAAGGTCGAGCGGGCGGTGGCCACCACGGTCGGGAGCGCGGCCCGCAGGCTCGCCGCGCTGATCGTCCCGGCAGGCGGCCCGGACGGTGACGGCCTCGACCCCGACGAGCTGCACGACCGGCTGGGGGAGCACCTTCCGCCCTACATGATCCCCGACCAGATCATCCAGCTCGCCGCCTTCCCGCTCACCGCCAACGGCAAGGTCGACCGCGGCGCGCTCGCCAGGCTGGCCGAGGAGCACGGGAGCGGCCAGGCCCAGGACGCTCCGCCCGCCGGCCCCGTCGAGGAGGCCCTCGCCCGGGTCTGGCAGGCGCTGCTCGACGTCCCGGAGGTGGGCCGGCACCAGAACTTCGTGATCCTCGGCGGCGACAGCGTCCTCGCCACCCGCCTTGCCGAGGAGATCAGGATCGAGTTCGGCGTCGAGCTTCCGCTGCGGACGCTGTTCGCCGGGCCGACCATCGCCGAGCACGCGGCCTTGATCGAACAGCATCGCGACGAGGGAGCCTTCGAGGAGGGCATGATATGACCGCTGGTCAGCTCATCGCCGAACTGGCCCGGGAGGGCGTGCACCTGTGGGAGGAGGCGGGCCGGCTGCGGTTCCGCGCTCCCCAGGGCGTCCTCACCGACGAGCGGCGCGCGCTGCTGGCCGCCCGCAAGGACGAACTGCTGGAGTACCTGAGCCGCCCGGCCGCGCCCGAGCCGGCGCCGGACCCGGCCGCCCGACATGAGCCGTTCCCGCTCACCGACGTGCAGGCCGCCTACCTGCTCGGCCGGGGGGACGCCTTCGACTACGGCGGCACGGCCTGCCAGGTCTACGCGGAGCTGGCCTTCGCGGACCTGGACCCGCGCCGGATGGAGGACGCCTGGAACCGGCTCGTCGAGCGGCACGACATGCTGCGCTGCACCTTCCACCTGGAGGGTTACCAGGTCACCGCTCCGGAAGCGCCCCCGTACCGCGTCGAGGTCGCGGACCTCCGCGGCTGCTCCGCCGCCGAGGTCGACGCGCACGTGACCGCCACCAGGGCCGCCATGGACAGCCGCGTTTACGACCCCGCGGCATGGCCGCTGTTCGACGTCCGGATCACCCGGACCGACGAGCGCGACATGCTCCACGTCTCCATCGACTTCCTGATCGCCGACTACCTGAGCATCCAGCTGCTGCTCACCGAGCTGAAGCGCCTCTACCTCGACCCGGCCGCCGAACTGCCGCCGCTGGAGATCACCTTCCGCGACTACGTGGCCGCGGCCCGCGGCCTGCGCGACGGCGCCGCCTACGAGCGCGACCGGGACTACTGGGAGGACCGGCTGGACGAGCTGCCCGGCGCCCCCGAACTGCCGCTGCGGGAGGACCGCGAGGTCCAGGCGACCGGCTCCTTCACCCGCCACGAGGTCCGCTTCGACCCCGAGCGGTGGCGCGGGCTGCGCGAGCGCGCGGCGGCGCACGGGGTCACCCCCTCGACGGCCGTGCTCGCCGCCTTCGCCGAGACCGTCGGCCGCTGGAGCCGCCAGCCGGCTTTCTGCCTCAACCTCACGCTGCTCAACCGCCAGCCTCTCCACCCGCAGGTGGGCTCCCTCGTCGGCGACTTCACCACCGTCAGCCTCCTGGAGGTGGACGGCGCGGCCGGCGACTCCTTCGCCGCCCGCGCCGGCGCCCTCCAGCAGCGGCTCTGGGACGACCTGGACCACCGGCTCTACTCCGGCGTGGAGCTGATGCGCGAGATCGCCCGCCGCCGGGGGCGGCAGGCCGCCCTGGTACCGGTCGTCTTCACCAGCACCGTCGGGCTCAGCGACGAGAACGAAGGCATGGACGGCCTGGCCGAGGTGGTGTACGGCAGGAGCCAGACGCCCCAGGTGTGGATCGACTGCCAGGCACTGGTCGAGGGCGGCGTCCTGGAGGTCAGGGCCGACGTGCGCGACGGCGTCTTCCCCGACGGCCTGATCGAGGACCTGTTCGGCGCCCTGCGCGCGCTGCTGCTCGACCTGGCCGCCTCCGACGCCGCCTGGGAGTCGGCCTCACCGGTCCGACTGCCCGCCGCGCAGGCCGAGCGGCGCGACCGCGCCAACGCCACCGCGGCGCCCCGTCCCGCCGGGCTGCTCCACGAACCCGTCGTGGCGCAGGCGGCGGCCACACCGGACGCGCCCGCCGTCATCACCGAGGAGCGCACGCTCACCTACGGCGAGCTGCTCGCGCGGGCCACGGCCGTGGCCGAGAGCCTGGCGGGGACGGGCGACGCGCCCGTGGCCGTGCTCATGCAGAAGGGCTGGGAGCAGGTCGCCGCCGTGCTCGGCACGCTGCTGGCCGGCCGCGCCTACCTGCCCGTGGACGCCGGGCAGCCGCCCGCCCGGCGCGACCGCATCCTCGCCGACGCGGGGGTGACCACCGTCCTGACCCAGTCCCGCATCACGGAGCGCCCGCCCGGAATGCGCTGTGTGGACGTCGACACGCTGCCGCCCTCTGCCGCCCCCGCGCCCCCGGGCCGCGCCCGTCCCGGCGATCTCGCCTACGTCATCTACACCTCGGGATCCACCGGCGACCCCAAGGGCGTGATGATCTCCCACGAGGCGGCGCTCAACACGGTGGCCGACATCAACCGCCGCTTCTCGGTCACCGCGGACGATCGCGTCCTCGGACTGGCGAGCCTCGGTTTCGACCTCTCGGTCTACGACGTCTTCGGCCCCCTCGCCGTGGGCGGCGCCCTGGTGCTGCCGAGCCCCGAGGGCCGCGGCGACCCCGGCCGCTGGGCCCGGCTGATCGCCGACCACGGCGTCACGCTGTGGAACTCCGTCCCCGCGCAGCTCCAGATGCTGGAGCACTACCTGGCCGCGAACCCCACCGGCCTGCCCACGCTGAGGCTGGCCCTGCTCAGCGGCGACTGGATCCCGATCACGCTGCCCCCGGCCGTGCAGGCCCGCCTGCCCGGACTCGAACTGGTCAGCCTCGGCGGCGCGACCGAGGCCTCGATCTGGTCGATCCACCACCCGATCGGCGACCTCGCGCCGGACTGGACGAGCGTCCCGTACGGCAAGCCCCTGGCCAACCAGACCTTCCATGTCCTGGACCACGCGATGCGGCCGTGCCCGGACTGGGTGGCGGGCGAGCTCTACATCGGCGGCGCCGGAGTGGCGCTGGGGTACCTGGGCGACGAGGAGAAGACGCGGCAGCGGTTCGTCCGGCATCCGGAGACGGGCGAGCGCCTCTACCGCACCGGCGACCTCGGGCGCTACCGCGAGGACGGGCTGATCGAGTTCCTCGGCCGCGAGGACCGGCAGGTCAAGATCCGCGGACACCGCATCGAGCTCGCGGAGGTCGAGGCGGCCGTCCAGGAGCATCCCGCGGTCGCCGCCGCCCACGTGCTGGTGGACGGCGACGGGATGGAGCGCCGCCTCGCCGCCTTCGCCGAGCCGGCCCGCACCCCGTCGCCGCGGATACCGGAGGCTCCGGCGGAGGAGCTCCGCACCGCGGGTTCCGGGGCCGGGGACATGCAGACCGCGCACATCGACCGCGAAGAACTCATGGAGTTCATGGCCCGGCTGGACAGGGCGGCGGTCGTCGGCATCATGCGCGCCCTCACGCGCCACGGCCTGTTCGAGCGTCCCGGAGACACCGCGACCACGGAGCAGGTCATCGAGGCCATCGGGGCCGCGCCACGGCACCACCGGCTCGTGCGCCGCTGGCTGCGCGTCCTCGAGGACGAGGGCTTCCTGGAGCGGGACGGGGACGCGCGCCGCGCCGTGCGCACCGCCACCGGGCACGACCTCGACGCCGCCTGGCAGGCGGTCGCGGAGCTGCAACGCGAGGACAGCTATCCCGAGGCCCTGATCTCCTACTTCCGGACCAGCACCGACCATCTGCCGGAGCTCGTCCGCGACGAGATGGACCCGCTGCCGCTGCTCTTCCCGGAAGGGCGCCTGGAGATCTCCGAGGCCGCGTACCGGGAGAACATCATCAGCCGCTACGTCAACCACGCCGCCATCGAGATGATGCACCGCATCGCCGGACGGCACGACGGCGGACTGCGGCTGCTGGAGGTCGGCGCGGGCGTCGGCGGCATCAGCGCGCAGATGATCCCGGCGCTGGCGGAGCACGACGTCGACTACCTGTTCACCGACGTCTCGCCCTTCTTCCTCAACGAGGCCCGCAAGCGCTTCGGCGACCGCCCCTGGGTGCGCTACGGGCTGTTCGACATCAACGAGGACTTCCGCGAGCAGGGGTACAAGCCCAACGACTTCGACGTCATCCTCTGCGTCAACGTGCTGCACAACTCCCGCCACGCGGGACGGGTGCTCGGCAGGCTCGTTCGGATGCTGCGGCCGGGCGGCTGGCTGGTCTTCGTCGAGACCACCAAGGACAGCCTCCAGATCATGACCTCGATGGAGTTCATGATGCCGGAGAAGGACCCGCGCAAGTGGGACTACGAGGACTCGCGCAAGGGCCTCGACCAGACCTTCCTCGGCCGCGGGCAGTGGCTGGAGCTGCTGCGCGAGGCGGGCGCCGGCACGACCGTCTGCCTGCCCGGACCGGGGGACGTGACCGATCCGCTCGGGCAGCACGTCTTCGCCGCCCGCTTCAAGACGGACCGGCACCCGCTGGACGTCACCGCGCTGGCGGGGCATCTGGCCGGGCGGCTCCCCGAGTACATGATCCCGGCGCATCTGCAGATCGTCGACGAGCTGCCGCTGACCCGCAACGGCAAGGTGGACACGGCCACGCTGCGCTCCTGGCTGCCGCGCGCCGCCGCCCGCTGCGCCTCGGCGGGCGGGCCGCCCCGCGACGACCTCGAACGGGAGCTGGCCGCCACCTGGGCCGAGGTGCTCGACGTGGCCGAGGTCAACCGCGACGACGACTTCTTCGACCTCGGCGGCGACTCGCTCGTGGTCGCCAAGCTGGCCGCCACCCTGCGCGAGCGCGTGCCGGCCGCGGCGCGGGCGCACTGGGACGACCTGGTCCGCCAGATCCTGCACCGGCCGACGGTGGCCGCGCTCGCCGAGGAGCTGCGCAGGGACGGCGACCGGGACGAGGGCGACCGCCGCGCGGAGAGCTCCCCGCTGGTCCCGCTCGGGGGCGAGCTCCCCGGCGACGGGCCGCTGCCCGTGCTCGTCCACGAGGGCAGCGGCACGCTCGCGCCCTACCGCGCCCTGTCCCGGCTGCTGGCGGGCAAGGGCGGTCCGCTGGCCGGGCTCGCGGTCACCGACGTGGAGTCCTACCTCGCGGAGGAGCCGCGCGGCCTGATCGAGCGCCGCGCCGCCCGGTACGCCCGCGCGCTGCTCGACACCGGCGCCGGCGCCTTCCACGTGGTCGGCTACTGCATGGGGGGCCTGCTGGCCACGGAGATCGCCAGGCAGCTGACCGAGGCGGGCGCCGACGTCAGCAGCCTCACCGTGGTCAGCAGCTACACGATGCCGCGGATCATCGAGGACGAACTGGTCGTGGAGTACGTCTTCGCCAAGGTCATGGGCGCCGATCCCGCCGAGGCGGGATACCCCGGCGACGAGGAGGCCATGTCCGAGGTCTTCGAACTGCTGCTCCGCGAGGACCCGGAGCGGGTGCCCGCCGGGCGCGTCACCGCGCTCACCGGCGGGCTGGCGCCCACCGCCGAGGCCTTCCGCGCCCAGGCCGCCCGCCCGCAGGACGAGCGGCTGGCCGCCATCGGCCGCGCCGCGGGCCGCCACGCCGGCTCGGACGCCGACATCGAACGGCACGTAGCCACCTTCTACCAGGTGGTACGGCACAGCCTGCTCGCGGTCGGCGCCCACGAGCCGGAGCCGTACGCCGGGGACATCACCTTCCTGCGCCAGCTCGGCGACACCCGCTTCCTGCCGTGGCTGCGCGACGACATGACCGGCTTCTGGCGCGAGCTGTGCCTGGGCGAGCTGAGGGTCGCCGACATCCCCGGCGACCACTTCAGCTGCCTCCAGCCCCCGCACGTGGAAGAGGCCGCCGCCATGCTGACCCGGAGGTGGGAGCGGCCATGACCGTCGGCGTGATCGGATGCTACGGCGCCGTGGGCCGCGCGCTGGTGCGCCGCCTGCCGGAACCGCTGCGCCTGGGCGGCAGGGACGCGGCCCGCACGCGGGAAGCCGCCCGGCCCGGTGACGAGGCCGTCGAGGTGGACATCGCCGACGCCTCCCGGCTGGCGGGGTTCTGCGCCGGCTGCGACGTCGTGGTGAACTGCGCGGGTCCCTCGGCCCGCATCGGCGACACCGTGGCACGGGCCGCGCTGAAGGCCGGGGCCCACTACGTGGACGTGGCCGGAGAGCAGCTCGACCGCCCCCGCCTGGCGGCGCTCGCCGGAGACCGCGCGGCGGTGCTGGCGGCGGGGATGATGCCCGGCCTGTCCGCGCTGCTGCCCCGCGCGCTGGCCGAAGGCGCCGACCGGCCCGCCCGGCTGGTCGCCCACGTCGGCGGCCTCGACCGCTTCACCAGGGCCGCCGCGCTCGACTACATCGCCTCCCTGGACGGCGAGCACGCGACCCCCCTGGCGGCCTGGCGCGGCCACCAGCCGATCCGCGGCGCCCTGCGTCCCGCCGAACGCGTCGCCCTGCCGCACTTCCCCGGCCGCGTCAGCGTCTACCCCTACCTGAGCCGGGAGACCGAGCGGCTGGCCCGCGCGCTGGAGCTGGCCGAGATCGAATGGTGGGGGGTCTTCGACGGCGACCGGACCCTGCAGGCGCTGTCCGGAGCGGGCGGCAAGGAGCCGGCGCGGGCCGCCGAGGACCTCGAACTCGCGGCCGGCCTCGACGCCCTCGGCCGCCGGCCGTACTTCCAGCTCGTCTTCGACCTGGACGGCAGGGTCCTGATCGTCCGCAGCGCCGACAGCTACGAGCTGACCGCCGCGCTCGCGGCGAAAGCCACGCGGGCGGCGGCCGCGGGCCGGGTGCCCCCGGGCGCCCATGACGCGTCCGACGTGCTGGACCCGTCCGGCGTGCTCCAGGACCTGTGCGAAGACCCGGTCGTGGACGTCGCCCTCCCGTCGCAAGCGCCGGTCGAGGAGGGGGTCCTGTGAGCACGGGCGCCGATGCGGGCGCGCTGGACGCCGCCGGTCGCGGGGCGCCGGGGAGCCGGCGCCCGCGCGTGCTGGTGTGCGGCACCGGTTTCGGCCGGGTGCACCTGGCCGCCCTCAGCGCGCCCGGCGCGGCCTTCGAGCTCGCCGGCATCCTCGCCAAGGGCGGCTCGCGCTCCCAGGCGTGCGCGGAGGAGGCGGGCGTCCCGCTCTGGACCCGCGTCGAAGACGTGCCCGGCGACGTCGACCTTGCCTGCGTCGTGCTGCTCGGCGAGGTCAACGGGGGCCCCGGCACCGCGGTGGCGGCCGAGCTGATGGCACGCGGCGTCCACGTCCTGCAGGAGGGGCCGCTGCTGCGCGACGAGCTGGCCACCGCACTGCGCGCCGCCCGCCGCAACCGGGTCGTCTACCAGGTGAACACCCACTACGTGCACCTGCCTTCGGTGCGGAGCTTCATCGCCGCCGCCCGCGCCCTGCGGCCGGTGTACGTCGAGGCCACCTGCGGCGTCCAGGTCTCCTACCACCTGTTCGACATCCTCGGCCGGGCGCTCGGCGGCCTGCGCCCCTTCGACCTGCCCACGCCCACGGGCCGCGGCCCGTTCCGCACCATCGACGGCACGCTGGCCGGCGTCCCGTTCACGCTGCGCGTGCAGAACCAGCTGCACCCCGCCGACCCCGACAACCACGCCCACCTGCTGCACCGCGTCACCATCGGCGCGGACGGCGGCACGCTCACACTGGTCGAGACCCACGGCCCCGTCCTGTGGTCGCCCCGCCCCCACCTGCCGGCCGAGGCGAGGCGCACGACCCGGCTCGACGCCGCGGCCGATCCCGGCCTCGACCTGCCGACCACCAGCGCGATCGGTCCCGCCGCACCCCCGACCTACCGGGAGATCCTCGCGACCCTGTGGCCGAAGGGCGCCCACCGGGCGATGATGCGTACATGGAGGGCCGTGAGTGACGGGACCGATCCGATGCGTGAGGGGCAGTACTACCTGTCCGTCGGCTCGGCCTGGCAGGCGATGGCCTCCGTCCTCGGCTTCCCCGAGCGCCTCTCCGGCCCGCCGCACCGCCCGATGCCCGCCGACGAGCTGATCGCCACTGCGAGAACGGAGCTGGAGGAATCACCGGCATGACCATCCCGACCGTCCGGCAGCGCGAGCGGTGGCTGCGTCCCCTGCGCGTCCAGGACGTGCCCCGGCTGCGCCTGGTCTGCTTCCCGCACGCGGGCGGCGCCGCCGGCTTCTTCAGGACGTGGGGAGCGCGCCTGCCCGTCGGCGTCGAGCTGTACGGCGTCCAGTACCCGGGCCGCCAGGACCGGGTGCGCGAAGCGTACGCCGAGGGCGTCGACGAGCTCGCCGAGCCGATGGCCGAGGTCCTGGAGTCCATGGGCGAGGTGCCGCTGGCCCTGTTCGGCCACAGCATGGGCGCCGCCGTGGCGCACGAGACGGCCAGACGGCTGGAGAGCGTGCTCGGGCGGCCCCAGGCCGGGCTGATCGTCTCCGGCCGCCCGGCTCCGGACCGGCTGCGCCCTTCCGCCGTCCACCTCGGGGGCGAACCGGCGCTGCTGGAGGACCTGCGCAGGCTGGGCGGCACCAGCGACGAGGTCCTGGACGACCCCGCGATGCGCGCGCTGATCCTGCCGACGCTGGCCGCCGACTACCGCCTGATCGAGACCTACCGGCCCTCGGACACGGCCCCGATCCGCACCCCGGTCTGCGCGTGCGTCTCCGACGCGGACCCCGAGGTCGACCCGGAAGAGGCCGCCGCCTGGGAGTACCACACCAGGGGGCCGTTCCAGCTCCGGGTCTTCCCCGGCGACCACTTCTACCTGGTACCGCAGGAGGACGAACTGGTCGAGCAGATCCTGCTCTTCTGCGGCCTGCCCGGCCGCTGGCCCTCCACCCCCTGAAGCCCCGTCACGACCACCACCACGAAAGGAGCCCGCGATGAGCCTTGAGAACGAACTGCGCGAACTGGAGGAGAAGGGCTGGGCGGCCATCTCGGTCGGCAACGGCGACTTCTACCGCGGACTGGTCACCGACCGCACCGTCTGCGTCGAGCCCGACGGCCTGCAGACCGGCCACGAGCTCGCCGACGACATCGACGCCAACAAGGCGCCGTTCGACGACTACACGCTCGACGACGTCAAGGTGCTGCCCCTGGGCGGCGAGTCGGCGCTGATCACCTACCGGGCCACCGTGCGGCTCAGCGAGGCGGACTTCTCCTTCCAGCTCTACATGACCAGCGTGTACGAGCGCGGCGAAGGCGGCTGGAAGCTCGTCTTCCACCAGCAGACCCCGGTGAAGCAGGAGGGCTGACAGGCACGGGCCGCACGAGGACAACCCGCGACAGGAGGTAGCGCTCATGCACGAAGGGGGAGTCGAAGTCGAAGGCCTCCGCAAGAACTTCGGTAAGAAGACGGCCCTGGAGGAGGTGTCGTTCACGGTGCGGCCGGGCGCCGTGGTGGGGCTGCTCGGCCCCAACGGCGCCGGCAAGACCACGATGGTCAACTGCCTGAGCACGCTCCTGCCGCTGGACGGCGGCCGGGCGTCGGTGGCCGGTCACGACGTGGCGCGCGACCCGGCCGGGGTGCGTGCCTCCATAGCGCTGACCGGCCAGTTCGCGGCCGTCGACGACGTGCTGACCGGGCGGCAGAACCTGGTCCTGTTCGGCCGGCTGCTCAAGCTGGACCGCCGGGCGGCCGCCGCCCGGGCCGAGGAGCTGCTCACCGGGTTCCGGCTGAGCGATGCCGCCGACCAGCCCGTCAAGTCCTACTCCGGCGGCATGCGCCGGCGCCTGGACCTCGCGGCCAGCCTGGTGGTCAGGCGTCCCGTGATCTTCCTCGACGAGCCGACCACCGGGCTGGACCCGGCCGGCCGCCAGGAGATGTGGGACCTGGTCGCCGGGCTGCGCGCGGAGGGCGCCACGCTGCTCCTCACCACCCAGTACCTGGAGGAGGCGGACCGCCTCGCCGACCGGATCGTCGTCATCGACCACGGCAGGGTGATCGCGGAGGGCACCCCGGGCGAGCTGAAGAACCAGGTCGGCGGGCAGGTCTGCGAGGTGCGCGCCGAGCCGCGCGAGCAGGTGCTGCGGATGCTGCGGGAGCGGTTCGGTGACGTGGACGAGTCCGGCGGCGTGGTCACCGTGCGCGGAGCGGACGCCGACACGCTGACGGACGTCGTCGCGCTGCTGCGCGAGGCGGGGATCAGGGCCGACGACATCATGCTGCGGCGCCCCACGATGGACGAGGTGTTCTTCGCGCTGACCGGCGGGGAGGCCGCCCGGGAGCCCGAGGAGGTCGGCTGATGGCGACCTCGACCGGGGCCGGCCTGGGCAACCTCTTCGGGCAGGGGCTGCTGCTCGCCGGGCGCAACCTCCGGCTCAACTCGACGGCCGACACCGTCAGCACGATGGTGGTGTTCCCGGTCGTCTTCGTCCTCGGGTTCCTGGCGCTGTTCCGGAACCTGCTGCGGACGCACGGCGTCGACTACGCCCAGTTCCTGCCCCCGGCGATCGTGGTGCAGTGGATGTTCTCGGTGGCCATCACCGCCGCCTTCTTCTTCGCCTCCGACCGCCGCAACGGCATGCTGGCCCGCTACCGGTCGCTGGCCATCAGCCGGGGCGCCGTGGTGGTGGGCCGGATGGCGGCCGACAGCGCGCGGGCGCTGCTGGCCATCGTGGTGATCGTCCTGACCGGGTACGCGGTGGGCTTCCGGTTCCAGGCCGGTCCGGCGGCGGCCCTAGGCTTCGTCGTGCTGGCGGTGGGCTTCGCGCTCGCGGTCTCGGCTGGCACGAGCGCTCTCGGGCTGGTCTCCCGCGATCCTGAGGCGGTCTCGTCGACGCTGCACGTGATCTACCTGCCGCTGCTGATGATCTCCTCGGCCTTCGTGCCCGCCGACGCCTTCCCCGCCTGGATCGAGCCGTTCGTGCGGCACCAGCCGGTGACCGCGGTGCTCGACGCGCTGCGGGCCCTCGCGGACGGCGGTCCGACGGCGGGTCCGGTGCTGAAGGCGGTGGCGTGGCTGGCCGGGCTGCTGGCGGTCTTCTCGGCCGCGGCGGTCCAGGCGTTCAGGAGGGCGGCATGAGCGTCATCACCGAGACGGGCGTCCTGGCCGGACGCAACCTGCGGCGCTTCGCCAAGAGCACGCAGCTGGTCGCCGACTCGTTCCTGTTCCCGCTGATCCTGCTGTTCCTCATGCTGCTGGTCTTCGGGGAGCTGGTGGGCGACGCCTCCGGCGGCCGCTACATCGACCGGCTCGCCCCGGCCATCGTCCTGTTCAGCGCGGCGTACGGCGCGGTCGGCACCGGCCTGGGGTTCCACACCGATCTGCGCACCGGCATCGTCGACCGGTTCAGGGCCATGAACATCAGCAGGCTGTCCGTGCTGGCCGGCCGGATCGCCGGCGACCTGGTGCGGGTCCTGCTGGTGGCGGCGATCACCACGGCGGTCGCGCACACGGTCGGGTTCCGCTTCAGGCAGGGGCCGCCGGCCGCGCTCGGCTTCTTCGCGGTCGTCGTGCTCTTCGCCTGGATCTTCCTGTGGCTCGCGGTCGTCGTGGCGATGTCGGCCAAGAGCGAGCAGGCGGTCAGCGGAGCGCTCAGCAGCCCCATCACGCTGCTGCTGTTCCTCTCCTCGGGATTCGTGCCGGTCGACCAGTTCCTCGGATGGCTGCGGCCTGTGGTGCGAGCCAATCCGCTGTCGCTTGCCTGTGACGCGATGGTCGGTCTTTCCAGCGGCGGGGAGGTGGCGCAGCCGGTGCTTTTCACCGCCGCCTGGGCGGTGGCCGCGACGATGATATTGGTGCCGCTCGCCGTGCGCCTTTACAAATGAATCGGCCGGGCCTCCGCGGAGGCCCGGCCGGAGCGGTTCAACCGGCCCGCGTGAATTCGAGGAGCCGGTATTCGATATGCCCTTCTTCGGCGGCGCATTTCGCGGCGCGCAGCAATGCGGGCCGCCAGCCGTGCCCGGCCGCCAGCGTGCGCACGCGCTGCTCGTCGCCCAGGTCGGTGAAGCCCAGCAGCAGCCTGCCGCCCGGCTCCAGGTGCGCGGCGGCGCCCCGGAAGAAGGCCTCGTGCGCCGCGTAGCCGGAGTCGAAGAAGGCCCGCTCCAGGGCGTCGGTCGGCTCGCCCTCGACGAAGTTGGAGTTCCAGTAGATGGCGTCGAACCTGTCCTCGCTGGTCAGCGGCTCGAACATGTCGCCGCAGGCCACGCGGACCCTCGACCCGGCGCCGTGCCGCCGGGCGTTGAGCCGGGTGTTCTCGGCGGCCGCCTCGCTGACGTCCAGGGCGGTCACCGAGGCGCAGCCGCGCAGTGCCGCCAGCACCGAGACGTAGCCCGTGCCGCAGCCGACTTCGCAGAACGAGCCGTGCAGCGGATAGGGCAGCCATTCGGCGTACAGCGCCGACGACTGCGACAGATGGGGCGCGTAGACGCCGGGCAGGAGATCCCATTCCATGCCGAGCAGACGGAATGTGCGAGGGCTGGTGATTTCTCGGTGGCGGTCGATGAGAGTGCGCGCGACTTGTTGCATGCGGCCGATTATAGGCAATATTGTCTAGAAGACCACTGAATGACGGGATCAAGAGAATGCCGACTCAGTTGCCGACCGACCCGCTGCAGCAGTTCACGCGCTGGCAGGAGGAGCAGCGGGCGGCCGAAGCGCAGATGCCTCCCGCCTCCGCCGTCCTGGCCACGGCCGACCACCGCGGCCGCCCCTCGGCCCGGTGGGTGGACGTGGCCTACGTCGACCACGGCTTCGTCTTCTTCACCAATCATGGGAGCCGCAAGGCCTCCGACGTGGCCGTCAACCCGGTGGCCGCGCTCTGCTTCGGCTGGCTGGAGAAGGGGCGCCAGGTGAGGGCCGAGGGCCCGGTCAGCAGGCTGAACGACGTGGAGTCCGACGCCTACTTCGCCACCCTGCCCCGCGGCATCCAGCTGCTGGCCTGGAGCAGTGACCAGCGGGCCGAGATCGATGACCGCCAGGCCGTGCGCGAGCGCTTCGACACCGAGCGCGCACGCTTTACCGGCCAGGAGATCCCGCGTCCGGCCCACTGGGGCGGCTACCGGCTCACTCCGGAGGAGATGGAGTTCTGGCAGCGCAGAGCCGACGAGATCCAGGACCGCCTGCGCTACCGCCGCCACGAGGAAGGCTGGCGCGTGGTGCGGGTGGCGCCGTGAGGAGGATTCGATGATCCCCGGATGTACGCCCTGGCCCGCGGAGACCGCAGAGCGCTACCGCGAGCTCGGCCTGTGGACCGGCCAGACCCTCGACGTCCTGCTGCGCGCCCACGGCGAGCGCACCGCCCTGGTCTCGGGCGGCACCCGCCGCACGTACCGGGAGCTCGCCGAGCGCGCCGCCCGCCTGGCCGCGGGATTCCACGGCCTGGGACTGCGGCGCGGCGACAGGGTGATCGTGCAGATGCCCAACACGCCGGAACTGATCGACACGCTGTTCGCCCTGCTGGCGCTGGGCGCCGCCCCGGTGCTCGCACTGCCCCCGCACCGGCGCGACGAGATCGGGCACCTGGCCGCGCACACCGAAGCCGCCGCCTACGTCGTCCCCGCCGTCCACCAGGGCTTCGACCACCGCGCGCTGGCCCGGGAGATCCGCGGCCCGCGGCACGTGATCGTCGCCGGCGAGCCGGAGGAGTTCACCCCGCTGTCGGCGCTCTACGCCGAACCCGCCGAGCTCCCGCCGCCCGAGCCGGGGGACGTGGCCTTCTTCCTGCTGTCGGGCGGCACCACCGGACGCGCCAAGCTGATCCCGCGCACCCACGACGACTACCTGTGCAACATCAGGCTCAGCGCTCGCAACGCCCGCCTCGGTCCGGACGACGTCTACCTGGCCGCGCTGCCCATCGCGCACAACTACGCGCTCGGCTGCCCCGGCGTGCTGGGCACGCTGTACGCGGGCGGCAGCGTCGCGCTCTGCCCGACGCCGAGCCCGGAGGACGCGTTCCCCGTCATCGAGAGGGAGCGCGTCACCGTCACCGGCCTGGTGCCGTCCCTCGCACTGCTGTGGGCGGACGCCGCCTCCTGGACCCGGCACCGGCTCTCGAGCCTGCGCCTGGTGCAGCTCGGCGGCGCCGGCGTCAGCCCCGAGCTGGCCCGCGACGTCCGCGCGCGCCTCGGACCGGTGCAGCAGTCGTTCGGCATGGCCGAGGGGCTGCTCAGCCAGAGCCCTCCGGACGACCCGCCGGAGCTGGTGACCACCGTCCAGGGCAAGCCGCTCTCGGAGTACGACGAGGTCCGCGTCGTGGACGAGACCGGCGCCGAGGTGCCGGCGGGTGAGGCCGGGGAGCTGCTCGTCCGCGGGCCGTACACGATCCGGGGCTACTTCCGCGCCGAGGAGCACAACAGCCGGGCGTTCACCCCCGACGGGTTCTTCCGCACCGGCGACCTGGCCCGCCGCACCGAGACGGGCCACCTGGTCATCTGCGGCCGGATCAAGGACGTCATCAACCGCGGCGGCGACAAGGTGCCCGCCGACGAGGTCGAGGAGCACCTGCTGGCCCACCCGGACGTGCGGGCCGCCGCCGTCGTCCCGGTGCCCGACCCCTACCTCGGCGAGCGCACCTGCGCCTACATCGTCGCCCGCGACGAGCCGCCCACCTTGCAGACGGTCGCCGCGTTCATGCGCGAGCGCGGCGTGGCCGCCTACAAGATCCCGGATCGTGTGGTCGTCGTCCCGGGCCTGCCGCTCACACCGGTCGGCAAGGTCGACAAGGCCCGGCTCCAGGAAGCGTCGCCGTGATCAGCAAGGTCGCGCAGCAACCCGACTGGGGCGACCGGGCGCTGCTCGACCATGTCACCGGCACCCTGCGCGACATGCCGCCGCTGGTCACGCGGGCGGAGTGCGTCCGGCTCAGCCAGGCCGTGGCCCGTGTCGCCAGTGGCGGCGGCTTCCTCTTGCAGGGCGGCGACTGCGCCGAGCGCTTCCGCGAGTCCGGTCCCGCCGAGGTGCGCGCCAAGCTCGCGCAGCTCTACGGCCTCGCCGAGGTGATCCGCTCGGCCACCGGGAGCCCGGCCGTCCCGCTGGGCCGCCTGGCCGGCCAGTACGGCAAGCCCCGCTCGTCCCCCTACGAGCGCATCGCCGACGGCACCCTCGTCCCGTCCTACCGGGGCGACGCCGTCAACAGCCCGGCCAGCGACTCGCGAGCCCGCCATCCCGATCCGACCCGGCTCCTGCGCGCCCGCGAGTGCGCGGAGCGGGTGCTGGGGGTGGTGCGCGACTCCTGGGCGGGGCGGCCGCCGCTGGAGCGGGCCTACGTCTCCCACGAGGCGCTGCTGCTCGACTACGAGCGCCCGCAGGTGCGCGGCGACTACGCCTCCTCGGCCCACTCCCTGTGGATCGGGGACCGCACCCGCCGGCCCGACGGCGAGCACGTCGCCTTCGCGTGCTCTGTCGTGAACACCGTCGGCGTCAAGATCGGCCCCGTGATCAGCCCCGCGCAGGCCGTGCGGCTCACCCGCCTGCTCAACCCCGACGGCGAGGACGGCCGGCTGGTATTCATCGTCCGCCTCGGCAGCACGCGCGTGCGCGGCCTCCTGCCCGAGCTGGTGGAGGAGGTGAGCAGGCGGGGCAGGCCGGTCGTGTGGCTGTGCGACCCCATGCACGGCAACACGATGCGCATCGGCGCGGGCCCGAAGACCCGGCTCATGGAGGCGATCCTGGACGAGATCGTGGCGTTCGTCCGCGTCATGCGGGCCCGCCGGAGGCATCCGGCGGGACTGCATCTCGAGATGACCCCCGAGGACGTCACCGAGTGCACCACCACGCCGAAGCCGTTCCGGGCGCCGCCCGCACTGCCGCACTACCGTACGGCCTGTGACCCCCGTCTGAACGCCGCCCAGGCCGCCGAGGTCGTCGAGCGCTTCGCCGCCCTGCTGTGAGGAAGGAGGAATTGATGGCCTTCGACGGCATCCCCCGCAAGGCCTTCGACTTCTACAAGGAGCTGGAGGCCGACAACACCCGCGAGCACTGGCACGCGCACAAGGCCGACTACGACAGCGCCGTGCGCGGACCGATGCAGGCGCTGCTGGAGGAGCTGGAAGAGGAGTTCGGGGCGGGCAAGCTGTTCAGGCCGCAGCGCGACACCCGGTTCAGCAAGGACAAGTCGCCGTACAAGACGAGCCAGAGCGCCACCGTGGGCGGCCAGGGCCCAGCGGGCTACTACCTGGAACTCGGTGCCGACGGCCTGTTCGTGGGCGCGGGTTTCCACGCCTTCTCCTCCGAGGGCGTCGCCGCCTACCGGGCGGCCGTCGACGACGACAAGTCGGGCCCCGAGGCGCAGAAGATCGTGGACCGGCTGCTCGACCAGGGGTTCTCCCTGGTCGGCGAACGGGTCAAGACCCAGCCCCGCGGCTACAAGGCCGACCACCCGCGCATCGAGCTGATCCGCTACAAGAACCTGGGCGCCGAGAAGCGCATTCCGAAGACCAAGGCGACCGGAGCGCAGGCCCTGCCCGCGGTCCGCGACGCTTGGCGCGACCTCCGTCCTCTGGTGGAATGGCTCTCCGCGCATACCGCGTCCTGAGGCCCCTGGATCGAGGGGGCGGCCCTCCCGGCGCGGGTGCCCTCTTCACGGGACGTGGTCATCTGGTCGGCCGGTGACGCGCGATGACGCCGGCGGCCAGCTCGGCGCCCTGGAACGCGCCGGAGCGGACCCGGCCGGCCAGCGTGCCGGCGACGATCCGGTCGGCCAGGGCGGGCAGATGGCGGGCCAGGAAGAACTCGACGGCTCCCCGCCGGGTGGTCGGCAGGTCGCGGCGCGGGCGCCCGCGCAGGGCGGCGCGGAGCACGGTGCGGACGACGCCCTCCAGGGGCTCGTACCGGCTCATGCCCTCCAGCGAGAGTCCGGCGGCGGCCGTCGAGTCGTGGATGGGGCTCCGCACGGCGGACGGGTACACGCAGGTGACGTCGACATGTGTGCCGATCTCCAGGCGGAGCGCGTCCGCGTACGCCACCAGCGCGCGCTTGGACGCGCCGTACGCGGCCGCCAGCGGCAGCTGCATGACGGCCATCCGCGAAGAGACCATGACGACCCGGCCGCGGGAGGCGACGAGCGCGTCCACGCATGCGGCGGTCACCCGCCAGGTGCCGAGCAGGTTGACGTCGAGCTGGCGGCGGACCTCCGCGCCCGGGGGCAGCTCGGCGGGGGCGGGCCCGCCGATCCCGGCGTTGTTGATCAGCAGGTCGAGGCCGCCGAGCCGGTCGATCGCCTCGGCCACCGCGGCCGGGACGGCGTCGTCGTCGGTGATGTCGCAGGCCAGGACCGTGACCGGATCGTCCTCGCGGGGCTCCAGGTCCAGGCCGACGACGCGGGCGCCGAGTTCGCGCAGCCGGGCGCAGATCGCCCGGCCGAACGTCCCGGACGCGCCGGTGACGAGGACGCGCATGCCGAGGGGATCGCGGCGGGTGCTCATACGAGGGTCTCCTTGGGAGTGAACGGGCGCGCGCCGCGGGCGAGGCGGGCGCGGCCGGCCGCGATCTCGCGGGGCAGGTCGGCGACGTACTGGTCGAAGTCGATGCGCATGTGGGGCCGGGCGTTCTCGCCCCAGCGATTGACGGCGGCGCGCAGGGCGCGGGCGACGGCGCGTTGCTGCTCGTGAGCCGGAGGCAGGGCATAGGAACCTGACAGGTACGCGGCGGCCAGTCTGGCCTGGGCCTCCACCACGGGAAGCGCCGCGCCCGTGGACTGCATCAGGCCGACGAACGCCAGGCTGGGGTCGGCCAGATGGAAGACCCGCTTGTAGAGCGGCAGCCCTTCCGGGTCGGGCCCCAGCCAGCGCGGGGACAGGAACGGGATGCTCACCCGGTAGCCGGTGGCCCACACGATCAGGTCGACGGGGTCGGCGGTCCCGTCGGTGAAGACGACCCGGTCTCCGTCGAGGCGGTCGATCCCGGGGCGCGCGGCCACCTCGCCGTGGGTGAGGCGGTGCAGGATCGTGTCGCTGATCGTGGGGTGGTTCTGGAACAGGCCGCCGGCGGGAGCCGGAAGGCCGTAGCTCTGCGGGGTGCCCACGGCCAGCCGCAGCATGGTCTCGGCGACGCGCTGGCGCAGTCGCCACGGCAGGGGGGCGAGGGCGCCGCCGGTCGCGTCCGACGGGCGGCCGAACAGGTACTTCGGGACGATGTGGACGCCTCGCCGGGCCGAGAGCAGCACCGGGCCTCGGGCCGTGTACGAGGCGTCCACGGCGATGTCCATGGCGGAGTTGCCCATCCCGACGACGAGCACCCGCTTGCCTTGGAAGACGTCGGCGGTGCGGTAGCCGTGGGCGTGCATCTGGACGCCGTCGAACGTCCCGGGATACATCGGCTCCGGGAAGCGCGGATCCCAGTTGTGGCCGTTGGCGACGACCACGGCGTCGTACCGTTCCACGTCCCCGGATTCGGTCGTGACCGTCCACGCTTCGCCGCGGTCGACACGGGTCACGGTGCTGCGGAAGCGGATGTGCTGCGTGAGCCCGAACCTTCCGGCATAGTCGGCCAGGTAGCCGGCGATGTGGTCGGCCGACGGGTAGTCGGGCCATGCCGCGGGCATCGGGAAGTCGGCGAACTCCGTGCGGCCCTTGCTCGTGTTCAGGTGCAGCGAAGCGTAAGCCGGGGAGAGCCCGCTGCTGTTGTCCCTGGCCCACAGCCCGCCGGGCCGGTCGCCCTTCTCGTACGCCACGGCCTCGCAGCCGGCGTCGAGGAGGGTCTTCAGGGTGGCGAGGCCTGCTGCTCCTGCGCCGATCACGGCGACGCGGCGGGGCGGGGCCATGGCGTTCCTCCTCGGGACGTTGTGGCGCTCACCAAACCGTAGGGTCTGCTCCACCGGCCTGGACATGGGCCACGGCACGCCGTTCCGGGCCGAGGTTGTGGGCCGCCACATGGCAAGGCAGCATGAGCGCCATGGACGCACCCGACGGCTGGTCGGCGGTGATCGACCTCATCGAGCGGGTCGTGGGCGAGGAGGACCTGCTGCCGTCGGTGATCGCCGGCGTTCGCACGACGGTGCGGGAGGTCGCGGCGCTGCCCCCGTCCGACATCGCCGGGCACACCCGCGCTCTCCTGGCCGCGGCGACCCGGGCGCTGGCGGCCCGGCGCGGCCCCACCGAGGCCGAGTTGTCCTTCGTGGAGGAGCTCGGCGTCACCCGCGCACGGCAGGGCATACCGATCGAGGCGGTGCTCGCCGCCGTCCACGTCGCCGAACGCGCGATCTGGGCCCGGGCCCGGGAGATCGCCCGCGCCGAGGGGGTCGCCCCCGACCGGCTGCTGGACGCGCGGGAGCTGTACGACGACTGGGCCGAGGCCGTCCGGTCCCGGCTGATCACCTCCCACCGGACCACGCGGGCGGGCGCGGACCCGCGGCCGGGCGACCGGGACGCGGCGATCCTGCGGCGCCTGCTCCAGGGCGGCTCGGCGGCCGCTCTGGCCGTCGCCGAAGCGGGCCTGCCGGCCACCGGCGGGCTGTGGGTGCTCGTCGCCCGGCGCGACGACGCCGCCGTGGCGGAACGGGCCCTGCGGGAGCATCCGCCGGTCCTGTGCGCGGTGGTGAACGACCTGCTCGTCGGGGTGCTGCCCCGAACCCCTCCCCGCGCGCTGGCGGCCGCCGGGCTCGCGGCCGGGCTCGCCGGTCCCGCCGAGCCGGAGGAACTGGCGCCGGTGCGGCGCCTGGCCGTCGCCGCCCTGGCCGCCGCCGAGTCCGCCGGGCGGAGGGGAGTGGTCCACATCGCCGACGTGGCCGTGCTGGCCGCGCTCACGGAACGGGCGGACCTCGCCGCGGTGCTGCTCGACCACCACCTGCCCGCCTGGGCGGCGCTCGGGCCCAATGCCGAGCCGGTGGCGCATGCCGTCCTGGCCTGGCTGGAAAGCGACCGGGACGTCACCGCCGCGGCCGCGAGGCTGTTCGTGCACCCGAACACGGTGCGCAACCGGATCCAGCGCTTCGCCGAGGTGACCGGCGTCGACCCGTTCAGTACCTTCGGCGCCATGAACGCCTGGTGGCTCTGCCGCACCCGGCTCACCGACTCGACCTGACGCTCCCGGCGTCGCCCCAGGTCATTCGGCCGTTCGGGGTCGGGACCTCTGCCTCTATGCGGGCGCTCGAGCCGACCCGACGATGGAGGTGGGAACGGCGCGAGAGGGGGGCCGTCGTGAGAACGAAGCAGTGGAGCTTAGGGATCTACATCAGCGAGGACGACCGGGAGACGCGCGCGCATGCGGTGCTGTTCAGCGGCGGCGACGAGCACACGGCCGGGGACGGCCGGGCACGCCGCAACCCGGTCGATCCCGAGGTGGCGGAGATCGGCGACGAACTCGCCGTGGCACGGGCCCTGGCGGACCTGGCCGGCCGGCTGCACGGCACCGCCGACGAGGACATCGCCCGACTCACGGAAGGGAGAGCCGAGCCGCCGAAGGCCTGGTGACCGCTTCCGGCCGGGAGGGCGGCACGGGCGTTCGAGATCAGGAAGGAGAGCCCACTGGAGGCTGTGGTGCGATGCGACCGACTCAGCGTGAAGGCGGCCCGCGGGACGTGATCGACCCGGTGCTGCAATCCGCTCCCTACGCGGTCCTTACCCTCGACCCGTCGGGGGCCGTCGTCCAGCTCAACGACGCCGCGCGTCTGCTGCTGGGCGTACCGGCGGGGGCAGCGCCCGCCGACGTCGTTCCGGGATGGCTGCGCGACGCCCAGCGGTCACTCGACGGTTCCCTGGCCGCACGAGCCGAACTCGCGGGGCCGGGAGCCGGCCGGCCGGGCCCGGACGCGGTCGCCTGCGGACCGATCGGCGACCGCGTGTTCGACGCCCATCCCGTGCCGGTGGACGGGGCGTGGGGGAGCCCGACGGCCTGGTGGCTCGTCGATGTCACCGAGCAGACGCGGCTGGCCAGGGAACTGGCGGTCGAGCGGGGACGGCAGGCCTTCCTCGCCGAGGCGTCCAGCAAGCTGCTGGCATCGCTCAACCCGGACCGGTGCATGGAGGTGACCGTGCGGCTCGCCGCCCGGCACCTGGCCGATGCGGCCGTGGTGATCGTCCCGCGCTCCGGGAGGCCGGGCCACCCCGTCGCCCGCTGCGGGCCCGACGGGCGGGTCGAGCGGGAGGAACTGGCGATCGACCCGGCGGAGGTCGTGGGTCTGGCCGACGCGATGCGGGCCTTTCCGCCGGTGCCTCCGCGTTGGATCGATCCCCGCACCGCTCCCGACTGGATCGCGCGCCCGGAGCTGGGGGAGCCCCGCGCGATGGTGGTGATCGCGCTTCCGGGCCACGGGGTCGCGGCCGGGGCGCTGATACTGATGCGCCGGTTCGCCCCCGAGGGGTTCTCGGAGGGGGAGGAGCGGACCACCCGCCTGTTCGCGAGCCGTGCCGGCGCGGCACTGTCGGCCGCCCGGCTCTACGCGGAGCAGGCGTCCATCACCGCCACGCTGATGCGCGACCTGCTGCCGCCGCGCACCCAGGAACTGGAGGGCGTGGAGCTGGCGGCGCGCTACCGGCCCTCCGGCGACGAGGACCTGGTCGGCGGCGACTTCTACGACGTGTACCCCGCCGACGCCTCCGACCCGGATGCCGAGTCGCTCGTGGTGGTGGGGGACGTGTGCGGCAAGGGCCTGGAGGCCGCGGTGCTCACCGGCAAGATCCGCAACACGCTGCGGGCCCTGCTGCCGATGGCGGCCGACCACCGGCGCGTGCTGGAGCTGCTCAACGGGACGCTGCTGCAGACCGACTCGACGAGGTTCGTCACGCTCGTGCTCGCCTCGGCCCGCAGGCAGGGCGAGCAGGTCCGGCTGCGGCTGACCAGCGCCGGTCACCCCACCCCGCTGATCGTCCGGACCGACGGGACGGTCGAACCGGCCCGGACCGGAGGCTCTCTGATCGGCGTCCTGGAGGACATCGACTCGACGACCGCGGAGGTGACGCTCGAACCCGGAGACTCCTGCCTGCTGTACACCGACGGGATCACCGAGGCCGTCGGCGGGCCGCTGGGCGAGGAGATGTTCGGCGAGGAGCGGCTGCGCGCCGAACTGCCCCCGTGCGGCGGCATGCCCCCGGAGGCACTGGTGGAGCGGGTGCACATGCTCGCCGCCGAATGGGTCGGACCCGGCCGGCACGACGACATGGCAGTGATCGCCATAACCGCCCCCCGCCCCGCCCGCCCCACCACCACCTGAACGAGCGCTGCGGATCGCTTGCCGGTCAGGGGCGGGCGGGGCCGCGGTAGGGGAGTGTCTGGCTGTAGACGACGCTGGTGGTCGTGCTGCCGAAGCCGGCCAACTCGTCCATCAGTTGCTCCAGATGCGCCATGGAGGTCGCGGCCACCTTCAGCGTGTAGCAGTCGTCTCCGGTGGTGCGCAGGCACTCCAGGATCTCCCGGCGCTCGGCGAGCAGGCGGCGCAGCGGCTGGTGGTGGTTGCCGGGGTACTTCAGCCGGACCAGGGCCAGGACGGGGTAGCCGACCTTGGCCAGATCGACCGTCGCCTGGTAACCGGTGATGACGCCCTGCGCCTCCAGTTGCCGCACCCGTTCGGTGGTGGCCGACGCACTGAGGTTCACGCGCCGTCCCAGCTCGCTGAGGGAGATCCGCGCGTCCTGCTGCAGCTGGTCGATGATCGCCCAGTCGACGTCATCGAGATTCGCGGTCATTCTACGACTTTACCGGCAGATCCCCGGGAAACCGTCGATATGGCCGGTAACAATCGGTTCCGTCCTGGTCGCGGGCCGGGATAGCCTCGCGGGATGCAACTCGGCGTGAACGTACCGAACTTTGGACCTGGAACCGATCCCGGCGTGCTGCGGGAGTGGGTCGGGGTCGTGGAGGGGCTCGGATTCGACCTGCTCATGATGTCGGATCACGTGGCCATCACCCCGGACGTGGCCGAGCAGTACCCGGAGCCGTTCTACGAGCCGTTCACCACGCTGTCCTGGATGGCCGGCATCACCACCAGGGTGCGGTTGGGCACGACCGTGCTCATATTGCCCTACCGGCATCCGCTCCTGGTCGCGCGCATGGCCGGCAACCTCCACGAGCTGAGCGGCGGCAGGCTTGTGCTCGGTGTGGGCGTCGGCTGGGCGCGCCAGGAGTTCGAGGCGCTCGACGTGCCGTTCGCCGAGCGCGGCAGGCTGATGGACGAATACCTGACGGTCCTGAGCGACGCCCTGCCCGCGGACGGTGGAGACGCCGGCCCCTCCGTGCCCATCTGGGTCGGCGGGAACAGCAACGTGGCGATCCGGCGCGCCATCCGCTTCGGCCACCCCTGGCATCCGCTGCGGAGGACCCTCCCGTGGCTTCGCTCGGCCTTGGCGGAGCACTCGCCGCCCGCGTTCGTGCCCCGCATCGTCCTGCAGCTGACCGCCAAGCCCGTCGAGGACGGGGAGCGGCTCGCCGGCGTCGGCACCATCGACCAGATCCTCGACGATCTCGACCAGCTCCGCTCGCTGGGCGCCGAGACCGTCGTCCTCGACCCCTTCGGCGGTGACCCGGAGGAAACTCGCAGGCCCGAAGAGGCCTGGAAGGCGCTCACCGCCGTGGCCACCCACTGGAGCACAAGATGATGATCACCCCTGCCGACGAAGGCTTCCTGCGGCGTGCGATCGCCATCGCGGCCCACGCCGTCACCTTGGGCGACGCACCGTACGGCTCCCTCCTGGTGGGCCCGGACGGGACGATCCTCGTCGAAGCCCACAACACGGTTAAGCGCGACAACGACATCAGCGCCCACCCGGAACTGAAGCTGGCCCGCTGGGCGGCCCGCGAACTCGACTCGCGCACCGCGGCGGACACCACCATGTACACCAGCTGCCAGCCCTGCGGCATGTGCACCGGCGGCATCGCCCGCTCGGGGCTCGGCCGGGTCGTATACGCCCTCGCCACCGAGCAGCTCATCGAACTCAACCCGTCGGGAACCTGGCCGACGGTGCCACAGCACGGCCCGGCCCTGTTCGACGAGGCACGCGTCCCCATCGAAGACTTCCACCGCCTCGGCTCACCGGCTCCACAAGCACCGTCCACCCAAAAGTGAGGCGATAACACGACGAGCCCGCCCACGCCGCCCCGCCGGGCCTGGAACCCGGCGGGGGGGGGCTGTCAGGCGCGGAGGAGGTCGGTGGTGAGGGTGTTCAGTTCTACGGCGCCGTCCTCGCCGACGACCACGGTGCCGCCGAGGTTGGCCAGGCGGCCGTTCAGGACGCAGTTCGGCTCGAACGCGAACGCCATCCCCGGGGCCAGGGGGAGGTTGCTGCCGATGGTGGGCACCTCGGTGAGCAGGCCGTAGTCCGCCGCCTCGGGCAGTTCGCGCAGGCCGCCGCCGAAGCCGCAGACGGTCCCGTAGGGGTCGAGGCCGTGGACGAGCGGGTGCACGTTCCAGCCTCCGGCGTCCTCCACGGGCTGCTTCATCGCGGCGACGACGTCGCCGAAGGTGGCGCCGGGCCGCGTCGCCGCCACCCCGGCGTCGTAGGAGGCGCGCGCCGCCTTGGCGGCCTGCTCGACGTCCGCGTGGACGTCGCCGACCGCGATGGCGACCTGGTGCTGGGACTCGCGCATCCCGTAGGAGCTGAACACCTCCGCCAGGATCACGTCGCCGTCCTCGATGACCCGCGGCGCCTGCGGCCGGTAGGACCACACCGGCGGACCCCAGCAGGCGAAGCCGGGCCCGGACTGGATCAGCATGCCCGGCGCGGCGACGCCGAGCCGGAATCCGGCGGCCATGCCCGCCGCGTACACGTCCGCCTCGGTCGCGCCGGGCCGTGCCGCCTCCAGCATCGCCGCCGCCATCGCCTCGCCGGCGTCCGCCGCGTGGCGGAGCGCGGCCAGCTCCTCCTCGGACTGGACGAGCGTCCGGAGCAGGAAGCTCAGCCAGACGGGCTTGAACGTCGCGTCCGGGAGCTGCTCCAGAACCGTCGACCACAGCCCGTGCGGCATGATCGGGTTGAAGTGGAACGGCGGGTACGGCTCCAAGCCGATCACGCCGATCGCCGCCCGCTCCAGGCCATGCTCCTTGAGCACCTCGACCACGCCGGGCGCGTGCTTGGCGACGCGCATGTTGCGCGGCTCGGTCCAGCACGCCTCACCGCGGCGGCGGGCCTCGATGTGGTCGGCGATGTGCATCGGCGACCACACCAGCGAGATCGGGTCGGCGTCCCGGGGGAACACCACGATGGCGCCGGGCCGCTCGTTGGTGAAGTAGACGTCCGGTGCGAACGGCGCGGGACCGCTCGACTCGTGCTCGCCGTAGACCACGAGCGCCTCGACGCCCTCGGCGTCCATCAGCTCGCGCGCCAGCGCCCAGCGCCGGTCCCGCTCGGCGGTCGAATAGCCGGGAACTCCTGCGGTCATCGTGCTCTCCTCGCGTTGGCCTTCCTGCTGGTCAGAACGCTACGGAGCGGGAGATGCCGAGGAATCGGTCGAATTACCGGTACCTGGTTGGCGGGCACGCGCACGACCTCAGTACGTTCCTCCCATGATGGTCGGTCGTGAGGCGGAACAGGCCGTTCTCGACGGACTGCTCGACGAGGCCCGCGCAGGCCGCAGCGGCGCCCTGGTGCTGCGCGGCCAGCCGGGTATCGGCAAATCCGCGCTGCTGGAGTACGCCGTCGCGCGGGCGGACGGGCTGCGCGTCCTCCGCACCGCCGGGATCGAGTCCGAGGCGGAGCTGCCGTTCGCCGGGCTGCACCTGCTGCTCGGGCCCGTCCTCGACCGGGTCGACGTCCTCCCCGAACGGCAGGCCGCGGCGCTGCGCAGCGCGTTCGGGCTCGGTCCCGCCGGGCAGGACGGCCCGCTGCTCGTCGGGCTCGCGGTGCTGTCGCTGCTCGCCGACCTGGCCCCGCTGCTGTGCGTCGTGGACGACGCGCAGTGGCTCGACCAGGCGTCCGCCGAAGCGCTCACCTTCGCCGCACGGCGGGTCCAGCGCGAGGGCGTGGTACTGCTGTTCGCCGTCCGCGGCGGCGGCCGCACCCGCTTGGACGGGATGCGCGAGCTGCCGCTGTGGGGGCTGGACGGCCGGGCGTCCGCCGCGCTGATCGCCGAGCACGCCGCCGACCTCGCGGGGCACGTCCGGGACCGGGTCCTCGCCGAGTCCGAGGGCAACCCGCTGGCGATCATCGAGCTGCCCGCCGCGCTCACCCCCGAGCAGCGCGGCGGTGCGATACCGCCGCTGTCGTACAACCTCGGCGCTTTTCCGCTCACCGACCGCGTGCGCCGCGCGTTCGGCGCGCAGGCCGCCCGGCTGGACGAGGGGACCCGCACGCTGCTGCTCGTCGCGGCCGTCGAGGAGACCGGCGACCTCGACGTCGTACTGCGCGCGGCGGGGGCCCTCGGCGCCCCGCCGTCCGCGCTGGAGCAGGCCGAACGCTCGGGCCTGCTGTCGTTCACCGGGATGGCGGCCGCCTTCAAGCACCCGCTCGTGCGGGCGGCGGTCGTCCAGGAGGCGCCGCTGGCCCGCCGGCTGGCCGCGCACCGGGCGCTCGCCGATGCGCTCGGCGAGCAGCACCCCGACCGCCGGGCCTGGCATCTCGCCGCGGCGGCGACCGGGCCGGACGAGCCGATCGCCGCCGGGCTGGCGGACACCGCCGAGCAGGCCGCGGCGCGGGGCGGGTACGCCGCGCAGACCGCCGCGCTGGAGCGCGCGGCCGAGCTCACCCCCGACCCGGCGCGGCAGGCCGGCCGGCTCGTCGGCGCGGCCGAGGCCGCGCTGCTGGCGGGCGACCTCGCGCGCGCGGCGCAGATCGCGCGCCGCGCGGGCCGGGCCACCGCCGACGCCGCGCTCACCGCACGCCTGGCCCACGTCCGGGCCGGAGTCGAGTTCGAGCGCGGGTCACCGCTCGCCGCCGCGGCGATCCTGCTCACGGGCGCCGACCCGATCGCGGACCGGCGGCCGGCCGAGGCCGCGCGGATGCTGGCGGAGGCCGTCCGGAACAGCTACTTCGGCGGCGATCCGGCACTCGCCCGCCGCGCCGCCGACCGGCTGCTCGACGTGGTCGGCGAAACTCCCGGCGCGGTGGCGCTCGGCGGTCTCGCCCGGCTCATGGCGGGCGACCCGGCCGAGGCGATGCCGCGCATGCGCGTCCTGCTCGCCGAGGCCGGGCGCGGCGGGGTGACCGGCACCGGGGAGCGGGTGATCGCCGGGGCGATGGGCATGCTGACCGGCGACGACGAGGCGGCACTGGCGATCTACGAGCCGCTCGTCGCGGACGCGCGCGACACCGGGCAGATCGGCTGGCTGCCGAACGCGCTGGAGCACCTGGCCGTGACGGAGATGTTCCTCGGCCGCCGCAGGGACGCCGTCGTGCACGCTGAAGAGGGCGTGCGGCTGGCCGAGAGCACCGGGCAACTGCACCGTGTCGACCATCTGCGCTGCGTGCTGGCCTGGGCGGCGGCGCTCGCCGGGGACGAGGACGCCTGCCGGTCGCTCGCCGAACCGGCCATCGCCCGCGCCCGGACGGCCGGGATCGCCCGCACCGCCGCCTGGGGCTCGATGGCGCTCGCCCTGCTCGACCTCGGCCACGGCCGGCACGCCCGCGCCCTCGACCGGCTGGAGGCGGCCTCCCGCGGAACCGGAGACGGCCCGCTCGGCCTGATGAACCTGGTCCACTTCGCGGGCGACCAGGTCGAGGCCGCCGTCCGCGCCGGGCAGCCGGAGCGGGCGGACGAGGCGCTCGCGCGGTTCGAGGGCTGGAGCGTCGCGTCGGAGCAGCCGTGGGCGGCGGGCGTCCTGCTCCGCTGCCGCGCGCTCCTGACCACGGTCGAGGACGCAGGACGGTACTTCGCCGAGGCGGTGCGGGCGCACGCCAAAGGCGGCCGGCCGTTCGAGCGGGCGCGGACCGAGCTCCTGTACGGCGAGTGGCTGCGCCGGGCCCAGCGCAAGGCCGAGGCGCGCTCGCTTCTGCGTCCGGCCCTGGAGGCATTCGAGGGGATGGGCGCGGCACCGTGGGCCGAACGTGCCAGGGCCGAACTCCGGGCGACCGGCGAGGCGGGCACGAGCACCCGCGACGACTCCGCCCTCGACCGGCTCACCCCGCAGGAACTGCAGGTCGTCCGGCTTGCCGCCCAGGGCCTGTCCAACCGCGACATCGCGGCCCAGCTGTTCCTGAGCCCCCGCACCATCGGCCACCACCTGTACCGCGCCTACCCGAAACTGGGCGTCTCTTCCCGCAGCGAACTCCCCCGCCTAGGCCTCTAACCCCCCGGCGACAAGCGATCGCCCAAGCTCGCTCCGTTCCACGCCACAGGAGTAAACGGCGAGCGAACGTTGCCCCTGGGCGGCGCGCAGTTGCGAATTCTGTGAGGATCCGAGGCGCAGGTCGACGATATGGAAGCCGCCGTCGAGTTCGCGCACTCGAAGAAGGATTAAAGGCCTGCTTCGGAAGCACAATCCGGCTTCCACTCGATGGTCGCTCCTGCTATTCCCTCTTTGTTACTTGTTGATAACTATCACTCTCAGTGGTGGCCCGCGATTGTCGGCGCGAACTGTTTCGGCAAGGACGTGCAGGTCATGAGGTCGGGTTACCGAGAATCGAGTGATGTAGATCACAATTACTTGATCGTTCCGACTCTTCCGCGCCGCGATTGGTCACGTTACGTTAAAGCGACTTTATTGGGGCTTTATGTGGGCGGGAGACCTCTGTGGCCTTTTTGGGTCGTTTTCTGGCGCAAAAGTCCAGGTCTCATCGTGTCCGAAGTCGGCCGTTCACCGTAGCCGCTGCGGCTACGGCGCTCGCTTTGGCGCTGCCGTTGTCGCTGGTGCCGCTTCCTGGCGCCGCCGCCCCCATTTCCGCAGCTCAGGCGAAGGAGGCGCCGCAGGCGGCGCCCTCTCAGGGTGAGGCGGTGACGACTGCGCTGAAGACGAAGCGACCCGTCACCGTCACCTCGATGACCGGCCCGCAACGCGAGGTGCGCGCCCTGCCGGACGGCCGCTTGGAAGCGACGATGAGCGCCCGCCCTGTCCGCACCCTGCGTGACGGGAAGTGGGTGCCGATCGACACCAAGTTGCGGCGGCGCGCCGATGGCATGCTCGCTCCAGGCGCGACAACCGTCGGTCTGGCGCTTTCCGGTGGAGGCGCAGGCCCGTTGGTGACGATGAGCCGAGCCGGGCGCGCCATGTCCCTGACCTGGCCACATGGCGCACTTCCGCCGCCGGTCGTGGATGGTGAAGCGGCGACCTATCAGAATGTCCTCCCGGACGTGGACTTGGTAGTGCGGGCCAAGCCCAGTGGGTTCAGTCACGTTCTGGTCGTCAAAACCCCAGCGGCTGCACGGGACCCGAGGCTGGCCACGGTCCAGATGGGCTTGAGAGCCGACCGGATGAATGCCGAGGCCGGCAAGGCCGGTGGTCTTCGGATGGTGGATCAGGCGGCGGGGGGGACGGTCTTCAAGGCCGCCGAGCCCATGATGTGGGACTCCTCAGGGAAGGGCGCCGGCGCCGGCGTCCGGAAGACTACTCGCGCCGAGCGCGCCCACGCCGCCGAGGCCCCGGCTGACAGTGTGAAGCGCGGCCGCATCAGGATGTCCGCAGGACGGGGGAAGCTGACCCTCGTCCCCGATGCGGGCCTGCTCACCGGGGCCGATACGACGTTTCCGCTGTACATCGACCCGGACTGGCAGGGGCCGGGGGAGTCGGCTGCGGTCATGGTGTCGACCAAGTACACCGACTCCTCCTGGGAGGACGAGGGGATGGGGTACTGCTCGGACGCCGACCCGTACATGGGCGGACAGTGTGGCGGCACCATCACCAAGCGGCTGTTCTACAAATTCGTCCTCCCCTCGGCCGTCATGCGGACCAACGTCTTGTGGGCGGAGTTCAAGCCGTACCAGACCGGCGCCTACAACTGCACCGCCGCCGCGGCACAGGTCTGGAAGACCAAGGGTGTCAGCGGTTCGACGAGTTGGGGGACGCAGGCCGCCTCCGGGTTCTGGCAGCGCAAGCTGGTGGAAAAGAGCTTCAACTACGGCAACGAGGGCGTCGGCTGCGCGAACAATACGGTGGTGCTGTCCAGCGAGACCCTCAAGACGGAGGTAGGCAACACGGCCAATGGCAGCGGCACTCTCTGGCTCGGCCTGAAGGCGACCAATGAGGGCAGCACCACGGGCTGGAAGAGATTCAACAACGATGCCGTTCTCCGCGTCCTGTACAACCTGCCGCCCAAGACTCCGACCAACGTTCACCTGGAGGGCGAGGGAGGCACTTACCCGTGCGGGACGAACGACGTGTCGTCCATGCCCCGCCTGCGGGTCTGGCCCACCATGGCCGCCAAGATCGCCGACCCGCAGGGCAGCGACCGCGTCCAGGCCGAGTTCATGATCGGTTGGGGCGACTCCAACGGGGCCGGCTTCTCCTGGAAGATCGGGGCTGCGCCGGCCCCTGACTCGACGCCCGTCTACTCCGGCGGCGGTAACTCCGGGCAGGTGTTCACCAAGGCCATGAGCGCCCTGGCGTCATCTCGTGGTATCCCGAAGAACGTCCCGCTCGCTTGGACCGTCCGAGGACACGACTTCAAGGACGGACTGGAGAACGACGACTGGCACAACTGGCTCGGCGCGGGTTACTGGGCCGACGCCCCGACCAATGTCGGTGGCTTGGGGCACAAGTGCTGGTTCGTCTACGACGACGCCAGCCCACCGCCGCCGATCGTCACGTCCGCCAAATACCCCGCCAACGCCATCGAGCACGACGGGGTGGGACAGCCCGGTGACTTCACCATCACCGCGGCACCCGGCAGTGAACCGATCGTGAAGTTCGGCTACCAGTTCACCCCGCCCGGCCGCCCGGCCGAACCGATCGCCTGGCTGACGCTCGGGCAGACGCCCGGCTGCACCACGACGGCCTGCACCTTTACCAAGACACCAGACGTTCGCGGCGACTGGAAGTTGAACGTGCACGCCGTCGACCGGGCCGGCCGCTCCGGTACCGCCCCCGACTACACCTTCCGTGTCCGCCGTATTGCCAGCGAAGAGGCGCATTGGAAACTCGACGATCCCGCCGGGACGGTCAAGCTCCGAGAGGAGATCGCAGCAAATAACACCTTCACTGCCGTCAACGTCAAGACCGGCAAATGCCTGAACGTCGAAGGCGGTCAATCGGCGCCCGGGACGCACATCATGCAGTGGGACTGCGACGGCGTCGACTGGGAACGCTGGAAACTCAACGAGGTCGACGCCAACACCTACACCTTTGTCAGCAAGATGAGCGACAAGTGCCTCGACATCGAAGGGACACCTGCGTCCACCGCCGACGGCGCTCATGCCATTCAGTCCGAGTGCGCGGAGGTGTCCAGCCAGCGGTTCCAGCGCGTCGAGCAGGCGGACGGCGTCTTCCTCCTCAAACCCACACATAGCAACAAGTGCCTGACCATCGATGGTGAATCGATGGACAACCGCGCGCATGTCCTCCAGCAGACCTGCACCGGCTCGCAGTGGGAGCAGTGGCGCCTCCTTTCGGTGAACGAGGCGAGCATGGTCGGAACCGACTACACGCTGGGTACTCCGGCGAGGGTCGGGTCGTCGTCGCTGAAGCTGAACGCCGACGCTGACCCCGCGACCACGGGCTACGCCGAGACCAAACTGCCCTTGTTGGATCCGACGAAGAACTATGCGATATCGGCGTGGGCGAAACTGGCTGCCAAGGGCGGTGTCTCCACCATCGCCTCCCAGGACGCCGACGTCGCAAGCTCGATGTACCTCCAGTACTCGCCCATCGACGATCGGTGGGCATTCTCCGGAGTGCTCGGAGACAAGACCGATGCGCCCGGGGTCAGAGCCCTGTCGGCGCAGCCCCCGGTAGTCGGGCAGTGGACGCACCTGGTCGGCGTCTACGACGCATCGGCCAAAACGATCGGCCTGTACGTCGATGGCAAGCTTGAACAGACCACGTCCTACGACGGGGACCAGTGGGCGGGCGTGAACCGCGGCGCCTTCGCGATCGGCCGCGCCAAGTACAACGGCGTCAAAACCGACTTCTTCCGGGGCGAGATCGATGATGTCCGGGTGTTCGACCGGGCCGTCACCGCCCAGGACGTCGCTGGGTGGTACCGCTCCACCGTCCAAGCCCGCTGGAGACTCTCGGCCGCCCCGACCAACGGAGTAGTTCCGGACGACTCCGGCGCCGGCCACGATCTCACCCTGTACGGCGGCGCTGAGATCAAGACCGATGGTGAGACCTGCAACCAACTCGACGGTGGCTGCCTGGTGCTCCACGGCGCCAACACCTCTGGCGTCGGCGAATGGGCCAGGACGGCGCTGCCCGTAGTCCGCACCGACGGAAGTTTCTCGGTCGCCGGCTGGGTGGACGCTGTGAAACCGACCGTCCCGATGACCGTCTTCTCATTGGCTGGAAACACCCAGAACGCCTTCACCGTGCGCTTCAACCCGAAGGCGGCCAAGAACCCGAACTGGGACCCCGACCGAGACGACCCCGCCGACGAATGGGTCGGCCGCTGGGAGATCGAGGCGTCCGTCACCGACGCCCTCGGAACCACCCGGGTCACCGCCTACCAGTCGCAGTCCTGCAACATCTGCACCGACTCCGGCCCTGATCACCTCGCGCTGGTCTACGACGCGGAGACCGACACGATGACCCTCTACGTCAACGGCAACACGAGTGCCGAATCGTCGAAGACCGGGGTCATCGGGTTCAACGCACCAGGCCCTGTGCAGATCGGCCGCCGCTTCGCCGATGGCAAGACCACCGACAACGACCCCAGCCGCGAGTACTTCGCCGGGCTTGTCCGCGACGTATGGCTGGTCAAGGGCGCCCTCGCCCCGCACGAGGTGCTGCCGTTGGCCAACCTTCAGCAGATCGACACCCCCTACGGAAACCCGCCTCTGCCTCAGTCCTACGACTGACGGCGGTGAGCGGGGCGAGGGCCTCCTTCTGGAGCCTGTCCCACGAATGGCCGACTTCCATTCTCCTGCTGACAACACCGGTGGCCCTAGGGATGAGGGCAGGCCTTGGAGGGCGTTGTGAGTAAGCGCGGTACCCGGATGCTGCTGGGAGGCCACGGCTGGGCGCGGTCGAAGATCGCGCTGGGCATGGCCGCCGTGCTGGCGCTCGGACTGGCGTCCCCGATGCCCGCGCGGGCCGAATCCGCGCCGCGGCGTCAGTTCAAGGACGCCAAGCCGGTCAAGGGCCGGGCGCTGGACGTGCGGCCGCGCAAGGCCGGGAACAAGCGCCTGACCACCAAGGCTTCCCCGGCTCCGAGCTGGCCGAAGGCCGGCACGGCGACCAGCAAGGTCCCCGGCAAGGGCCGCTGGGCCCGCGCCGGTGATCTCCCCGTCTGGGTCACCGCTCCGAGCGATGCGCCGCGCCTCGATTCGCGTCCGGGCTCCCGAGGTCTGCCGGCGGCCGAGCAGGTCCGGGTCCAGGTCGTCGACAGTAAAGTGAGCGACCGCGCCGGCGTCCAAGGCGTCATGATCTCGGTTGCCCGCACTGACACCGCGGCACCGGGACAGGTCGGGGTCGGGCTGAACTACGCGTCGTTCGCGTCGGCGTTCGGTGGTGCTTACGCCGACCGGCTCAAACTCGTGCAATACCCGGCGTGCGTCCTCACGACGCCGGAACGAGCCGAATGCCGGACGGCCACTCCGGTGGCGACGACCCACGACACCAAGAACCAGACGCTGATCGCGCAGGTGCGGGCCGAATCGGATCCAGCCGCGCGGCAGGCGTCACCGCAGCAGCCGACGGCCACGTCGGGGCCGACGGTGCTGGCCACGGCCGCGGGAACCGCCGGTGAGCAGGGAGATTTCAAGGCCACCAAGCTGTCGGCGTCGTCGACCTGGAACGTAAATCTCAACACGGGCGATTTCACCTGGTCCTACCCCATGCGGGTGCCGCCCGTGCCCGGCACCATGGCCCCTGAGGTGGCCATCAGCTACTCCTCGGGCAACATCGACGGCCTGACGTCGAACACCAACGCCCAGTCCTCATGGGTAGGGGATGGATTCGACCTGTGGCCAGGGTTCATTGAGCGCCGCTACAAAGCCTGTGAAGACGACGATGCGCCGAAGGACGAGTGGGGGTCTTCCCCGGGCGACCAGTGCTGGGGTTACGACAACGCCACGATGCAGCTGAACGGGCACGGAGGTGAGCTGGTCCCGGACGGGGCAGGGAAATGGCGGCTGAAGAACGATGACGGTACCCGCGTCGAGAGGCTGACCGGCAACGACGCCACAACCGGCAATGGCGACGACGACAACGAGTACTGGAAGGTCACCACCACCGACGGTACCGTCTACTACTTCGGCAAGCACCGGCTGGACAACTGGGCGAGCGGCAATCCGGAGACCAATTCCACCTGGACCGTCCCGGTGTTCGGAGACGATGCGAACGAGCCGTGCCACAAGGACGCGTTCAAGGATTCGTGGTGCCAGCAGGCGTGGCGATGGAACCTGGACTACGCGGTCGATCCCGACGGCAACGCGGTCACCTACTACTACGACAAGGAGATCAACCACTACGGCCGCAACCTCAAGCCCGAAGACGAGACGCCCTATGTCCGCGGCGGTGTGCTGAACCGGATCGAGTACGGACTGCGGTCGGACAACCTGTGGGCCAAGGCGCCGGCCCGTGTGGTGTTCAACAGCAAGGAACGGTGTCTGGACACCGACGCCAACTGCGACCCCTCCAAGATCGAGACCAATCCGAACCTGTGGCCGGACGTCCCCTACGACCTCAACTGCAAGTCCGGCACCGAGTGCAAGGACTTCAAGGGCACGGTCTCGCCGACCTTCTGGACGCGCAAGCGGCTGGAGTCGGTCAAGACCCAAGTGATCAAGGCGGACGGCACCTGGCGGGACGTCGACTCCTGGACGCTGACCCACAAGTGGGGCACCGCCGACTACGCGCGGGCACTGCTGGCCACCTCCATCCAGCACACCGGGCATGCCGCCAGCACCGCGGTCACGCTGCCCAAGGTGACGCTCGACTACGAGGAGCGCTACAACCGCGTCCGGGCCGGTGACACCGGCGGGCTCATGCGCTACCGGCTGGACTACGTCGCCGACGAGTCCGGCGGCGAACTGTCCGTCGCCTACAGCACCGCCCAATGCACGTCCGACGACCTGCCGACCCCGCAGACCAACACCAAGCGCTGCTTCCCGGTCTACTGGGCCCACGACGGTGACCTCAAACCCAGCCTGGACTGGTTCCACAAGTACGTCGTCACCCATGTGATCGCGCGTGACCGGACCGGCCACAGCGCCGACATGGTCACCAAGTACATCTACGACGATTCCAAGGGCGGCGCGTGGCATTACGACGATGACGACGGCCTGACACGGGAGAAGTACAAGACCTGGAGCCAGTGGCGCGGCTACGACAAGGTCAGCGTGCTGACCGGTTCCGACCTCGCCGACGGCATGGTCGCCCAGACCGACCATTACTTCCTGCGCGGAATGCACGGCGACCGCACTTCGACGACCGATCCTGACCAGAAGCGCACGGTCACCGTCGACAACGGCGACGGCGGTACCGTCACCGACCACGACGCCTTCGCCGGCCGGGAACTGCGCACCGTGCAGTTGGACAAGCCCGGCGGCCAGATCCTGCAGTGGGACCAGAATCTGCCGGTGCGATTCCAGACCGCGTCCAAGACGCGGTCCTGGGGCACGGTCACCGCCAACATCGTGGCCACCGAGTACGGCCGGACGTTCACCCCGACAGGACCGGGGACTTGGCGCAAGGCCGAGGTACGCACCAGTTACGACGCCGACACCGGGCGGGTCAACTGGGTGTCCGACAACGGGGACCTGGCGGTCGGCGACGATGACCGCTGCACCCGTTACACCTATGCGGACAACACCACCGCCTGGATACGCAACCAGGTCGCACAGGAGGAGGTCACCCGCGGCAGTTGCCTGTGGAGCGGGCTCGACCGTCGCATCCACGTGCTGTCGGGTACCCGCACCTACTACGACGGCACTGCGTCGGCGCCCAAGAGCGCCTTCAAGTCGATCAGCAAGGGCCGGGTCACCTACACCGAGCGGCTGGTGTCGCACGCTGCCGCCGACGGCTCCGACCCGACGTACCAGAAGCTGTCGGCCGTCACCGGCTTCGACGGGTACGGCCGCCCCACCGCTGTGTCGGACGCTCAGGACCACGTCACCACCACCGCCTACACCCAGACCCCCGGCGGAACGGCGCCCGGGCTGACCACCAAGATCACGGTCACCAAGCCGGCCGTGACCAAGGAGGACGGCACCAGCCTGCAGCTGTCCACCAGCGCCACGTTGGACCCTGCCTGGGGCTCGCCGATCGTCAAGCTCGACGAGGCCGGCGGCAAGACCGACCTCTACTACGACGCGCTGGGCCGCACCATCAGAGTGTGGCTGCCGAACCGCAGCCGCACCGGCGGTGAGACCGCCAGCGCGGAGTACACCTACCAGATCGCCGAGAACGCGCCCGTCGTCGTCGGCACCCGTACCGTCACCAACAGCGGTGCCCTGGGCACCCCGTCCTATGCGATCTATGACGGGTTCCTCCGGGCCCGCCAGACCCAGGAGCCGGGGCAGAACGGCGGCCGGCTCATCACCGACACTCTCTACGACGGCCGGGGCCTGGTCGCCTTCACCTACAACGGCTATTACAACGATCAGGCCGGGCCCACCCCGAGCCTGTTCGGCCCGGAGATGCAAGGCCTGGTCCACAGTCAGACCCGGTACAGCTATGACGGTGCAGGCCGTAAGACCCGCGAGGCGCTGCTGGGCGGCGCTGGTGACGGCGCCGAGGTGTACGCCACCGCTTACGCCTACGGCAGCGACGCGCTCGGCACCTGGGTGAAGACGACCCCACCCAGCGGAGGGACACCCACCACCACCTACGCCGACGTCCGCGGCCGCACCATCGAGCTACGGCAGCACAACACCGCCACACCGGACGGCACCGACTACATCTCCACCAAGTACGAATACGATCCGGCAGACCGGAAGACCAAGATGGTCGGGCCGGGCGGCAAGACCTGGGAGTACCGCTACGACATCCGCGGCCGCCAGACCACCACCATCGACCCCGACCGCGGCACCACCACGGCCGCTTTCAACGACCTCGACCAGGTCGTGTCCACCACTGATTCGCGTGGTAACGCGGGCAAGGTCTTCCACGAATACGACGCGCTCGGCCGCAAGCTGCGTACTTATGCCGCCAACGGCGACGGGGACAAGGGCGACCTGATTGCGCTGTGGGGATATGACACCGTGCGAGCCGGCCAGCTCACCTTCGCCTCCCGCAAGGCGACCGGTGCCGACGGCAACACCTACGAGTACAAGATCCGCACGGATGACTACGACAACCTCAACCGGCCCAAGCGCACCACCATCACCGTCCCGAATGGCGCGGAGGGCGGCGGCCTGGACGGCAGCTACCAGTTCAACACCGCCTACAACCCGGACGGGACCGTCCAGTCGACGAGCCTGCCCGCGGCCGGCGACCTTCCGGCCGAAGTCCTCACCTACACCTATGACAACGAGAACCTCGGGCGGCCGCTCACGCTGACCGGGAACTCGCAGTACGTAACCGGCACCAGCTACACCAACATCAACCAGGTCCGCGGCTACGTACTGGCGGCCGGGGGCAAAGCAGTAAACGTCGGATACGACTACGACCCCGCCACCCGCCGACTGATCCACGCCACCGTCAGCCGTGAGGGCATCGACGGGTACGCCCGCGACGCCGGCCACACCTACGACGACGCCGGCAACGTCCGTCAGATCACCGATGTCACCGGGCATGCGTCCACCGGCGGCGTCACCACCGACACCCAGTGCTTCCGCTACGACCTCCAGCGGCGGCTCACCGACGCGTGGACGCAGAGCACCGCGACCTGCGCCGCCTCCGCCGCCACCGCCGAGATCGGCGGTCCCGCTCCGTACCGGAACGCCTACACCTACAACCCCGACGGCAACCGCACCACGGAGGAAAGCTGGGGAGCCGGGCCCGACGGCGGCGTCCGGCAAGAAACCCGCACCTACCGCTACCCCGGCGACGCCGGAGTCGACCCCGCCTACAAGGGACACCAACTCGCCGGCTACTCCCAGGAAGTCGACGGCACCAGCGACACGCAGAACGTCACCTACACCTACGACGCCGGTGGCAACACCACCCAGCGCACGGACGGCACCAACACCCTCCAGTTCTCCTGGGACCAGCAGGGCGAGATCTCCAAGATCACGGACACCGCCCAAGGCAGTACGACGTTCGTCTACGACGCCGACGGAAACCGGCTCGTCCGTCGGGACAAGTCCGGCACCGTCCTCTACTTGCCGGGCATGGAACTCCGCCTCAGCAACGGCGCCGTCACCGCCACGCGCTACTACTCCTTCGGCCCCCAGACCGTCGCCATGCGCACCGGCGCCGGCGTGACCCTCCTGGCCGGCGACCACCAGAACACCGCCCAACTGGCCATTCCCGCCGGTGACCCGTCCAAGCTCAACCAGCGCCGGTCCACACCCTTCGGCGAAGACCGCGGCGCCATTGTCGGCATCTGGCCCACCGCCATGGACAAGGGCTTCGTGGGCGGAACCAAGGACAACACCGGGCTCACCCACCTTGGGGCCCGCGAGTACGACCCCGCGACCGGACGGTTCATCTCCGTCGACCCAGTCCTGGACCCGGCCGACCCTCAGCAACTGAACGGCTACAGCTACGCCGACAACAACCCCGTCACGAGCGCCGACCCCTCCGGACTATGCCCGCCCGACCGCTGCGGGAAAGGGGTCATGAACGTCGGCCACAAGACCCCCGCCAAGGGAGGCGGCTGCGGCTTGGACTGCGGTGACCCATACCCGCAGTACAACTGGCCGGTCTGGCTGAACCCTCACAAGGCGGCACGCGTCAGGCAGGCGCTCGCCATTACCAGCTGCAGACTGAAGGGCGGCTGTGGCGGAAGCCGCAACGTCCTGGAAGGACGCACCCACAACGACCCGCTCTTCCTCAAGTATGCGAGCTACGGACCGAGCGGCATCTGCGGAGCAGAGGACGTCATCTGCCAAGTCCAGAAGGAGCTGATCGCTCAGGGCTTCTCCCCGGACATCGCGGACGATCTAGGGGACGACTACTGCTCCTTCCTGCATTGCAACTCGCCGCTCGAAGCCCTTGCCAGCGGCCGATCGATCGAGTGGCCCTGGGTCAAGGGCGCCAGCAACACAGAAATGCTTGAAAACAGCCTCATGCTCGGACGGGGACGAGGGAAAGACGGCTGCAACAGCTTCGTCCCCGGCACTGAGGTTTTGATGGCGGACGGCAGTCACAAAGCCATCGAAGATGTAAAGGTCGGCGATGAGGTGCTCGCCACCGATCCAGAGACCGGCAAGACACGCGCCGAGCCCGTCGTGGACACGATCGTCGGCAAGGGCGAAAAGAACCTCGTCCAGATCACCATCGACACCACTGGACTCCGTCCCTTCTGGCCGACAGACGAGGGGCTCAAGAAACCCGCCAGCCCGCTGCGTCCCAAGAGGGGCGTCATCATCGCCACCGACGCCCACCCCTTCTGGGTCGCCGGCAACCTCAACAAGTGGGTCAACGCTGGTGACCTCAAGCCGGGCATGTGGCTCCGCACCAACGCCGGCACCTACGTCCAGGTCACCGCGACCAAGCAGTGGACCGCCCACCACCAGCGCGTCCACAACCTCACCATCGTCGACCTCCACACGTATTATGTAGATGCAGGAACGACACCTGTCCTAGTTCACAACGCGGGCTGCTGGAGCATAAAGGGGCGTTTGCGGGCGGCGGGACCTGGAGATGAGTTCGGTCTTCCTAGTAAAGGGCGTATCAGATACCTCCCCCCGGAGGGATATAATCCGGCTAACCCTCTTCCTCGCGGACCTAACAACGGCTACGTCGACCGTTTTGGTAATGAATGGACTGTTGGTCCGTCGCGAACTGAAGGCCACCCGTTCGAGTGGGATGTCCAGCTATCGCGCACTGGACGCGAAAAGATTGGATGGCTGTCTCGAGATGGCCGTCATGTGAACGTTGATCCACTGGGGGAGGTTACGCATCGGTGAGAGATATTAATTTCTATGACGTCGTCGCCGTGCTGAGGACGGCAGATGCTGTGGCCATGGGGGTGGACGACACTCGTGGTGTGGTTGTCGGTGTCTCTGGAGAGGGATGCGGGCGGAGGTATGCCGTCCTGATTGGGGATAGGACATTCATGTTGGGATCGTCGGACCTGGCCCCGACCGGGGAGCGGGTCGATCGCGAAGCCATCTATGCGGGGGAGGCTGTCGAGGTCCATCCTGAGCGTTACCCAAAGAGAACTTCCTCCGACAGGAAAGGCAAGGAACGGGAGTAGAAGGAGCTCGACGCCACTTCCATGCCGTCATGGCTTCCCGTAACCGGCATTGTGTTGGGGACTGATTCGCGACTGCCTAATGGAATCTTTTCGTTTTTGTCGCTAATATCTGGCAGGACCACACCGATTTTCGGATCGACGCTGCAATGGAGACGTTTGATTCGATGCGAAGAATCCTCTCATGTCGACAAAATGAGCGCCGATCCGTCGGTGACAAAATCACATAGCACTGCGCCGCTTCGTCCGGGCGCCGGAGGTATCGAGGCGAAGACCTGCACGGGCTGACCTTCGGATTCACTGCGTGGGTGTCCGCGCCCCGAGCTATTCCGGGCGCGGACACCTACGTCATTCCTGGGCCTCGTCCGGCAAATAAAAGTCCGCCAACCGCCTGCGCGGCGGCGCTCCGGCGAGCGCCTGGTCGCTGTGGCCGGAGTGGCGGCTAGGCAGTGGTTGCAAACGCAAGATCATTCGGCGCATACTCCGGATCTTGCTTCTCGGGTCCGCGGGGAGCTTCCTGTGCCGTGGGCGGCACACAGGTAGATTGGGCATCATGACCGCTCAGCCTGAGGAACCGACCGCGTCGCGGGATCCCGGAGAGGATCCGGCTGCGATCTTCGATGCGCTTCCGCCGTCGCATCGCGATCAGTTCCGGGCCGAGTACGACGAGGCGCTCGACGCCGCTCATGACCTGGCGCGGTTCAAGCAGGTGCAGACGTTGCTGCGTCGCTGGCGCATGCGGGCCATCGCCTACGCCCGTCCCGGATACGAAGAGGCGGTCCAGGACGCTCTACAGGGACGGGAAGACACCTTCGTCCGCTATACCCCACCGGGCTGGGAAGGCCGGGTGTGACGTACCGCTTCGACGGCTTCCACGGACGCGCGCTGTACGAACTGAACGGACTCCCCGAAGAGGTCCGCAACGGCCCGCTCCTCGAACGCCTTCTACAGCTCCTCGAAGCTCCATGGGACGCGGTACCGGAACGGGCAGATCAGACAGCGGTCCGGCATGCCTTCTTCGGTGCCGGCGGCGAAGGCATGCTCACGCGCCTGGTGGATGACAAGGCGGAGACGCTGCGCATCCTCGACATCCTCTGGATGGGGTAGCGGCACGGCGTAGCCGCCGGTTCCTCCTCCACCTTCCGCCTCCGACCTGTCGTGACGTGTGCCTAGCGGCGGACGGGTGCGGTCAGGGGCTGCGCAGCCATCACGAAGTGATGCCCCGGGCCCCTTGACGGGTTCCGACCGCCGCCATCGGCCTTCAATCTCGGGCGGGACCATCCATGAGTGTGGGTGGCCCCGGCGTCCCGGTGTCCCGGTGCTTTGGGGGGCGGGGGGCCTTTGGTTACCTGTTCTGGGTTGGGTGGCGTTTGCGGTGTAGGGCCCAGGTGACTGCGGCGCCGGTCGCTAGCGCGGTGGTGGCGAGGGTGGCGAGGATTCGGGGGGCCAGGGTCTTCTTCAGGGCCTGCCGTTGCCGTCGTTTGAACGTGGCCGCGTCGTTCTCCCGGGGGAACGGCTCATCGGGGACGGGTACGCCGAGGAAGGCGCACAGCGGCTCCCATCCTTTCTTGACCTCGAACACCAGCAGCCGGTCTTCGGGCACGTACGCCTTCACTTCGGCGACATGCCGTTCGAATCTCTCGGCCATCTCCGCGCGCTCGCCGAACGGCCCGCCGATCTCAAGGTGCCACGTCGTCCGCTGCACGCGGTCGAGGACCTCCGCTTCGGGGTCGGGTCGGCGCGGGCCTCGCCAGCTCAGCATCCGCACCAGGAGCGGCGGCTTGGCGAGCACGGCGGCCATGGTCTGCGCGGCGCTGTCGTACCAGCGTTGCGGATCGCGGACGGTGAGCACCACCTTGGCGTCCGGGAACGCGTCGACGATCTCGCGCCAGAACGCGGTGCTCGGTGAGCCGACGGCGCAGCCGAAGCCCGCGAACACCTTCCCCCAGTCGACCGTCCGCCCGTCCATCGCGGCGGCCCAGTCGGCGGCCCGCTCCGGCTCGGCGTTGAGGACGCGCATGTTGTAGCAGGGGCCGTACCCGAGCCGGTCGAGGGCCAGCGCGAGTGAAGTCGTACCAGTTCGGAGCAAACCGATGCCGATGACCTGCACGCGAACTCTCCTCAGGATGAAGTGTGATGACGATTCGGTCGGTCAGGTCGTGCGGCGGGCGACCAGAGTGCCGGGGTCTTCGCCGTTGGCGACGGGGTGGAGGGCGGTTCCTGCCGTCGGGGTCAGCCCGACCGCCGCCAGGTCGGCGACGACGGCGTCCGGCCGGTGCAGGTAGTGGGCGCGTTCCACCACTTCGGTCTCCACCAGATCGCCTTGGTGGTACGTGCGGTAGACGAACCGCAGGTGCGCCTGGTCGTCGCCGTCGGGCCGCGCCTCGCATGACATCTCGTACCGGCAGTCGCCGAGGGTGGCCTCGTCTGTGACGTGCTCCGGCCAGTCCGGTACGGGTTCCGACAGCACCATGTCCATCGCCACCTCGCCGTCCTCGGCCAGATGTTCGGCGATCGCCTCGAAGAGCGCGAGCCGTTCGGCGTGCGGCACGTGCTCCAGCACCCCCGCCAGGTACACGAAGTCGAAGCGGCGGGCCAGGTCGAAGTGGGGTGCCGCGCGGTCGAGCACGGTGACGCGGTCGCGCAGGTGCGGGCGTTCGGCGAGCTTGGCCAGCAGCACCGCGCGCATGGTCGCCGACCGCTCCAGGCACACTACGGTGGCTGCTCGCTCGGCCACGGCCAAGGTGATCCGGCCCGTACCTGCGCCGATCTCCAGCGCGTGTCCGCCCTCGGGTGCGCGGCCGGCGAAGAACCGGGGGTCGGGGAGGGCGCCCTCTCCACGGGAGGCGCGGAAGAGATCGTAGTAACCGGGCTGGAAGGCGTACGGGTCGGTGCCGAGCGGAGCGACCCGGGCGGGGGAGGACATGCGAGTCACCTGCCTGTCTGGTCGGAGAGGGCGCATCGTCAGATGGTCGTGCTTGGCCGAATCGTCCGACCCCCTCAGGTGGGCTGCGCCGGGCGTGTCCACTCGCGGAGAGCGCGGCCGGCGCGTTCCCTGATCCGCACCTGGCCGGTAGACTCGATGGCGATGGTGCGCTCCTCGCTCCAGCCGGTGAGGCGGAACTCGCCCAGCCCGAGATGCACCAGGCCGAAGGCGGGCTCGCCGTCGATGGCGAGGACGAGCCGGCCGTCGTGCACGAGGACCTCGGCGTCGCTGTCGGGCCTGGCCTCGACCTCCTCCTCCGACCACTGCGCGAAGTCGCCCGGAAGCCGGAACCGGCAGCGGAACCGGTCACGTTCGGATGCGCTGAGCGGCACCGGATCGCGGGCGAACATCACCTCGCTCATCGGCAGCAGCTCCAGGAACTCGTCCGGCAACAACCCGACGACCTCCCGGCTGACCAGGCAGTCGAGCACCATGTGCACCCGAGGGCGGTCCCCGCCGTTCGCCACGTAGTGCCTTCGGCCGAAGTCGCCGAACCACAACCGTCCTGCCGTCCAGTGCTCGGACACGCCGTCGATGACCACGACGGCGTCCGGGTTGGTGTCGATCGGCACGTGCAGCCGCAGGAGTCCGCGCTCGAACCCGTACTTGTAGTCGCGGTGCTCGTGGACGGTCGCACCCGCGCCCAGGGCGATCAGCCGTACGCCCCGGACCGGCGCCGGTAAAGCGGCGATGACCTGTGCGAGAGCTGGGGCTTCGGCCAGCCACGGGGTGTCGGCGAAGTCGGTCAGGCCCGCGCCGCCCGGATCGGTCCGTACCGGATCGCCGCCGACGCTGCGCAGCGGCAGGATGCGCCAGTCCACGCCGGACTCCGTGGCGGCGCCGTCCTGGCTGTAGGCGCGCTGGGCGCGCCACCGCTGGTGCCGCAGCCTGTCGAGGTCGGCGCGCAGCGCATCGACGTCGAAGCCGAGCCGCATCGGCGACGACGGCGGGTACGCGGCGGGCGGATCCGTCAGCGATTCGATTGCCTGGGGGTACGTCGTCATGGTCGCTACTCCTGGGCGCCGGCGGCGGGCAGGTCGGAGACGTCGAGGGCGAAGCGGCCCACCGCCCACGCGATGGCGGGCACGTTCTCGTCGAGCGCCCGGCGGTCGAGGTTGCCGATCGTGTCGCATGGCTGGTGGTAGCAGGGGTCGTACAGCTGCCCGGCCACCCCGCCGAACCGCGCCGCCTGCGCGGCGGTCTTGACCCCGAGGACGCCGCCGTTCAGGCCGCCGACCGGGATGCCCGCGGCCACGAACGGCTCGTGGTCGGAGCCGACGGCCCGCAGGTCGTGGCTTTCGTAGGGGAGTCCGGCGCGGTCGAAGTAGTCCTTGAAGACCTTCTCCACGACCTGCGAACCCGCCGGGCCCGGCGGAGTGCCCGGCGGCTGCTCGCTCGCGTCCCCGTCGAGGACGAACCGCACCCCGTTCGGCGCGGCGATCAGTTCGAAGTTGAGGTAGAGCGCGATCTTGGCGCGTTCGGCCGGTGACAGGTTGCCCACGTAGTAGTTGGAGCCGACGTCGATGAGCTCCTCGGCCCCCCACAGCGCGAACCGTACTTTGTGGCGCACCTTGTCCTGGTGGGGAGCCAGCCGCAGCGCGGTCGCCATCAGCGCGGCGGCCGCGGCGGCGTTGTCGTTGATGCCGGGTGCTTCGGTCACGCTGTCCAGATGGGCGCCGGCCATGACGGTGCGGTCGTCGCCGCCGCGCGTCTCGGCGAACAGGTTGGTGGTGACTCCCGCGACCTCGTGCCCGCGCAGGTCGAGACGCATCCGCACCTGCTGCTGCGCGGACTCCTGAGCGAGCTGTTCGGCCTGCGCCTGCGTGACGCTGGCCACCGGGATGGTGAACGCCTGCGGGTTGAACGCGTGCAGCCGGTAGATGTTGTTCGGGCTCGGCGTGGACAGGTAGATCAGCATCGCCCGGGCGCCGAGCCCGGCGGCGACGCGCTGCTGTGCCGTGTAGCCGCAGGATCCGCGCTGGACGAGCACGATGGATCCGGACACGGGCAGTCCGTCGTAGTCGGCGGCGGAGCATCCGGCGGTGGCGTCCGTCGTGGCCCGGGGCACGACGAGCTGCGCGTCGAGACCGCCGGGCGGGGTGACGGGTGAAAAGCGCATGACCAGCGCGCGCACCTGCCGGGCGGCGGGCGCGGTCACCGTCGCGCTCTCCGCGTCGACCCGATAGTCGGTGTACGGCACTTGCTGCTGGTGGACGCGGTAGCCGGCGTCGGTGAGCACCTTGGCGGCGTAGCGCGCGGAGGCCTCGAACCCCGGCGTGCCGGTGGCGCGCACCCCGCCGTTCTCCGCGGCGATCCGGTCAAGGACACGCAGGTGCCGCCACGCGTCGCCGCCACTGGTGGACCCCGCCAACAGCCGCGCCAGCCACGGCTCGCCCGAACGGCCTGCCGCCCCATGGGCCGTGGCTGCGGCGGCGTGGGAGGTCGCGGACGGTGGAGCAGCCGAAAGAATGGTGGCCGTTATGGTGACGAGGCCGGTCACCAAGGCGGTTTTCGTGCGTACAAACACCCTCATCAGCGCTCCAGAAAAACAGGTGAGGCCAGGAACAGAAACCACGTTGACATGTGCAGAGAGTCTCTGAGGCCGACGGTGCGGTGAATAGTGCGTGCCCGGCATATCGGGGCAGGTGGAAGCGCGTGCCCCGATATGCCGGGCACCCTCTACATCACTCAGTGGAGGTAACGCATCCGTGCCACCTCCTTTCTGTTAAGAGGGATCTGAGGTCGGTCAGCCGAGGCGGACTCTGAGTCGGGCCACGCCTCGCAACGTGAGGTTTCGGTGGTAGACGGGCTCGCCGGCAAGGCGGATGCCTGGGAACTCGGTCGTGAGCAGGCCGAGGACGACCTGTGCCTGGAGGACCGCCAGCGACTGCCCAAGGCAGGAGTGGGCGCCCCGGCCGAACCCCAGATGCGGGTTGGGATGGCGGGCGAAATCCAGCTCGTCGGGCTCGGCGAACTTGGCTGGATCCCGGTTCGCGGCGGCCAGCATCAGCGTCACCGCTTCGCCGGGCGCGATGGCATGGCCGCCGATGCGCGTCTCCCGTACACACGCCCGCCCGTCGGCCTGCACCGGCGTCACGTACCGGACCAGTTCCTCCACCGCACGTGACAGGTCAGCCTGAGCGAAACGCGGCAAAGTGTCCGGCGCGCTCAGCAGGACGACCAGAGCGTTGCTGAGCAGCCGCCCCGCCGATTCGAACCCCGCGTGCAGGACGGCCCGCAGCGTGTTCAGCAGCACCGGGCGCGCGATGCCGGAGCCGGGCGCCTTGGCCGCCACATGCGCCACCAGCCCGTCCGCCGGCGGGTCGTCCAGCCACCGGCCGGTGTATTCGGCCAGCTCAGCGCGGGCTTGCACGGCGGGCTCGGCGGTCTCCGGCCAGATCCCGGCGTCCATGCCGTCCACGATCGTCTGCGACACGGGCAGGAACCACGCGGCGTCGATGGGCGGCACCCCGAGCACCGCGGTGACGGTGTCCAGCGCGAGTGGCGCGGTGAACTCGGACACGCAGTCGAACTCCCCGCCCGCGCGCAGCCGCTCGGCGCGGGCGCGGACCTGGGCGGCGATGCGCTCGCGCAGCATGCCCGGGTCGAGACCGCGGACCGCGTCGACCATGAAGTGCCGGATGGCCGTGTGCTCGGGCGGGTCGAGCGACTGGATGCTCAGCAAGGGCTCCGGCACGACCTCCCCGATCCGGCGCCAGTCCGAGGCGAACGATTCCGTGTCGCGCAGCACCGCGGCGCAGTCGTCGTACCCGGTCACCACCCAGGAGTCGAGGAAGGTGCTGCGGTAGACGGGGGCGCTCTCGCGCAGGCGGCCGAAGAGGGAGTAGGGATCGAGCAGCGCCGCGGGCTCCGCGAGTCCCGCGGCCGGATCTGCGACCGGCGCCTCCGACATATCGACCTCCTCGCACGGACGGCTACCGGCGAGCGGCTTCAGGCCCGTTCGTCGCGTCCCGTCCGGGTTGCCGGGAGGACGACGGCGCTGTCGCTCAGGTGTCCGGAGATCGTCCGACACATGATCTTTTCTGATGGTAAATGAGTAACGCAGAATTGCAAGGTTCCGGATCCGGCCATGATCTTCCATATGCCCGCGAGATCCTCCGTGGCATGATCTTGTAGTTCCGCCTCACCGCCGAGGAGGAGGTCGCCTGTGAGAGTTCTGCTGACCAATCGCGGGTTCCGGCTCCTGATCATCGGACAGTCCTTATCGACCCTTGGTGACCGGGCGCTCATCATCGCCTTCGGCATCTGGGTCAAGGAGCTGACCGGCAGCAATGCCGCGGCGGGCGGCGCGTTCTTCTTCGTCGCCCTGCCGTTCCTGTTCGCCCCGTTCGCCGGGGTGCTCATCGACAGGTTCCCGCGGCGCCAGATCTTCATCGCGACCAACCTGGCGATGGCGGGCGTCATGCTGCTCGGCCTGCTGGTGCGCGGCGAGGGCCAGGTCTGGCTGCTGTACGCGATCATCCTCTGCTACGGCATCGCCGCTGTGATCATCACCGCCACCCAGGCCGCCCTCGTCCCGGCGATCGTGGACGAGGACGCGCTCCCCGACGCCAACGGCCTGCTGCAGACCTCCGCCGACGGAGTGAAGCTGCTGGCTCCCCTCTTCGGCGCGGCGTTGTTCACAGTGGTGGGCGGCCACGTAGTGGCTCTGCTGGACGCGGCGACGTTCCTGGTGGCCGCGGTATGCGTGTGGCTCATCCGGGCGCCCGGCGACCAGCGTCACGTCACCGGTGCACTGGAGTTGCGCGAAGAGATGCTTTCGGGCCTGCGCCACCTGTACCGGTCCTCGCCACTGCGCACGCTGGTGGGCGCCCTGGGCCTTGCCATGCTGGTGACGGGCTTCTCCCAGACCCTCATCTTCTCCATCGTCGACGACGGGCTTCACCGCGCTCCCGCGTTCGTCGGCGTGCTGAGCAGCGTGCAGGGCGCGGGCGCGATCTGCGCCGGCCTGGCGGCGGGCGCCGCCATCCGCCGCGTGGGCGACCTGCGCACGGTGATGCTGGGCATCGCCCTGGTCACGATGGCGTCCTTGGTCTATCTGGCGCCCGCCATCCCCCCGGTGGCGGTGGGGGCGTTCCTTTTCGGGTTCGGCATGTGCTGGACGACCGTCGGCCTGGTCATGGCGGTGCAGCGGCGAACGCCCGACGCCCTGCGCGGCCGAGCACTGACCGCGGCGATGGGCGTCGTCAGCACTCCGCAGACCGTCTCCATCGCCCTCGGCGCGGCACTGTCCCTGGTCGTCGACTACCGGGTCCTGCTGATCCTCATGGCCGCGGTCACCGTCGTGTCCGCCGTCTGGCTGGTACGCGTGCCCCCCGAACCCGACCCCCAGGACCCCCCGCCCAAAGACCTGGATCCGGCATCCGCGAACCCCGAGCCTTCGGCTCCCTCACCGGACACCAAGACCGTGCCTTGATCGGCACAGGCTCCTGCCAGTCGAGGGCGCAAGCGAAGGAAGATCTGGTTTGTCGGTGAGACGCGACAGACTCGGCAGCGGAATGCAGGCGGCCAGGGAGGCTGACACCAGGCTCAAGGGTGAACCGCGAATCGACCGCTACCTCCTGCAGTTCTGGCCGGCCCCACCCGAGGCCGATCGTGTGCTGAAGCAGACCACGGAGCACGCGGCGTACTGGCACGGCTTCGCGCGTGGCCTGCCGCCGGCTCCGACCGCCGAGCAAAGGGCCGAAGCGGCGCGCCTGGCCGAAGTGGAGAAAGCACACGAGAGGGAGCAGGCCAGGCTGCGGGCCGAGGCGCGATCATGGGGCGGACGACTGCCCAGCGAGCGGCTTCGGCGCGTGTCGGGTAACGCGCTGGCCATGGCGCGGCTCGACCGCGACGTGAGCGAGGCGATAGCCGCGGCCGACCCGGAGGTGCAGCGCGCGATCGCCCGGTGGGTGGCGCGCCGGGCCTATGACGTGGCGGGCCTGGCGAGCATCGATTGGATCGCCCCCGCCCTGCTCGCCATGGACCGGGCGCAGCCCCTGCCCCCGCCCTTCGACGACATGGAACACGTCTGGCCGAGGCTGTGGGCCGACGAGCAGGTGCCGAGTTCGACGGTCACGCTCCCGGGTGGGCGGATCCACAACTTCTCCCAGCAGGCCGCCGCCGTACCCGCACTGTTCGAGGCTGTCGAAGCAGACCCGCTTCAGGCCTCGCTCGATGCCCTGTGGGCTGCGGCGGCCGCCTTCGGAACCGATTACCGCGACCTTCTTCAGGAGGTCCGGGACGCTTTCGATCTCTAGCGGGGAGGCGGATGCGGAGAAAGGTCTAAACTGCTGCCCATGACGTTCTTCTTCCACCTGCGTTAGCACGCCGCCGGCGAAGCGAGGACCACCCGTCGTCGGCGAGGCGGGGCGGCGGAGCGCTGCCCCGGGTGCTGACGTGGGAGAAGAACGATCATCATGCGCATTCCGCGCACCCGTCTGGTCGCCCGCTGCGTACGCGGGCTGGAGTCCGCGGTCGCCGCCGAGGTCCTGGAGTCGGGGCTCGGCTCCGTCACCCGCCTCGGTCATCGCGAGGTCCACTTCGGTCTCCGCTCGTCGCGGCCGGAGCCGATCCCGGTGCTGCGCACAGCCGACGACCTGTTCCTGTCGGCCGCGCGCCGGTCCGACATCGGGACCACGAAGCATGACCTGCATGCATTGGCCGAGCTCGCCGCCCTGGCCGACACCGATCTGCTGGTGCGCCTGCGCCGCGCACTGACGCAGGCGCCGACCCAGGTGCCGGGCATCGATGTCTCCGCATCCTTCCTCGGGCGGCGCACCTTCAGCCGGTACGACGCCGAGGATATCGTGGGCACGGCTTTGGCCGAGCGGCTCGGCGTCCCCTACCACTCGCGGCGCACGGGCGCCGCGCCCCCGCCGGGGTACTGGGGTTGGCGGCTGACCCTGGACGGAACGCACGCCGCGCTCATGATGCGGGTCGGCGACCGGCCGCTGCACCGCCGCGCCTACAAACAGCGGATGATCAAGGGGACGCTGCACCCGCCGCTGGCCGCGGCCATGGCCGTGCTGGCCGGCATCCGCCCGGACCACACCGTCCTGGACCCGTGCTGCGGCGCCGGAACCCTGCTGATCGAGGCCGCGCTCGCCCGGCCCGGCGCCCGCCTGTACGGCTTCGACCTTTCTCCCGACGCCGTCGCGGCGGCACGGGCGAACGCCGCCGCCGTGCCCGTCCGCGTGGACCGTGGCGACGCCGGGCGCCTCCCTCTCCCCGACGCCAGCGTCGACCGCGTCCTGTGCAACCCGCCCTGGGGCGTCCAGGTCCACCCCCGCGGGCTGCTCGCCGGCTCCCCGTCCCGCTGGTGGACAGAGCTTCGCCGCGTACTGGCACCGGACGGCACGGCCGTGCTCCTCCTGCCCACCTCCGAGACCCTGACCGACGCCATCCGGCACGGCCTCGCCCCGGTCCACGTCCAAGGCGTCCGTATCTCCGGCGCTCAATCCTTCATCGTCGGCCTACGCCCGGCAGCGTCCACCAAAGCCCGGAGACGCACCACGCGCCACACTGAAGAGAAGCCCCGCTGAGATTACGAGCGGTGTGGAGTTGCCAATGCTGCGGGACATGCTGGGTAATTCCAGCATGTCCCGCTGACCGCCACACCTGCACCGGCCGGGCGAGGATCTTGTCACCGATCGCCGACGAGAGGGCAGCCATGGGCGACGGCCCCCCGAGGGAGTTGATCTCCCTCGCCGACGACGAGGGGAACAGCGTCACGGTCAACGTGCTGGGACGTGCGGCCGGGTGGGCCGCCGGACTCGACGCCGAGATCGTCGTCAAGACGCCCTTCGTGTCCGGCCGGATCGACCTGGCGCTGTACGTTTCGAGGCTGGAGAGCTGGGCCGACGCGCTGGACCGGCTCGACGCCGGCGAGGACGCCGCCTGGATGGAGATGAGCCGGGGCCCGTCCGTCTTCATCCGGCTCACTGGCGAGCGCGATTGTCCGGAGGTGGTCGTGGAGGACGAGGGCGGATCCATGGTCACCGTGCGGGTCCCGCTCGTCCCGCCGGACGGCTGGATCGCGGACCACCGCCGGCGCCTGCACCAGGTGATGAGCTACTGGATCCCGATGCTGTCAGGCTGATCGCAGCGATCCGCGGGGGGTGCCGGCGACAGGTTCGTGACAGCCGAACGAACATCGAGCGGGCGCGGGGACGTACCGGGACAGAACTCGGGATCTTGGCAGCGGTGGGACTGCAGGTCAGGGGGTGGCGCGCCCGGCAGGATTCGAACCCGCGACCGTCGGATTAGAAGTCCGATGCTCTGTCCAGCTGAGCTACGGGCGCTCGGCGCCCGGCGGGACGCCGGGACACAGTGTAAGGGTGCGCGTCGTCCGGCTCCACATCCATAACGGCGTTACCGCTGGGGCGGGGGTTCTATCTTGGGGTGCTGTGGCGGTGAACATCGAGGTGCCGCTCTCCGGTGGGGCCGTGTCGGAGGGTGTGGTGCGGGTCGGGGAGACGGTGCGGCGGCCGCTGCGGGCGCACAGTCCGGCGGTCCACGGGTTGCTGCGGCATCTGGAGGCCGTGGGGTTCGACGGGGCGCCGCGGGTGCTGGGGATCGACGAGCTGGGGCGGGAAGTGCTCAGCTGGGTGCCCGGGGAGGTGCCGCATCGGCCGTTGGGGGCGGGGGTCGTCTCCGAGGACGCGTTGCGGGGCGTCGCGCGGCTGCTGAGGCGGTACCACGAGGCGGTTGCGTCGTATGAGGCGCCGCTGGGGGCGCCGTGGGATGCGGAGACGTCCAACCTGGACGGGAAGCCCGAGGTCATCGGGCATTGCGATGTGACTCCGGAGAACGTGGTCTTTCGGGGCGGGAAGCCGGTCGCGTTGATCGATTTTGACCTGGCGCGGCCTACCACGCGGGTGTTCGACGTGGTCACCGCGCTGCGGCACTGGGGGCCCATCGAGGATCCCGCCGATCGGGACGCTTTGCTCTACGGGGCGGATGTGGGGCGGCGGCTGCGGATCTTCTGTGATGCCTACGGGCTGGAGCCGGAGCGGCGGCGGGAGGTGCTGCCGGTGGCGCGGGTGCGGTTCGAGCGGTCCTACCGGGCGATGCGGGAGAAGGCGGAGCGCGGTGGGGGATGGGCGCGGATCTGGCAGGGCGGCGCGGGGCCGCGGATACGGCGGGCGCAGGATTGGCTGGAGCGGCACTGGGATGAACTCGATGCGCGTCTCTGGTGAGGGGCTGGTTCTCGGGGTCGCGCTGGACGCGCTGCTCGGGGATCCGAAGCGGTGGCATCCCGTGGCCGGGTTCGGTCGGGTGGCGTCCGGGGCGGAGCGCTGGATCTATGGGGATTCGCGCTGGCGGGGTGCTGTCTATGTCGGGGCTCTGGTGGGGGGCGCCGGGGTCGCGGGGGTCGCGCTTGAGCGGGTGAGTCGGCGGCCCCTCGTGCATTGTCTTGTTACCGCCGGGGTCACCTGGGCCGTGCTCGGCGGGACGTCGTTGGGCCGCGAAGGGCTCCATATGGCGCGGGTGCTGGAGCGGGGAGATGTGGAGGCCGCAAGGAAGCGGCTTTCCCATCTGTGCGCGCGGGATCCCCGGGGGCTGGATGCCCGTGCTCTGAGCCGTGCGGTGGTGGAGTCGGTCGCCGAGAACACGTCGGACGCGTCCATCGCCCCTTTGGTGTGGGGTGCGGTGGCGGGCATTCCGGGGTTGCTCATGTACCGGGCGGTGAACACGCTTGACGCCATGGTGGGGTATCGGAGTCCGAGGTACGAGCGGTTCGGGTGGGCGGCGGCCAAGCTCGATGATGTCGCCAACTGGGTTCCGGCGAGGGTCACCGGGGGATTGGTCGCCCTCTGTTCGGGACGGGAGGCCTGGCGCGTCCTGAGAAGGGACGGGGCGAAGCATCCGAGCCCCAATGCCGGACGGTGCGAGGCCGCTTTCGCCGGGGCGCTCGGGGTGAGGCTGGGCGGGGTCAACGCCTATGGCGGACGGGTCGAGCACCGGCCCGAGATGGGGGACGGCCGGGCCCCCGAGGTCCGGGACATCCGGAGGGCCGTCCGGCTCTCCGCGGCGGTGACGTTCGCGGCGGCGGCCGTGGTCTGGAGCGTGCGGTGAGCGGGCTGCTGGTGGCCGGGACCACGTCCGACGCGGGGAAGAGCGTCGTCACGGCGGGGCTGTGCCGGTGGTTGGCCCGGCAGGGCGTGAAGGTCGCGCCGTTCAAGGCCCAGAACATGTCGCTGAACTCGATGGTGACGAGCGACGGTGCGGAGATCGGGCGGGCGCAGTACATGCAGGCGCAGGCCGCGGGTGTGGAGCCCGCGGCGCTGATGAATCCGGTGCTGCTCAAGCCGGGGAGCGACCGCAGAAGCCAGGTCGTGGTGCTGGGACGGCCCGTCGCGGAGGTCGACGCTCTGCAATACGGGGCGCACAAGGAATGGCTCAAGGGCGTCGTGCTGGAGAGCCTTGACGAGTTGCGGGCCAAGTACGACGTGGTGGTGTGCGAGGGGGCCGGGAGTCCCGCCGAGATCAATCTGCGGGGCGGCGACATCGTGAACATGGGGCTGGCGCGGGCCGCGGATCTGCCGGTCGTGGTGGTCGGCGACATCGACCGGGGCGGTGTCTTCGCGTCGCTCTACGGCACGGTCGCCTTGCTGGAGCCCGCGGACCAGGCGCTGATAGCGGGATTCGTCATCAACAAGTTCCGGGGGGCGGAGGAGCTTCTGGCGCCCGGGCTGGAGCAGCTCAAGATGCTCACGGGCCGGCCGACATTGGGCGTGCTGCCCTGGAAGCTCGGGCTGTATCTCGATTCCGAGGACACCCTGGCATTGGACGCGCCGCGGCCCGACGCGAAAGGGCCGTACGGGAAGGAGACGCTGCGCATCGCCGTCGTCCGGTTCCCGCGCATCTCCAATTTCACGGACCTGGACGCCCTGGCCTGCGAGCCCGGCGTCGTCGTCCGGTACGCGGCGAGCGCCGGGGATCTGGCGGAGGCCGACCTGGTGGTGCTGCCGGGCACCCGGGCCACGGTCGCCGATCTGGCGTGGCTCCGCGAGCGGGGAATGGCGGAGGAGGTCCGGAGAAGGGCCGAATCGGGGCGGCCGGTGCTCGGTATCTGCGGCGGCTACCAGATGCTCGCCGAAGAGATCGTGGACGACGTCGAGTCGAAGGAGGGGAGGACGAGGGGCCTCGCCCTTCTTCCCGCGAGAGTCGAGTTCAAGAAGGAGAAGACCCTCGGGCGGCCGGAGGGGAGCGCGTACGGGGAACCCGTGCACGCCTACGAAATCCACCACGGCATCGTGACCGCGCAAGGGGAGCCTTTCCTCGACGGGTGCCGGAAAGGCTCCGTCTGGGGGACGACCTGGCACGGCGCCATGGAGAACGACGGTTTCCGGAGGGCGTTCCTCGCGGACGTCGCCCAGGCCGCCGGAAGGGCTTTCGTCCCGGCCCCGGACGTGTCGTTCGAGGCGTTGCGGGAGGCGACCCTGGACGCGCTCGGCGACCTCGTCGAGGAGCACATGGACACCGAGGCCGTGTGGCGGATCATCGAGGGCGGGGCGCCCGGCGGCATGCCCGTCGTCCCGCCAGGTGGAGCCCCGGAACCGCCCTCCGCGGCGGTAAGGTGATCCACTCGTACGCGCAGAGCACCAGGAGGAACGCCCCGTGACCGACCCGCGGTCCAAGCTGATCGTCCCGCTGATGAAGGCGCGGGTCCCGGCCGAGGTCCAGCTGGAGTTCCCGCTCCCGGCGGACGAGGAGCCGATCCGCGACCCGTTCGCGGCCGACCTGTACGTCACCTACGCGCTGGAGATCGCCGACGAGGGCGCCCCGACCGGCCGCCGCTACGAGCACGTGGCGCGCCGCCACTGCGCCGACCTCGGCGTCGCGCCGGGCGAGCTGCGCCGCCACGCGGTGATCAACCTGCGCGACCTGCGTCCCGAGCTGAGCCTCAGCTGGTACCCGGACGCGCGCGCCGTGACGGTGTCGCTGGGCGGTTCCGCGCGCAGCGGGAGCCTGGAGTCGGGCCTGCTGCTGGACGAGGGCTTCCTGGAGAAGCTGGCGCAGGACGTGGACGGCGACCTCGTCGTCGCGGCGCCCGCGCGGGACGTGTTCGTCGCGTCCGGCACCGGGCATCCGGACGGTGTCGACAAGCTCCGCTGGGCGGTCGCGCAGGTGTGGGCCGAGGACCGCGGGGACGACGACGCCTCCGACCCGGCATGGGACGTCCCCGCCGGGACCCTTCTCACGCACAACCTCCTGGTCCGCCGCAACGGCGCCTGGGACGTCCTCGCGGTCTGAGACCGGCCCCGGCCCCCGGAAAATTGAGTGGGACGCCCTGGCCGGGATGCGTACCGTGCCGTCCATGGTGTCGACTCATCAGCTTCTGGCCTTCTCCGCGATGGCGCTGGCCATCATCCTGATCCCCGGACCGTCCGTCCTCTTCGTCGTAGGCCGCGCGCTGGCGCACGGCCGGCGCACCGCTCTTGCGGGCGTGGTCGGCGGGGTGCTCGCCGCCCTGGTACTGACCTCGGCCGTCGCGGTGGGCATCGGTTCGATCGTGGAACGCTCCGTCATCGTGTTCACCGTGCTGAAGATCGTGGGCGCGGTCTACATCGTCTACCTCGGGGTGCAGGCGATCCGGCACCGGCGCTCGCTCCAGGAGGCGATCGCCGGGAGCGAGGCGGAGCGCGGCGGCGGCAGGGCCCTGCTGCAGGGGTTCATCGTGGGCATGACCAACCCGAAGACCACCGTGTTCTTCGCGGCCGTCCTGCCGCAGTTCGTGGTGCGCGAGAACGGGCACGTCGCGCTCCAGATGATCGTCTTCGGCGCGATCTTCGCGGTGATCGCGCTGTTCTGCGACAGCGTGTGGGGCCTCGCGGCCGGGACGGCCCGCGACTGGTTCGCCCGGTCGCCGCGGCGCCTCGCGGCGATCGGCGGCACCGGCGGCCTGATGATGATCGGCCTCGGCGTCACCGTCGCGGCGACCGGCCGCAAGGACTGAGGCGCCGGGTCAGACCTCGCAGAGCGCGAAGTCGTCGAAGACCGCCTGCGGCCGCCCGGTGGCGCCCTCGGCGCGGAGGACGACCAGGCCGCTCCAGCCGGGGACGGCGGCGGGCGGTGTGGCGGCGGACGACGCGACCGGCTCGCCGTTCACCCACATCGCGAGGTCGATGTTGCCGTCCTTCCGCTTGACGCAGGCGGCCTGCACGCGGTTGTCGTCGCGCAGCTTGGGCACGGTGCCGCTCGTCACGGTCTGCGCCTGCGACGAGGTCAGCTTGGCGATCCGGGCATGCCCGTCCGAGCGGAGGAGGAACGCGTAGCCGGTGCTTCCGTGGCAGAACACCCCCGCCTCGCCGTTGGGGTCCTGCAGAGAGACCTCGGCGTCGATGAGCTGCGAGTCGGGGGTCCTGCTCGTCGGTGCGTCGACGATCGTCCGCGTGGTCTTCGGGAGGACGCGGATCTCGTACTTCTTGTCCTGGTAGGCCGCGTCCCAGTCCGGCGTGGCGGCCGTCTTCCAGCCGGAGTCCTCGTGGCTGAACTTGTCGTCGAAGACCTTGTCCTTGGACTTCGGCGGTTCGTCCCCGAGGACGGCGGCCGCGCCGGATCCGGGAGCGGCCGGGGCCTTGTCGCCGTCCGGGAGGCCGAGGGCCCCGATCACGCCGGAGACGGCGACGACCGCGCAGGCCGCGACGGCGACCAGGCCGTGGTTGCGGTACCGGCCCAACGGCTTCTTCGCCCGGGCCGCCGGAACCGGGACGCCGGCCGGGCTCGTCGGGGGCACGGAGTCGGCGCTCATCATGGCCGCGACCGCGGGCTCGGGCGTGGGGACGGACCCCTGCTCGGTGGCGGGTACCGACGGAGGAACGGGCCTCTGCTCGGTGGCCGGCGCCGGAGGAGTCGCGGCCTTCTCCTCGGCCGCGCTCTCCGGTGAAGATGCGGGCGGCTGCTCGGCGGCGGGCGTCGGCGCGGGCGCGGGCCCCGGAGGCGGCACCGGAGGCGGCACGGGGGGCGGCCCTGGGGGCGGCACCAGGCCCGGTGCGGGCAGTTCGGCCGTGGGCGGTGTCGCGGGCGGCTCGTCCTCGCCGGTCAGCGCCTGGATCAGCTGCTTCACCGCGGGACGTTCGGCGGGGTCCTTGGCCAGCGACCGGGCCACCACGTCGCGGACGGCCGGGTCGAGGCCGTCCAGGTCGGGTTCGCCGGACGTCACCCGGTTGATGACCTCCGGTAGGTTCCCGCCGCCGAACGGGGCGCGCCCGGTGCCCGCGTAGGCGACGACGCAGCCCCAGGAGAACACGTCGGCGGCCGGCGTGATCTCCCGGCCGTGCATGAGCTCGGGCGCGATGTAGGCGGGCGTGCCGACGAACTGGCCGGTCCTGGTCGGGCCCTCGGTGGCGTCCAGCGCCCGCGCGATGCCGAAGTCGATCACGCGCGGCCCGGTCGGGGACAGCAGCACGTTGGACGGCTTGAGGTCGCGGTGCACGATCCCCGCGCCGTGGATCGCGCCCAGCGCCGTCGCGATGTTGACCGCGAGGGCCTCCAGGTCGCCGCCGCGCAGCGGCCCGTCCGCCTTGACGGCCTCCTCGACGGACGGCCCGTTCACGTACTCGGTCACCACGTACAGCGGGTCGCCGTCGAGACGGGCGTCCAGGACGGCGGCCGTGCAGAACCGGCTCACCTGCCGCGCCGCCGTCACCTCCCGCCGGAACCGGTCGTGGAAGGCCTCGTCGTCGGCCAGTTCGGCGTTGATGACCTTGACCGCGACCTGCCGCCCCGCCTCGTCCTCGCCGAGGAAGACGGTGCCCATGCCTCCCCGGCCGAGCCGGGCCGTGAGAACGTAGGGGCCGAGCAGACGCGGGTCTCGATCACGAAGGGACGTCCGCATGGCTCGGCTCCCGGGGGGGTGTGCTGTTATTCAGTGTGTCCTGCGGTCAGAATCTTTGACGTCCGGCCACGGGGCAATGGTTCGCGGACTGCGGGAGGAAAATTGGACGTGACGGCGGACGTGCTCGGCCCCGGCTACGAGGCGATCGAGCTGCCGATGGGCCGCGACGCCGAGGGCGAGGTCGTGGCGACGCTCGTGCGGCGGCGCGGCGGCGGCGACCCGTCCCGGCGGGCGGTGCTGTACCTGCACGGCTTCGTCGACTACTTCTTCCAGCGGCACCTCGCCGACTTCTACGTCGACCTCGGCTTCGACTTCTACGCGCTCGACCTGCGCAAGTACGGGCGCTCGCTGCGGCCGCACCAGACCCCGAACTACGTCGAGAGCCTGTCGGACTACTTCCCCGAGATCGACGAGGCGGTGCGGATCGTCCGGGACGTGGACGGGCACGACACGCTCCTGCTGAACGGCCACTCGACCGGCGGCCTGGTCGCCGCGCTGTGGGCCGACCGGGCGAGCGGCAAGGGCCTGGTCGACGGCGTGTTCCTCAACAGCCCGTTCCTGGACATCGCCGAGCCGCTGGTGATGCGCAAGGTCGGCGCGGGCCTGGCGCGGGCGCTGCGGCCCCGGTTCCCGAAGGCGAAGCTGCCCGCGGGCGTGTCCGACCGGTACCCGCGCAGCATCCACCGCGACCACGAGGGCGAGTGGGACTTCGACCTCGCCTGGAAGCCGATCGCCGGGTTCCCGGTGCGGGCGGCGTGGCTTGCGGCCGTCCGCCGGGGGCAGCTGCGCCTGCACCGCGGCCTGGACGTGGACGTCCCGGTGCTGGTCATGGCGTCGACGCGCAGCGTCCGCCCGACCCGCAAGGTGCTGGACGTGACGGGCGCCGACGCCGTCCTGGACGTCGAGCACATGGCGAAGTGGGCGCCGCGGATCGGGCGGCACGTCACGCTCGTGCGGATCGACGGCGGCCTGCACGACCTGGTGCTGTCCGCCGAACCGGCCCGCACGCAGGTCTTCGCGGAGCTGACCCGCTGGACGAACGGCTACCTGCCGGCCTGACCGGGGCCCGCTCGGCTACTCAAGGATCTTCGACAGGTCGAAGTCGTCGAAGTCGACGATGATCTGCTGCGCGGCGTTGCCGCCCCGCTCGACGGTGAGGCCGACCTTGCCGTTGCCGAGCGGCTGGTCGGCGTCCGTCGCGTCGATGACCTGGTCGCCGTTCACCCAGAGCCGCAGCCGGACCTGCTTGCCGTCGTTGCCGCTCTCGCACGCGATCTGGAGCTTGTTGGACTTGCCCTCGCTGAAGCCCGGGACCGAGTCGGGGTTGGCGAGCTCCTTGGTGCCGCGGTCCTTGGTGCCCTTGCGGAGCACCGCGCCCTTGCCGTCGTTGCGGACCAGGAACAGGTACCAGTTGCTGTCGGCCGAGCGGCAGTAGACCCCGTACATGCCGTCGGGGGCCCCTTGGGCGGCCTTGGCGCTGACCGTGGCCAGCATCGGGTCGGGGGCGAACTCGTTCTTGGGCACGTCCCGCGACTGCGAGCCGGCGCTGCCGTCGGTCTGTATCCGGTAGGCGCCGTTCGTGTAGGTGTACTCACCGGTGAAGGAGCCCCAGCCGGAGTTCTCGTTGGAGAAGTCGTCGGCGAACGCCATGGCCAGGTTGTCGTCGGGCGGGCCGTCCGGGCCCAGCGCGAAGAACCCCACGGCGGCGAGCAGGGCGAGGGCCGCCACGACGGCGCCGCCGATGAGCAGCGGGCGCCGGGGGAGCCCGCCGCCGCTCGGGCCGGGGGCGGGGCGCGCGTCCTGGCGGGTGGCGCCGGGCGCCGCGGGCGGAGCGGTCGGCTGCTGGAAGGCGGCCGGGGCGGTCGGCGCCGCCGCGGTCGGCTCGCCCGGGGTGGCGTGCCAGCTCGCCTGGACGGTCTCGGCGAGCTTGGCCGGGTCGGCCTTGCCGTTGCCGACGAGCCGTCCGAGCAGCTCCTGGACGGTCGGCCGCCGCCGCGGGTCCTTGTCGAGCGCGGCGGCGACGACGTCGCGGAGGGCGGGGTCGAGCCCGTCGAGCTTCGGCTCCTCGTGCACGACGCGGTAGAAGATCTCCGGGACCGTGTTGCCCGCGAACGGGGGGCGCCCGGTCCCGGCGTAGGCGACGACGCAGCCCCACGAGAACACGTCGGAGGCGGGCGAGACCTGCTCGCCGCGCAGCAGCTCGGGCGGCAGGTAGTTCGGGGTGCCGACGAACTGGCCGGTGCGGGTGGGGCCGTCGGCGGCGTCGAGGGCGCGGGCGATGCCGAAGTCGATGACGCGGGGGCCGGTGGAGGACAGCAGGACGTTGGCGGGCTTGAGGTCGCGGTGCACGATCCCGGCGCCGTGGATCGCGGCGAGCGCGGTGGCGACGCCGACGGCGAGGCCCTCCAGGTCGGAGCCGGGCAGCGGGCCGCGCTCGGCGACGGCGCTCTCCAGCGTCGGCCCCTCGATGTACTCGGTGACGACGTACAGGGGGTCGGTGTCCAGCTCGGCGTCCATCACGGGCGCGGTGCAGAACCGGCGGACCTGCCGCGCGGCGGTGACCTCGCGCCGGAACCGTTCCCGGAACGCGCCCTCCCCGGCGAGTTCCCGGTTGATCATTTTCACGGCGACGCGGCGGCCGGCGCGGTCCTCGCCGAGGTAGACCGTCCCCATGCCGCCCCGGCCGAGCCGCCCGACCAGCCTGTAGGGGCCGAGCTCTCCGGGGTCGCCGGGGCGCAGGGTCTCCCCGTTCTCTCCTGCGTGCGTGGTCATCATGATCCTGAGGGGAATCGGGAGTCTTTGCGGTAGAACCCTAGCGGTCCACGGTAATTCGGACGCGCCAAGCCGTCAGCGCGTTCAGTGGGTCGGCGGGGTCGTTCGGCGCGACGGGGCGCGGCGGGCCCGCGGGAGGGTCCGGAACGGCGGCAGCTTCTCGCCGGTGAGCCCGAACGCGTACGCCACGACCCGGCTGGACCAGCGCTGGCACCCGACGACCAGCGCGTACAGACCGCGGGGGTACCGGCCGGTGAACGGGATGACCAGCCAGCTGAGCAGCATGACGACCACCAGGGCCGCGTACATGACCAGCATCACGGCCAGGTGCGGTATCACCAGCAGGCCCCGGAGCAGGGTGAGCCAGCGCCGCGGGCCGCGCCAGGCGGCCGGGAACGGCAGCTCGACCAGGACCGTCTCCTCGTCGGGGCCGGGCTCGCGCACCGCCGGGGCCGCCGTCGCGGGGGGCTCGGGCGCGGCACTCTGAGCCGGTACGCCGACCGCCGCCGGACGCTCCCCGTCCGCGGCGGGGGCGGTGGACGGCTCCGCGGCCGGATCCGGCCCCCGCCACGACTCCGAGATCGTCTCCACGGCCTGGGTGAGGTCGGCCTTCTCCTGCCCGACGAGCAGGGTGAGCAGCCGCCGCGCCGACGGGCGGTCGCGCGGGTCCTTGCCGAGCGCGGCGGCGACGACGTCGCGCAGCCGCGGGTCGAGGCCGGCGAGGTCGGGCTCCTCGTGCTCGATGCGGCGGAACGTCTCGGCGACGGTGCCGCCCTGGAACGGCGGGCGGCCCGTCCCGGCGTAGGCGACCACGCAGCCCCACGAGAACACGTCCGACGCCTGCTCGACCGGCTCGCCCCGCAGCACCTCGGGCGCGATGTAGGACGGCGTCCCGACGAACTGGCCGGTGCGGGTGGGGCCGTCGGCGGCGTCGAGGGCGCGGGCGATGCCGAAGTCGATGACGCGGGGGCCGGTGGAGGACAGCAGGACGTTGGCGGGCTTGAGGTCGCGGTGCACGATCCCGGCGCCGTGGATCGCGGCGAGCGCGGTGGCGACGCCGACCGCGAGGCCCTCCAGGTCGGACCCCGGCAGGGGGCCCTTGTCCCGGACGGCCTTCTCCAGGCTCGGGCCGTCGATGTACTCGGTGACGATGTACGGCGGGTCCTGGTCGAGCTCGGCGTCGATCACCGGCGCGGTGCAGAACCGGTGGACCCGCCGCGCGGCGGTCACCTCCCGGCGGAACCGGGCGAGGAACGCCGGCTCCCCGGCCAGCTCCCGGTTGACGACCTTCACCGCGACCCGCCGCCCGTCCGGCTCGGCGCCCAGGTAGACGGTGCCCATGCCGCCCCGGCCGAGCCGCCCGAGCAGGCGGTACGGGCCGAGAACGCGGGGCTCGTCCTTCTCCAGCGGTCCGGCGTACGTCGTCATGGGGGGCGGCGCTCCTTGGAAGATCGTCTGTCCGGGCCAGCCTAAGGGAGGCGGCGGCGCGGCCCGGGACCGTCAGGGGATCAGCAGGAGCTTGCCGGTGCTCCGCCGCGCCTCCAGATCGGCGTGCGCGGCGGCGGCCTCGGCCAGGTCGTAGCGGCGGCCGACGTGGACCTTCACGGCGCCGGACTCCACCCACGCGTAGACGGCGGCGGCGCGCTCCAGCAGCTCCTCGCGGTCCGCGACGTAGTGGGTGAGGGACGGCCGGGTCAGGAACACCGAGCCGGCCCGGTTGAGGCGCTGCGGGTCGAACGGCGGGACGGGGCCGCCCGCCGCCCCGTAGAGGGCCAGGGTGCCGCGCCGCCGGAGGCTGTCCAGGCTCCCGTCGAACGTGGGCGCCCCGACGCCGTCGTACACCACGGCGACGCCCTCGCCGCCGGTCAGCTCCCGCACCCGCGCGGGGAAGCCGTCGTAGCCCATCGTGGCGTCCGCGCCCGCGTCCTTCGCCAGCTTCTCCTTCTCCGGGGTGGACGCCGTCGCGAGCACCCTGGCGCCGAGCGACGTGGCCGCCTGCGTGAGCAGCAGCCCCATCCCGCCGGCGCCCGCGTGCACGAGGACGGTGTCGCCCTCCTGGACCGGGTAGGTCGACCGGGTCAGGTAGTGCGCGGTCATGCCCTGCAGCAGCGACGCGGCCGCGTCCTCCAGTTCGACGCCGTCGGGGACGGGGACGACCTTGTCCGCGGGGACGACGGCCTTCTCCGCGTAGCCGCCCTGCACGTTCGCCCAGGCGACGCGGTCGCCCACCGAGAACTCCCGGACGCCCTCGCCGACCGCCGCGACCGTCCCGGCCGCCTCGACGCCCGGCGTGTACGGGGTCTCCTGCGGGTACGCGCCCGTCCGGTAGTACACGTCGATGAAGTTGACCCCGGCGGCCGCCACGTCGATCAGCACCTCGCCCGGTCCGGGCTCCGGGGCGGGGCGCTCGGACGCCTCCAGGACCTCGGGGCCGCCGCTGCGGGTGATGACGATCGCGCGCATGTCGTTCTCCTGACGGGTAGGTTCGCGTGGACGCTCCCGGAAAACCCGGTCGCCCCTACGGGCTATTCCGCCCGCGGGCCGTTCGAATCCGCTCGAATCCGCCGCCGGGGCTCACACCCAGTCGCGCATGGTCCGGCCGACGAGGGCCACGGACTCCTCCACGCGGGACGCGACCGTCCCGGCGTCCCAGATGTCGCGGCGGGCGCAGTCCTCGAACGCGACCTTGGTCGCGGCCAGGTAGAACGACACGACGATCCGCGGCCGCAGGTCCTGCTCCATGTCGACGCCCTCGCGGCGCGCGATCTCGGCGGCGAGCGCCTCCGCCGACGCCGAGTACCGCGCCATCTGCGCCGCCATCAGCGCCGGCGTCGCCTCGATCACCTGCCGGACGCGCCGGAACCGGGCGCCGTCGGCCGGGTCGTTCTCGGCGATCGTCCGCAGCACGACGCGCAGCGACTCGAACAGCGCGGTGAACGGCCGCTCGTCGGGCGGGCGGGCCGCCAGCGCCTCCGCCAGCACCTGGTCGTGCTCGGTGAGGAAGCTCGTGACCACGTCCTCCTTGGTGCCGAAGTAGCGGAAGAAGGTGCGCTGCGACACCTCCACCGCCGCCACGATCTCGTCGATGGTCGTGGCCTCGTACCCCTTGGCGAGGAACAGGTCCAGGGCCGCGTCGATGAGGGCGAGGCGGGTCCGCTGCTTCTTGCGCTCGCGGAGCCCGGCGAGGGCGCGGCCCTGCTCGGGGCCGTGCCCGCGGACGCCGTGATCCGTGTGGCCTGACGGGTCGCCGGCGGGGACGGCGCTCATCGGCTCGCTCCTTCTATTTGGCTGACGCGGGCCATGCCCGCCTCACAGAGGCTTCTATCACGGACAGGGCCTCCGCATGCGGGCCGGGTTCCGGGGACCGGAAACCTGGTGTGCGGTGATTGGCGCATAACACGCCGGTCCGTTCCCACCGCTCCCGCGGACCATCCCCTTACGGACGGGGTACACCCGTCCCCACCTTTGGGATTCTCCCTCCGCGGGCCCCGGATCCGGGTCATGCTGAGGACCGGTCACCAACCGTCGCCGGGTGATCGCACAAGGTCATCACGGCGGCCGGACCTGCTGAGGCGGCTGATGTGTCTGTAGTCGGTGGGCGGGAGATCGCCGAGGTGCGCCGGCGTCACCTCGCGGCGCTCGCGTGCGAGGTCGAGGCCAGGGGCCTCGCCTGGCGGTTCGCCGGGCCCGGGGAGTCGCTGCTGGCCGTCTCCATGCCGGGGACGGGGCGGCACCTGATCGTCCTCGCCACCCCGTCCGGCGACGGCTGGTACTACCTGTGGCCCGCCGGGGGCATGGCCGACGTCGCCCGGCTCAACGAGGTCGCCGACCGCATCCACACCCTTCTCGGCTGACCCCGCCTTGCCCCCCGGGCCGGGGGTTCCCTAGACTCGGATGCGAACGTCTGTTCGAGTTCCGCATGTCTTCCCCCGTGCGGTGAGCGCGAGGGGGAGGCAGATGACGCGCGTGTTCGGCGATCCGGTCGACGTCTGGGTGAGCGACGGGCGTCCGGTCCGGTTCGTCTGGCGTGGCCGGCTCTACAGCGTCCGGCGGGTGCTGGAGCACTGGGTCACGACCCGCGACTGGTGGCGGGAGCGGCAGCCCGACGGCGAGGCCACCGGCGAGCGGGAGTTCTGGCGGGTCGAGGCGACCCCGGAGCGGGAGATCGGCGTCTACGAGCTGCGTTATGACGTGGCCGCCGACAGCTGGCTGCTATCCCGGGTATGGGACTGACGTGCATATTCATGTCGCTTCGTCCTATTCGCTCCGGTTCGGCGTCGCGCCGCCCGCGGCGCTGGCGGAGCGCGCGGCGGTCCTCGGCATGGAGACGCTGGCGCTGACCGACCGCGACGGCCTGTACGGGGCCGTCCGGCACGTCCGCGCATGCGCGGACGCGGGGATCGGCGCCGTCGTCGGCGCCGACCTCAGGGTCGCCTCCACCGGCGACGAGCGCATCGTTGTCCTCGCCGAGGGGCGCGCCGGGTGGCGGTCGCTGTGCCGGCTGGTGACGGCGGCGCACGCGGCGGGCCGGCGCGGCCGCCCGCTGGTGACCAGGGAGATGGTCGGCGCGCACGCCGACGGCCTCGTCGTCCTGCTCGGCCCGGCGTCGGACGTCGGGCGGGCCCTCACCGGGCGGCGCCCGGACGTGGCGGCGGCCCGGCTGGCGGCGTGGCGGGCCACCGCCGAGACCGTGATCGAGATCGTCGACCACCGCGACAGGGGCGACGGGCCGCGGGCGGCGCGGATGCTCGCGCTCGCCCGCGAGGCCGGGGTGCCCGCCGTGCTGGGCAACGCCGTCCGCTACCTGGACCCGTCCGACCACCCGGTCGCGCAGGTCCTGGACGTGACGCGCCGCCTCGTCCCGCTCGACCGGCGGCACCTGGACGACCGCACCGGTCAGGCGTACCTGAAGTCGGTCCCCGAGATGCGCCGGGTCGCGGAGGCGAGCTGCGGCCCCGACGAGGCCGACGCGCTGCTCGCGGCCACCCGGCGGCTGTCGGAACGCTGCGTCCTCGACCCGGCCCGCGACCTCGGGATGGACGAGGTCCACCTGCCGGCCGTCGAGGGCGATCCGCACGCCCGGCTCGCCGCCCTGTGCGCGGAGGGGATGGCGCGGCGCGGGCTCGACGGGTCGCGGGAGGCCGCGGCCCGGCTCGACCACGAGCTCGGCGTGATCGGCCGCAAGGGCCTGGCGCCGTACTTCCTCACCGTCGCCGACGCCGCCGCGCTGATCAGGGCGCGCGGCATCCGCTGCGCGATCCGCGGCTCGGGCGCGGGCAGCCTGGTCAACCACCTGATCGGCATCAGCGACCTGGACCCGCTGCGGCACGACCTGGTGATGGAGCGGTTCCTCGCCGACAGCCGCGAGGGCCTGCCCGACATCGACCTGGACGTGGAGTCGGCCCGGCGGCTGGAGGCCTACCAGGCGCTGTTCGACCGGTTCGGCGCGGACGCCACGGCGTGCGTGTCGATGATGGAGACCTACCGGGCGCGCAGCGCGCTGCGCGACGTCGGCAACGCCGTCGGGCTCCCGCCGCACGAGATCGACGCGATCGCCAAGGCGTTCCCGCGGATCCGGGCGAACCAGATCCGCGCCGCCCTGGACGACCTGCCCGAGCTGCGGCAGAGCAACCTGGCGGCGGGGCGCCTGGAGGTGCTGTTCCGCATCGCCGAGCGCCTGGACGGGCTGCCCCGCCACATCGCCATGCACCCGTGCGGCGTCCTGCTGTCCAACCCGACGCTGCGGGACCGGACGCCGGTCGAGAGCGCCGCCGTGGGGTTCCCGATGAGCCAGTTCGACAAGGACGACGTCGAGGCGATGGGGCTGCTGAAGCTCGACGTCATCGGCGTGCGGATGCAGTCGGCGATGGCGCACGCGGTGGCGGAGGCCGCCCGGGTGACGGGGGAGCGGATCGCGCTGGAGGACGTCCCGCGCGACGACCCCGCGACGTACGCGCTGGTGCGCACGTCCCGGACGCTCGGCTGCTTCCAGATCGAGTCGCCCGGCCAGCGGGAGCTGATCGGCCGGCTCCAGCCCCGCGACCTGGACGACCTCGTCATCGACATCTCGCTGTTCCGCCCCGGCCCGGTCAACTCCGACATGGTGACGCCGTTCCTCGAGGCCCGTGCCGGGGACCGGGAGCCCGCCTACCCGCACCCCGACCTCGAACCCGCGCTGCGGGAGAGCCTCGGCGTGGTCGTCTTCCACGAGCAGGTGCTCCGCGTCTTCGACGTGATGACCGGCTGCGGCCTGTCCACGGCGGAGGCGGCGCGGCGGAGCCTGAACCACGAGCGGGGCCAGGCCGTGGTCGGCGACTGGTTCCGGGAGCGGGCGCTGGCGCGCGGCTACGACGGGGCGACCGTCGAGCGCGTCTGGCGGATGCTGACCGCGTTCGGCGCCTTCGGCTTCTGCAAGGCGCACGCCGCGTCGTTCGCGCTGCCCACCTACCAGTCGGCCTGGCTGAAACGGCACCACACCGCCGCCTTCTACGCCGGCGTCCTCACCCACGACCCCGGCATGTACCCCAAGCGGGTCATCCTCGACGACGCGCGGCACTTCGGCGTCCCGATCCTCCCGCTGGACGTCAACCGCTCGGACGCGCAGTGGCGCGCCGAACCCGTCGCGGCGGGCGGCCCGGCCGGGATCCGGGTCGCGCTGAGCGAGGTCAAGGGCATCTCCGAGGCGGAGACCGGCAGGATCACCGGGGCCCGGCCGTACCGGTCGCTGACCGACTTCTGGCGCCGCGCCCGGGTGTCGCGGCCGATCGCCGAGCGGCTCGTCCTGGCGGGCGCGTTCGACGCCCTCTACGACGGCGTCCCGCGCCGCGACCTGCTGTGCCGCGTCGGCGCCCTCGACCGGGTCACCGCCCGTCCCGCGCGGATCCCGGAGGGGCAGCTCCCCCTCGGCCGCGAGGACGGAGAGGACGCCCTGGTCGACGTGGCGGCCGACCTGGCGGAGGAGATCCCGGCGGGCGAGCTGCCGCCGATGACGCCGGCCGAGGTGGTCGAGGCGGAGCTGGACATCCTGGGCATGGACGTGAGCCGGCACATCATGAGCTTCTACGCCGGGCTGCTCGCCGGGCTCGGCGTCGTCCGCGCCGCCGACCTGCCGGGACGTCCGGACAAGAGCGAGGTCCTGGTCGCCGGGGTCAAGGTCGCGACGCAGACCCCGGCGGTCAGGTCGGGGCAGCGCGTCATCTTCGCCACGCTGGACGACGCGACCGGCCCGGTGGACCTCACGTTTTTCGAGTCGGTGCAGGACAGGTGCGCCGCCACCGTGTTCGGCTCCTGGCTGCTCGTCGCCCGGGGGCGGCTCCGCCGCGCCGGGGCCCGCGCCGTCTCGATCACCGCGAACGCCTGCTGGGACCTGAACGCCCTGCACGAGGAGTGGCGGCGCGGCGGCCCGGAGGCCCTCCGCGCGGCGATGGCGGGAACGGACGGCCGCGGCCGTCCGGTGGGCCGCCGCATCGTCCAGCCCACGGGCTTCGCGATGTCGCCGTACTCCGACATCGGCCATGCGGGTCCGGCCATCAAGCGCCCCCCGGGAACCGCCCTCTGGCACACCAGCCAGGGCAGCTCCGGCCCCGCTCCGGACTGACCCGCGCCGCCCGGCTCACCGGGTGATCTGGATCCGGGTGATCTGGAAGACGGTGGCCATGCAGAGCGCGGCGGCGAGGGCCTGGAAGGCGGCCGCGGCGACGCCGACGTGCACGTCGAGGCGGGCGTCGGCGAGGGTCTCGACGCTGCCGTGCGTGAACACGCGGCCGAGGACGAGGCCGAGCAGGGCGCAGCCCCACCAGCCCGCGACGACGAGCGCGGCGCCCTGGCGCTCGGCCGTCCGGTACCGGCCGCTGTTCACCCAGACCTCGTAGACCACCCGGGGCGGCACCCACAGGTTGACGACCGGGAGGAACCAGCCGAGCAGGACCCAGGCGCGGTGGTGCCGGTGCGGGCCGGGGGACTGCTGGAACGCCCGCCACAGCCAGGTGAGGTACAGCAGGCCGGTGACCGCCGCCATGATCGCGCCGATCGTGAACACGTCCGCGTAGGGGGCGAGGGCCTTGCCGGTGGCGGCGGCGTCATAGCTGTCGTGCGTCGCGCCGTGCAGCGGCCGCGCCAGCCTGAGCAGGCTGATCCCCGAGCCGAGGGCCACGAACGCGTTGAAGCCGAGCAGCATGAACACGGCCACGCCGACGGCCCGGAAGTCGCGGCGCCTGGCCCAGGCGCCGCAGGCCGGGCACCGGTCGACCTCCGTCGGGATGATGTCGCCGCAGAGTGCACACGGCATGATCCACCTCCCCAGGGCCTTTGCCATTGCCTGTTTTGGATACTACGTACGTTTGACCGACGCGGCCCAACGCGGGTTCGGGCCCTTACCGGATCGTCACATGTGCAGGACGAGCCGGGTCGCAGCCCACGTCGCGGCGGCGGTGACGGCGGCCCAGGCGGCGAGGCGCCCGAGGCCACCTGTGGACAGCAGCCGTTCGGGCCGGAGCCCGGTCACCGCCAGCAGCGCCCACCACTCGGAGGTCAGCGCGATCGTCGCGGGCAGCGACCCGAAGCCGATCAGGGCGAAGAGCAGGACGACGGCCGCCGGGGTCGCGGTGTGCGCGAACAGGGCGGGCCCCCGGGCCGGTCCGCGCAGGCCGCGCCGCAGGCCCAGCAGGACCGCGCCCCAGCCCGCCGCGCACAGCACCCATACGACCAGGACGGTCACGGGCAGCCCGTTCATCGACTCCGGTGCCAGTGCCCAGCCTCCCCCGTCTCCCGTGTTCCCCCGTCCGCGTTCCCCGCCCGGGCCGTCAGGTCATGAGGCCCGACTCCCAGGCCCACGCGGCCGTCGCGACCCGGTTCCGCGTGTTCAGCTTGCGGTTGACGCTGCCGAGGTGCGTCTTGACCGTGGAGAGCGACACGTACAGCTCCGCGGCGATCTCCTCGTTCGTCCTGCCGCGCGCCACGAGCCGGACCACGTCCAGTTCCCGGTCGGTGAGCGGCTCGCGCGGCGGGACGGGCCGCGCCGGCGGCTTCGCGAGCCGCTCCAGCAGCCGGACGGTGATGGACGGCGACACCAGCGACCCGCCGTTCGCCGCCGCGCGGACGGCCTCGACCAGCAGCGCGGGCCCGCTGTCCTTCAGCAGGAACCCGACCGCGCCGCCGCGCAGCGCCCCGTACACGTACTCGTCCATGTCGAACGTGGTGACGATCACGATGCGCGGCGGGTCGGGGACGCCGGGGCCGGCGAGGGCGCGGGTCGCCTCCAGGCCGTCCATCCGCGGCATCCGGACGTCGAACAGGCACACGTCGGGACGCAGCCGGCGGGCCAGCGCGACGGCCTCGGCGCCGTCGGCGGCCTCCCCGACCACCTCCATGTCGGGCTGCGAATCGACGATCATCCGGAACCCGGTCCGGACCATCTCCTGGTCGTCGGCGATCAGTACGCGGATGGTCACCCTGCCGATTGTGTCAGCATCCCCAGTCATCGGCCGATACGGTCATCCGTCCGGAACGGGCAGGCGCGCGACGACCTCCCACCCGCCCTCGGGGCGCGGGCCCGCGTGCAGCCGCCCGCCGAGCGCGCCGACCCGCTCGGCCAGCCCGGTGAGCCCGAACCCGCCGGACGGCAGCCGCCTGCCGCCGCGCCCGCGCCCGTCGTCCCGCACGGCGACCTCGACGTCGCCGCCGACCCGCGCGAGCGAGACCCGCACGCTCGCGGCGTCGGCGGCGTGCTTGCGGACGTTGGTCAGCGCCTCCTGGACGACGCGGTGCGCCGACGCCGCGACCTCGGGCGGCAGCGTGCCGAGCCCGGGCTCCAGCGTGAGTCCGGCGGGCGGGTGCGCGAACCCCTCGACGAGCTCTTCGAGCTGCGCGAGGCCGCCGACGGGCCGGGTTCCGGCGCCGCCGGAGGGGAGGGCCTCCCCGTCCGGCGCGTTCACGTTCTGGGCGTCCCGCAGCAGCCCGACCATGCGCCGCATCGAGGTGAGCGCCTCGGTGCCGGCCTTCTCGATCTCGCCGAGCATCCGGTCGAGCTGCTCCTGCGTCTGCGCGGCGCCCGACTGCGCCGTGAACCGCGCCGCCTGCGCCTGGACGACGATGCCGGTCACGTGGTGGGCGACGAAGTCGTGCAGGTCGCGGGCCAGCTCCAGCCGCTCGTCCCGCCGCGCCGCCGCCAGCGACCTGGCCCGCCGCGCGTCCAGCGCCCGCAGGTAGAGGCCGACGCCGAGCGCGACCGCCACGGTGATGCCGAGCGGGGCGGTGAACAGCGCCGCCGCGATCAGCGACCAGCGCAGCGGCGTCGCCAGGACCGCCGCGCCGAGCAGCACCGCGAGCGGGACGAGCCGGTCGCGGTGGGCCTTCCACACCACCCGCGCGAGGACGATCAGCAGGCCGCCGATCTCCGCGAACAGGCTCGGGGCGGCGAGCTCCGGCCGGACCGCCGTCCCGAAGTAGAGGGTGCCGAACGCCGACAGCGCCCCGGCCGCGGCGGCCCACAGCAGGAGGCGGCGCCCGGAGACCGCCGCGGCGTTGGCCACCGCCGCGATGAACACCATCCCCAGGATCGGGGCGTGCCCGATCCCGGCGGCCGCGCACCCCAGCAGGTACAGGGCCGCGAAACCGGCGTACGCCGCGCGCATCAGGCAGCCGCCCACCGAGTGGATGCGGTCCAGCCGTGCCCCTATGTCGCTCACGTTCACGCAGCGTACGACTCGATGCGGACCGCCGTATCGGCCGTTCGGCCGATACGGCGCCTCAGGGCGTGGCCCCGCGTCCGATGCGGCCGGGCGGCGGCGCCGCGCACGCTGGGGGCATGTACCTGATCTACCTTCCCCTCGCCGCCGCGTTCGCCGTCTTCGTGGTCTACGGCGGCGTCGTGATGCCCGCCATGGAGATCGCCGAGTCGATCCGGAACCGCCGCCGCACCCGTCCGCCCGACAACGTCGTGGAACTGCGCCCCTCGGGCGAGCCGAGCCCGTCGGGTGAGCGGGGGGAGGCGGCGTGAGCGAGCCCGTCCTGTCCGGCCGCGGGCTGGTGAAGCGGTTCGGGGTGACCGTCGCCCTGGACGGCGTCGACCTGGCCGTGGACCGCGCCGAGGCCGTCGCGATCATGGGGCCGTCCGGGTCGGGCAAGTCGACGCTGCTGCACTGCCTCGCCGGGATCCTGCCGCCGGACGCGGGGGAGGTGCACCTGCTCGGCCAGCGGATCGACACGCTCGGCGAGCGCCGGCGCAGCGCGCTGCGGCGCAGCCGGTTCGGGTTCGTGTTCCAGTTCGGGCAGCTGCTCCCCGAGCTGCCCGCCGTGGAGAACGTCGCGCTGCCGCTGATGCTGGGCGGCACGTCCAGGCGGGAGGCGGAGCAGGCCGCGCGGTCCTGGTTCCGGCCCCTCGGACTGGACGGGCTGGAGCGCCGGCGTCCGGGCGAGCTGTCGGGCGGTCAGGCGCAGCGCGTCGCGATCGCCCGCGCGCTCGTGCCGCGCCCGGCGGTCGTGTTCGCGGACGAGCCGACGGGCGCGCTCGACCAGGCGACCGGCCACGACACCATGCGGCTGCTCGTGGACGCGACCAAGCACAACGGCGCGTCCCTGGTCGTCGTCACCCACGACCCCGCCGTGGCGGCCTGGTGCGACCGCGTCCTGGAGGTCCGCGACGGCCGCATCCAGCACCCCATGCGGAGGACGGCCTGATGCGCACGGCAGTGCAACTCTCCTGGCGGCTGCTGCGCGGCGGCGGCCGGAACAGCATGCTCGGCACGTTCCTCACCCTCGCCGCCGTCGCCGTCTCGACGGGGCTCCTGCTGTTCGCGGTGGGCGCCGACCACGCGTTCCTCCAGCGCGCCCACGCCGACGCCTGGCGGCATCCGGGCGGGACGAGCGCGGACCCCTCCGCGATAGAGGCGCTGTCGACCGACTATGTCCAGGGCAAGCCGATCACAGTCGTCGACCTGGCCGCGCTGAAGGGCGACGCCCCGGTGCCGCCCGGCATGCCCCGGTTCCCGAAGCCCGGCGAGGTCTGGACGTCGCCCGCACTGGCCCGCCTGATGAGGGAGCTTCCCGCCGACCAACTCGCCGAGCGGTTCCCCCATCGGGCGGGCACGCTCGGACGCGGCGCGCTCGTCCATCCCGGAGAGCTCGTCGCCGTGGTCGGGCGCACCGCCGACGACCCCGCCATGACCGCCGACCGGGACGCCGTCGAGCACCTGGGCACGAGCGGAGGCCCGACCCGCATCGACCGGTTCGCGACCGGCGCGTCCTGGGGCGCCGGCATCTACCTGTGGCTCGCGGGCCTGGCCTCGGTGCTGATGGTCGTCCCGCTGCTGGTGTTCGGCGGGGCCGCGGCCCGGCTCACCGTGGCCCGCCGCGACGCCCGGCTCGCGGCGCTGCGGCTGGTCGGCGCCACCCCGGGGCAGGTCGTGGCGATCACCGCGGCCGAGGCGGTGCTGACGGCGGCGGCGGGCGCGGTGGCGGGGCTCGCGCTCTACGCGGCGGCGGTCCCGGCGCTCGCCCGCATCACGATCGCGGGCGGCGGCTGGTTCGCCGGCGACCTGTGGCCGGGTCCGGCCGTCCTCGCGGGCGTGCTCGCGGGGGTGCCCCTGCTCGTCGGCGCCAGCGCCGTCGCGGGCCTGCGCCGCGTGGTCGTCGGCCCGCTCGGCGTCGCGCGCCGCGAGACCCCGCCCGGCATGCGGGCGGCCCGGATCGTCGCGCTGCTCGCCGTCGTCGCCGCGTTCGGCGCGGTGGGCGGCGGCCTGGTCGACATGGGCCGCGCGGGGATGGTCATCCTGATGGTCTTCCTCATGCTGGCCTTCCTTACGATCAACTTCGCGGGCCCATGGGTGGTGGCGGTCATCGGCCACCTGACGGTCGCGGCGGCCCGCGGCCCGGCCCGGCTGCTCGCCGGGCGCCGCCTCGTGGACGACCCGCGCTCGGCCTGGCGGACGGTCGCCGGAGTCGCGCTCACCGGCTTCATCGCAGGGTTCTTCGCCCTGCTGAACACCCCCGCGTCCACCGGCGAGGCGCGGGACGAGCTGAGGCTGGCCGTCCCGTACGCGCGGTCCGCCGCGGTCGCCGAGCAGGCGCGGGGCAGGCTCGCCGGCCTCGACGCGGACGTGTCGGTGCGCCGCACCGAGACCGGGGACGGCGCGCCGGCCGCCGCCGGTCCTGCCACCGCGACCGGTGTGGTGGTCGTCGAGGTCTCCGGCGCCGCCGCCGTCGACCGGGCGCGCACGGCACTGAGCGGCCTCGTCCCTGGGAGGACGGCCACCGCGCCGGCGGACGACGAGGTGACCGGGGACCGGCTGCTGGCCGACCTGCGCACCGGCGCGCTGATCGTCCTCGCCGTCTCGTTCCTGCTCGCCATCACCAGCGCGGGCATCACCGGGGCGTCCGCCGTCCTGGACCGCAGGCAGGCGTACGCGATGCTGCGCCTCGCCGGGACGCCACTGTCCGTGCTCGACCGGGCGCGCCGCCAGGAGACGCTGATCCCGCTCGCCGTCATGGGCGGCGGCTCCCTGCTGGCGGGCCTGTTCTTCAGCCTGCCGTTCGCGCAGGGGTTCGGGCTCTCCGGGCTGGCGGGGCTCGCCGGGTTCGTCGTCCTCGGCTTCGGCGGCATCATCGGCGCGAGCGCGCTGAGCCGCCCGCTGTTGCGCTCCGTGACCGCGGACCCGGCGCCCCGTCCGGACTAGCCGGATAAGGGTTCGAGAATGTCAGACCCTCCGCGTAGCGTTGACCTTGTGATTTGGGAGACACCGGGAACAAGTGTCGAACCAGGTTGCTTTCAACTACGTACCTAGGGGTATGTGACAGACGGTGGTGTTCGCACAGGCGCGGCCCCACCGGCCAAGGAAGGGGCGTTGGCAGTGAGCGCAGCGACCGGCACGTTCCATCTCACTCACCCGCGGCTGTACGGGCCCGCCGAGCGGACCGTCGTGGAGCCGTGGCTCACCGAGCTTCCCCATGCGGCGCTGAACGCCTACGCCGAGACCGCGCCCCCGCTCGCGGTGGTCGAGGCACTGCCCGTGCGCCCGCAGCCGATGCCCCGCCGCCGCGTCCCCGTGGCGGCCTGACGAACCGACCCCGCAGAGGGACCGAGGCCGACACCTCGGTCCCTTTTTTTCGCGCCTGCTCATCTCAAATAATGATACGTACTTCTCAAATTATGAGAAGTGGTCGTACGGTGGAGGGCACCCGGACACAGAGAGGCGACCCCGATGACCGCGAAGGCGACCTACACCCACGGCCACCACGAGAGCGTGCTGAGCGCGCACCAGTGGCGCACGGTCGAGAACTCCGCCGCCTACCTGATCGAGCACCTGCGTCCGGGCCTGTCGGTGCTGGACGTCGGGTGCGGGCCGGGCACCATCACCGCCGGGCTCGCCGAACGCGTCGCGCCGGGACGAGTCGTCGCCGCCGACTCCGCCGAGACCGTCCTGGACGAGGCCCGCAGGAACACCGCCTCCCTGGACAACGTCGAGTTCGCGGTCGCCGACGTCCACGCCCTGGACCATCCGGACGGCACGTTCGACGTCGTCCACGCCCACCAGGTCCTCCAGCACGTCGGCGATCCCGTCCAGGCGCTGCGCGAGATGCGCCGCGTCGCCAGGCCGGGCGGGATCGTCGCCGTGCGCGAGGCCGACTTCGGCACCATGGCCTGGTACCCGGACCCGCCCGGCATGGACGCCTGGCTGCCGATCTACTACAAGGTCGCGCGCGGCAACGGCGGCGAGCCCGACGCCGGCCGCCGCCTCGTCTCCTGGGCCCGCGCCGCCGGGTTCACCGAGGTCACCGCGTCCGCCTCGGCCTGGTGCTACGCCACCCCGGAGGAGCGCGAGTGGTGGAGCGAGTCGTGGGGCGGCCGCCTGATCAGGTCGTCCGTCGCCGACCACGCCGTGGCGGGCGGCCACGCCACCCGCGCCGAACTCCAGCGCGTCTACGAGGGCTGGAAGGCGTGGGCCGCCGCCGAGGACGGCTGGTACTCCGTCACCCACGGCGAGATCGTCTGCCGCGCGTGACCGTCCGTCACCGGAGCCCCGGTCAGAAGGGGCCGGTGAGGTCGCCCAGCTTGTCGGTCAGCTGCAGGTTGTGGGAGTAGTCGACCGGGACGGCGATGACCGAGACCGCGTCGTCCGCGAGGGCCTTGCGGAGGGTGGGGAGCAGTTCGGCGGCCGACTCGACGCGGTAGCCGCGGGCGCCGAAGCTCTCGGCGTACCGGACGAAGTCGGGGTTGCCGAACCTGATGTTCGAACTGCGCCCGAGGTCGAGGTCCATCTTCCACTCGATCAGGCCGTAGGCGGAGTCGTCCCAGATCAGCACGGTGATCGGGATGTTCTCGCGGACGGCCGTCTCCAGCTCCTGGGAGTTCATCATGAACGCGCCGTCGCCCGTCGCGGCCAGGACCCTGCGGTTGGGGTGGGCGAGCTTGGCGGCGATCGCGCCGGGGACGGCGAAGCCCATCGACGACAGCCCGTTGGAGACCAGCAGCGTGTTCGGCTCGTAGGTCGGGTACATGCGGGCCATCCACATCTTCACCGCGCCGGTGTCGGCGAGGACGATGTCGCCGCGGCCCATGGCGGTGCGGACGTCGGCGACGATGCGGCGGGGGGAGAGCGGGAAGCCGTCCTCGGCCGCCCCCTCGGCCAGCTCCTCCCGGAGCATCTCCCGGATCCTCTGGCCGGTCGAGCGGAGCTCGTCCTTTGGATGGTGGTGGGTGGGGGCTGGAGGACGGTCTGTTCCGTTCACGTCGAAGCGGCGGTGGACCGAGTCGGCGAGTGCGCGCAGCGACCGGGAGATGTCGCCCTGGATGCCGACCTCGACCGGGTAGTGGTCGTCGACCTCGGCGGGCGACTGGTGGATGTGGATGATCTTCTTGTCCGCGTTCGGGTTGATCTTGACGGGGTCGAACTCCTGGAGCTCGTAGCCGACCGCGATCAGTACGTCCGCCTCGTCGAAGCCGTAATTGACGTAGTCGTGGCGCATGAAGCCGAACGCGCCGAGGGCGTTGCGGTGGTCGTCGGGGAAGACGCCCTTGCCGTTGAAGGTGGTGGCGACCGGCAGGCCGAGGTGCTCGGAGAAGTACACGAGGGCGTCGCTCGCGCGGGCCCGGGTGGCGCCGTGGCCGGCCAGGACGATCGGCCGCCGGGCGAGGGCGAGCACGTCGGCGGCGCGGGCGATCTGGGACGCCGACGGCTCCTGCGGGCGGACGACGTTGACCGGCAGGGGACCGAGGTCGGCGGGCACCTTGGCCGACTCCACGTCCTCCGGGATCGCCAGGTAGACGGCGCCGGGGCGTTCGGTCTGCGCCGTCTTGAACGCCTTGCGGACCATCTCGGGCAGTGCCTCCGCCCGGGGCGCGAGCTCCGACCACTTGGTGATCGGGCGGAACAGGGAGACCAGGTCGACGATCTGGTGCGACTCCTTGTAGATGCGGTCCAGGCCGACCTGGGCGGAGATCGCGACGACGGGCGTGCTGTTGGTGGTGGCGTCCGCGACGCCGAGCTGGAGGTTGATCGCGCCGGGGCCGAGCGTCGCGGAGGCCACGCCCGCCTTGCCGGTGAGGCGGCCGTAGATCTCCGCCATGAACGCGGCGCCCTGCTCGTGCCGGACGAGGATGTAGCGGATCGGCGAGTCGTTCAGCGCGTCGACGAAATGGATGTTCTCCTCGCCCGGGATGCCGAAGACGTACTCGACGCCCTCCGCCTCGAGGATCCTGACGAGAAGCCGGGCGGCGTCCTCCTGCGTGGACATCGTGTGTCCCATCTCCAGTCTGCGTCTCTCCTGGGTGCATTCCGTGCAGCACCCAGGTCCCTACCTCCATTCCACGCGATGATGTGTTCTTGATCTCCAGGGCCCGCCGTCCGGGAGCCCGGCGGCTCAGGCGTCGGCCATCTCCTTGATGGCGCGCAGGGTCGGCTCGTCCTTCACCCCGGCGATCAGGAGGGTGGTGACCGGGCTGTCGCGCCACAGCTGGAGCCTCTCCTTGATCCGCCCGAGCGGGCCGAGGAGGGAGATGGCGTCGGCCAGCCCGTCCGGGACGGCCTTGATCGCCTCGTCGCGCCGGCCGCTCAGGAACAGCTCCTGGACGCGCCCCGCCTCCTCCGCGTAGCCGAGCCGGCCGATCAGGTCGAGGTGGAAGTTGCGGTCCTTGGCGCCCATCCCGCCGATGTAGAAGGCGAGCGGGATCTTGGCGAACTCCAGCGCGGACGCCAGGTCGTCGGTGACGATCGTGGTGACGGTCGCGGCGATCTCGAAGCCCTCCGGGCGGCCGGCCAGCGACGCGCCGAACACGGGCTCGATCTGCTCGGGGTCGACGAACAGCGGCAGCCAGCCCTGCGTGATCTCGGCGGACAGCGCGACGTTCTTCGGCCCCTCCGCGCCCAGGTAGACGGGGATCTCCGGGCGGACGGGATGGGCGATCGACTTCAGCGGCTTGCCGAGGCCCGACCCGCCGGGGTAGGGCAGCGGGTAGTGCGGGCCCTCGCTGGTCACCGGGGCGTCGCGGCGCCACACCTGCCGCACGATGTCGAGGTACTCGCGGGTGCGGGCGAGCGGCTTCGGGAACGGCTGCCCGTACCAGCCCTCCACGACCTGCGGGCCGGAGGCGCCGAGCCCGAGGATGACGCGCCCGCCCGACAGGGCGTCCAGCGTGAGCGCGTGCATCGCGGTGGCGGCCGGGGTCCGCGCCGACATCTGGACCACGGCCGTGCCCAGCTTGATCCGGGACGTGCGGGCGCCGTACCAGGCGAGCGCGGTGAACGCGTCCGAGCCGTACGCCTCGGCGGTGAACACCGAGTCGTAGCCGCAGCGCTCGGCGGCCAGGACCGTCTCGGTCTGGTCGTCGGGGTCGCGCTGCCAGTAGCCGACGTTGATGCCGAGCTTGAGTTCCGCGGTCACGTTGCACCCTCCGGTAGTCGACGCACCGGCGATACTAGAACACGTTCTAGTTTCTCGGGAAGGGGTGCGGGCCCGCCGCGGCCCCCGGCGGGCACGGAACGGGGCCGCGGCGTCCTCCGCCGCGGCCCCGCCACCGCTCGCTAGCTCTCCTTGATCGTGTCCAGCAGGCTCCGGCAGGCGGACGGCGTCAGCACCAGGGCGGGGCCGGCGGGGTCCTTGGAGTCGCGCACCGCGCGAAGGCCGCTGGACAGGGCCGCCATCTCGACGCACTGGTCTCCGCTTCCGCTGCGGGACGACTTGCGCCAGACGGCCAGGGTGAGTTCGCGGTGGAGGTGGGTCACAGGCTGCTCCTTGCTGCCTCGGCGATGAGGTGCGCGGAATCCTCGGGGGACAGGGCCGCGTCCACGATCCGTTGGAAGCGATCCCTATGTTTTGCTATTGCCTCGGCGCTCTCAAGGTAAACGTCACCCATGGTCCCCTCGACGTAGGCGATATCGGGGTCTGCGGGGTCCGGATACGACAATATGGTGAAACGTCCGTCCAAGCCCGCATGCTCCGCTGCTGTAAACGGAAGTACCTGGATCGTCACGGATGGGCGGATTTTCGCGGCGGTGGCGAGGGCCTCCAGCTGGGCCCGCATCACCTCCCGGCCGCCGATCGGGCGGTGCAGCACCGCCTCGTCGAAGATGACCTCCAGGCGCGGCGCGTCGGCGCGGTCCAGGAGGGCTTGGCGGATCTTGCGGGCGGCGATGCGGCGCTCGATCTCCTCCTCGGAGGGCAGCAGCCGGCCCGCCCTGATGACGGCCTGGGAGTACGGCTCGATCTGCAGCAGGCCGTGCACGAGCTGCGGGTCCCAGGTGCGGATGTGGGAGGCCTCGTCCTCGAGCGCGACGTAGCTGCCCGCGAAGACGTCCTGGTAGGCGGTCCACCAGCCGCGCTGGCCGGCCTGCCGGGCCAGCGTGATGAGCGCGTCGCGGTCCGGGCTCGGCACTCCGTAGAGGTCGAGGATGTCGGCGATGTCGCCGGGTTTGGGGCGGGTCTGGCTGGTTTCCAGGCGGGAGACGGTGGCTCTCGACCAGTCGAGCCGGTCCGCCACTTCCTGCAGCGTCAGGCCCTGCTCCTCGCGCAGCTTGCGGAGCTCCCGGGCGAGACGGCGGCCACGGACGGTGGGGCGGTAGGTCATGGGAGTGGAGTCTTTATCACTCCCGGCGCCCGTCACAACGCGATTGACGAACCCGGCAGGAAGGGCAGAGCAATTCCATGAAGGGTGTTGCGGTTGTGAGAATCTCACGTCACGCTGGGATGCGTGATCGGCCGTGGACCCACAGTGACGACCGCGGTCCGCCGGCCCGGTCCGTCCCACTCGCACGATTCCGCGGGAGGAACCGTGAAGAGCATGCCAGCCGACCTGACGGCGGAGACCATGGCCGACGCCATGACGGGCGTCGAGCCCGTCCGTGGCGACGGCGCGCCCGGGTGGGTGTGGGCCCTGCCGGGCGGCCCGGGAGGCGCGGGCCACGCCCGGCGCGTCCTGCGCGACGCCCTCGCCTCCCTCGGGGCGCCGGCGGACGGGATCGCCGACGCCCAGCTCATGGTGAGCGAACTGGCCACCAACGCCCACCAGCACGCCGGCGAGCACGGCCCGCACGAGCTGTGGCTCTACATGGGGGACGGGGCGGCGGGCGAGGTGCGGTGCGCCGTCTTCGACACCTACGCCGACGCCGGCCTGCCCGGCTACTCGTGGACGTCCGGCGACTGCGGGCGCGGGCTCAGCATCGTCCGGGAGTTGTCGGCCGGACGCTGGGGCCTGCGGCGCACCCTCTCCCGGCTCGGGCCGCCCGTGCGGGGGAAGGCCGTCTGGTTCGCCGTCCCCGGTACCGGTGAGACCCCCGTCGCCTAGCCCGCCGCTAACCCTGCGGGGGCTTCTCCAGCGCGGGGCCGATGTCGCTGACGAGCGTGAGCAGCGACCGGGTGAGCAGCGTGCGGACCTGGTCGCGGTCGAGCGTCTTCTCCTGGAGCCACTGGCGCGTCGCCGCGTCCGCCAGCCCCGAGTAGGCCCGCAGCACGGCCCGCAGCGTCTCGGTCGGCTCGGGCACCCGCAGCACGGCGAGCATGTGCTCGACCGTCTCGTCCCGGAACCGGTTGACGATGCGCAGGAGCTCGGGGTCCTGACCGAAGCCCTCGGCGTCCAGCGCCGCGAACCACGTCGTCGCGTTGCGCTCGGCCGTGTCGAGGAACAGGTCGACGCACAGCTCGACCGCCGCGGGCAGCGTCAGCCGCTCGTCCGGCGGCGGGGCCTGCATCGCGGCCGACGCCGTCAGGCCCTGCACGACCTTGAGGAACAGCTCCCGCTTCGTCCCGAAGTAGTAGTGGATCAGCCCGCGCTGCACGCCGGTCTCCCGCGCGATCGCGGCCGTGGACACCTCGGCGTACGGCAGCTCGGTGAACATCCGCCGCGCGACGTCCAGGATCTGGGCGCGCCGCTCGTCCGGGGACAGGCGCTGGTAGCTCACCGCGACAGCCTATTCTGTGGGGCGGCCGGCGCAGTACGGTCGGCGGTGCGCGGCGGGCGACGTGAGGGGAGCGCGCGTGAACGCGTTCGAGGAGGGCGTGCGCCTGGAAGGCGAGCGGCTCGTCCTGCGACCGTTCGGCCTCGACGACGCGCCCGCGCTGATCGAGGCGATCCGCGCCGGGGAGGACTACCTGCCCCCCAACTTCCCGGACGTCCTGGAGGCCGAGCCCATCGCCTGGTTCCTGCGGGAGGGCGTCCACAAGGTCCAGCGGTTCGGCCTGGGCGTCCATCTGGCGGCGGCGGACCGCGAGACCGACGCCCTGGTGGGCACCATCGGGCTGTTCAGAGTGAACTGGACGCACCTGACGTGCGAGGTCGGGTACGGGATGCGGCCGAGCGCGCGCGGGCGGGGCCACGCCACCGAGGCGCTCTCCCTGATCTCCGACTGGGCGCTGGGCACCTGCGGGCTGTTCCGCATCGAACTGCGCGCGATGGTCACCAACCCCGCCTCGATCCGGGTCGCGGAGAAGGCCGGCTACGTGCGCGAGGGCGTCGCGCGCGGCGGCGAGCGCGACGCCGAGGGCGTCAGCCGCGACATGGTCGTCTTCAGCCGCATCGCGACCGATCCGCCTCTCGTCGGCGCGCCAGCGCGCCGCTCCGGCGGCGCCTCGGGAAAGCTCGTCGCCGACGACCAGGAGGGACGGCACAGGTGACCGCTGCTGACAGGACGCTCGTGATGTACGGAGAGGGCGCGGGCGAGGCCGCGCGCCGGATGCTGCCGAACCTGCCGGAGGCGAGCTTCGTCCCGGTCTCGGCGGAGCGGCTGCGGGAGGCGGTCAAGGCCGGGTACGGGCAGGTCGTCATGGTCGCCCGCATCGCGGAGCAGGCCGCGTTCCTCGGCGGCGCCGCGGGCCTGCTGGAATCGATCACGCTGGACATGGACTGCGGGCCCGCCCTGGCCGGCCGCGTGGCGCAGGCCGAGGCGGCCCAGGACGTCTACGCGCTGTGGGACGCCGCCGGCAAGCTCGGCCCGTGCGGGCGCGAGCTGTGCCGCAGGACGGCCGAGGGCCTCGAACGCCTCGCCGCAGAGGCGGCGGGCACGGCGGCCAGTCCGGTCGCCGCCCAGGTGGTGCTCCTGGACGCGGCAGGAGACCGCATGGTCGGCATGTACGGGCGAATGGCCAGGTAGCGATGCTGACGGTCGTCGGCCGCGACGGGTCGCCCCTTCTGGAGGGGGCCAAGGCGGCTCTGGAGAGCGCCACGCTGGTGGTGGGCGCCGCCGGGCATCTCGACGGGCTTCCCCTGGCGCCGGATGCCCGCACGGTCGCCACCACGGATTTCCTGGAAGCACTCGAAGGTGTCGACGTCAGTAAAGAGGACGTCGTCCTCGTCGTGGACGGCGACCCCGGTTACTTCGGAGTCGTCCGCGAACTGCTCGAAGAGGGGCACGCGCCTGAAGCCTTTCCCGGGACGCCCCTGGTGGCGCGGGCTTTCGCCCAAGCAGGCCTGCCCTGGGACGACGCTCTCGTCGTCTCCGCCAAGGACGGGCATCTGAGGCAGGCCGTCAACGCGTGCCGCGCCCATCCGAAAGTGGCCGTCCTCACCGAGCCGGGCGCTGGGCCATCCGAGTTGGCACGCGCGCTGTTCCCCGTCACACCGCGCTCGTTCGTCGTCTGCGAGGACTTGGGCGGCCCCAAGGAGCGTGTCGTCTACGTCCGCCCCGCGGAGGCGACCACCCGTCCGTGGAACGACCCCGAGGTCGTGCTCGTCCTGGACAACCGCCATGCGCTGGGAGAGGCGGGCTGGGTCGGCGGGCCGGCGCCGGGCCCGGCCGGGTGGGCGCTGCCCGCGGATGCCTTCGGCGGCGGACCGGGCCCGCGCCCCGAGGTGCGCGCCTTCGTCCTGGCCAAGCTCGGCCCCAAGGTCGGCGACATGGTGTGGGACGTGGAGTCCGGCGACGGCTCGGTCGGCATCGAGTGCGCCCGCTTCGGCGCGGCCGTCGTCGCCGTCGACCGCGACCACGCCGCGTGCGCGCGGGTGCGGGAGAACGTCCGCCTGCACGGCGTCAAGGTGGCGATGGCGTCCGGCGACGTCCGGTCCAGCGCCGAGCACCTCCCCGTGCCCGACGCCGTCTTCCTCGGCCGCGGCGGGCCGGAGGCCGTCCAGGTCTGCGCGGCCCTCCGCCCGGCACGGATCGTCGTCCTGGCGACGCCCGCCGAGGTTCGCGCCATACTGGACGAACTGGGCGGGCAGGGCTTCGCCGCCGACGCCGTCCGGCTCCAGGCCGCCCCGCTGGACCCGCGGGCGGAGGCGGGGGAGCCCGTGATCGTCGTCTGGGGCGAGCGCGACGCCCGGACCCCCGAGCGGCCGACCTCCCGGACGAGCCGCCCCATCGAGACCATCTCCGCGTTGCCCGGAGTTGTGGAGGAGCGCAGTTGACCGTCCGCCGGCCCCACCCGATCGAGGTCCGCTCGTATGAGGTCCTCCGGTCCCGTGTCGACCTCTCCCCGATGCCGCCGCTCTGGCGGGCGGTGGCCGAGCGGGTGATCCACGCCACCGCCGACCTGGAGTACGCGGTCGACCTGGTGACCACGGAGGAGTCCCTCGCCCAGGGCTGGGCCGCGCTGCGCGCCGGTGCGCCGATCGTCGCCGACGAGGGCATGGTCGCCGCCGGGATCACCGCCCGTGAGGCGGTCTGCCACGCCGCCGACCCGGCCGCCGCCCGGATGGCGCGCGCCGCCGGCATCACCCGGTCCGCCGCGGCCGTCCGGCTGTCGTACTCGGAGGTGGGCCCGGGCGCGGTCTGGGTGGTCGGCTCCGCGCCGGAGGCGCTCTTCGAGATCATCACCCGCCGGGTGAGCCCCGCCCTGGTGATCGGGATGCCGGTGGGCTTCGTCGGCGCCTGCGAGGCCAAGGACGCCCTGCGCGCGAGCGGGCTGCCGCAGCTCAGCAACGTCTCGGAGAAGGGCGGGTCCGCGGTCGCGGCCGCCGCCGTCAACGCGCTGCTCTACTACGAGGCGGAGCGGCCGTGACCGAGCCCGCCGATGTCGACCTGCGCCACCACGGGGACGCGGAGGTCGGCGACGGCCTCGCCGACTTCGCCGTCAACGTCCGCACCGGGACGCCCCCCGAGTGGCTGGCCGAGCGCATCCGCGCGTCCGTCGCCGACCTCGCCGCCTACCCCGACCCCCGCCCGGCCCGCAAGGCGGTCGCCGCCCGGCACGGCAGGTCGACCGAGGAGGTGCTGCTCACCGCCGGGGCCGCGGAGACGTTCGTGCTGCTCGCACGGGTGCTCACCCCGCACCGGGCCGTCGTGGTGCACCCCCAGTTCACCGAGCCGGAGGCCGCGCTGCGCGGCGCCGGGCACGAGGTGGAGCGGCTGGTCCTCGGGAAGGACTTCACCCTCGACCCCGGAGCCGTCCCGGACGACGCGGACCTCGTCGTGATCGGCAACCCGACCAACCCGACCTCCGTCCTGCACCCGGCCGGCGCGCTCACCGCGCTGGCCGCGCCCGGCCGGACCGTCGTGGTCGACGAGGCCTTCATGGACTGCGTCCCGGGCGAGCCGGAGAGCCTCGCCGCGCGGCTGCCCCCGGGCGTCGTGGTCATCCGCTCGCTGACCAAGACGTGGGGCCTCGCCGGGCTGCGCGCCGGTTACGTCCTGGCCGAGCCCGCCCTGATCGGACGGCTGGCGGAGGCGCAGCCGCTCTGGGCGGTGTCGACCCCGGCGCTCGCCGCCATCGAGGCCTGCTCCGGCCCCGAGGCCGTCGCCGAAGGGGAGGCGTGGGCCGTCGAGCTCGCCGCCGAACGCGACCGGCTGGCCGCGGAGCTTGCGGCGAGGGGCCTGTACGTCGTGCCCGGAGCGCGCGCGTCGTTCCTGTGCCTGCGCGTGCCGGACGCCCTGGGCATCAGGGCCCTGCTGAGGCAGCGCGGTTACGCCGTCAGGCGCGGAGACACCTTCCCGGGGCTCGGCTCCGACTGGCTGCGGATCGCCGTGCGCGACCGCCCGTCCAACGACCGGCTGCTGGAGGTGCTCGGTGAGCTGGGCATCTGACATCGGAAAGGACGCCATGAACCTGATCGAGGAGACCGTCGCCTCCATCGCCCCCCTGGACGAGGCGGCCATGCGGGACGCCCGCGACCTCCAGGCCCGGCTCACCAAGCCGCCCGGGTCCCTCGGCGTCCTGGAGGAGGTGTCGGTCCGGCTCGCCGGGCTGGCCGGGCAGTGCCCGCCGCCGCTGCCGGAGCCCGCCGCGGTGGCCGTGTTCGCCGCCGACCACGGCGTCCACGCCCAGGGCGTCACGCCGTGGCCGCAGGAGGTCACGGCGCAGATGGTGGCCAACTTCCTGGCCGGCGGCGCCGTCGTCAACGCGTTCGCCGCGCAGGTCGGCGCGGACGTCACGGTGGTCGACATCGGCGTCGCCGCCGAGCTGGACGAGGCCCCCGGCCTGCTCCTCCGCAAGATCGCGCCCGGTACCGCCGACATGACGGCGGGGCCCGCGATGACCGCCGAGCAGGCGCGGCGCGCCGTGGAGGCGGGCATCGAGACCGCCGGAGAGCTCCGCGCGCGGGGCGCCCGGTGCCTGATCACCGGGGACATGGGGATCGCCAACACCACCGCGTCCGCCGCGCTGATCGCCGCATTCACCGGCCTGCCGCCCGAGCGGGTCACCGGCCGGGGGACCGGCATCGACGACGCCACCCACGCGCGCAAGGTCGAGGTGGTGCGCGCCGCGCTGGCGAAGCACGGGCTGGCGGAAGGGCACGGCAAGGCGCCGATGGAGGTCCTCGCGGCGGTCGGCGGGCTGGAGCACGCGGCGATCGCCGGATTCGTCCTCGGCGCGGCGGCCCTGCGCGTCCCCGTCGTCCTGGACGGCGTCATCGCCGGCGCCGCCGCCCTGGTCGCGGCCGCGCTGTGCCCGGACGCCCTCGGCGCCTGCGTCGCGGGACACCGCTCGGCCGAGCCCGGCCACTCCGCCGCCGTCGAGGCCCTCGGCCTGCGGCCCCTGGTCGACCTGGAGCTGCGGCTGGGCGAGGGGACCGGCGCCCTGCTCGCGTTGCCGCTGGTCCAGGGCGCGGCGCGGGTCCTGCACGAGGTCGCCACGTTCGACTCCGCCGGGGTGAGCGAGAAGGACGCCGGGCGGCCGTAACAACGTGATCACGGAATGAGTCACGCTCGGCTATCGAACGGGCGGAGCCCCTCTCCACCGACTCCCCGGGCCGAGTACCTTTGTTCCACAAAGCCACTGTCCGCCACCCCGTCCGAGAGAACCACCGTGCCCCCGTACCTGCTTGGCCTGCGACTCGGCGGGCGACGCGTCCTCGTCGTCGGCGGAGGGCGGGTCGCCCAGCGCCGCGTGCCCGCCCTGCTGGACGCCGGCGCCGAGGTGGTCCTCGTGTCCCCCTCGGTCACCGCGACCCTGGAGGGCCTCGCCGACCATGGCCGCATCACCTGGCGCCGGCGGCGCTACGAGCACGGCGACTGCGCCGGCGCCTGGCTGGTGCAGGCCGTCACCGACGACGCCAAGGTCAACGGCGACGTGGTGGCGGAGGCCGACGCCGCGCGGATCTGGTCCGTCCGGGCCGACGACGCCGAGTCGTCCCCGGCCTGGACGCCCGCCAGCGGGCACGCGGGCGACGCGACCGTCGGGGTGCTGCTCGGCGGCGACCCCCGGCGCGCCGCGGGCATCCGCGACGCGGTGGTGGAAGGGCTCCGCGACGGCGCCCTCGAATCCCGGCACTCCCGGCGCAAGCCCGCGGGCGTCGCGCTCGTCGGCGGCGGGCCGGGCGACCCGGGCCTGATCACCGTGCGGGGGCGGCAGCTGCTCGCCATGGCCGACGTCGTCGTCACCGACCGGCTCGCCCCCGGCGGGCTGCTGGACGAGCTGGCCGCCGACGTCGAGGTGATCGACGCCGCCAAGATCCCCTACGGCCGCACGGTCACCCAGGACCGCATCAACGAGTACCTGGTCGAGCACGCGCGGCAGGGCCGCTTCGTCGTCCGGCTCAAGGGCGGCGACCCGTTCGTGTTCGGGCGCGGCGGCGAGGAGGCGCTGTACTGCGCCCGCCACGGCGTCCCCGTCACGGTCGTCCCCGGCATCACCAGCGCGGTCGCCGTGCCGTCCGCCGCCGGCATCCCGGTCACCCACCGGGGCGTCGCGCAGGAGTTCCACGTCGTCTCCGCGCACGTCCCGCCCGGGCACCCCGACTCGACCGTCGACTGGGAGGCGCTCGCCCGCGCGAACGGCACGATCGTCCTGCTCATGGCGGTGGAGCGGATGGGGCTCATCGCGGCGGCCCTCATGCGCTATGGTCGGTCGTCCGGCACGCCGGTGGCCGTGGTGCAGGACGGCACCCTTCCCGGCCAGCGGGCGCTGACGGCGACGCTGGGCACGGTGGCCGACGAGATGGCCGCCGGTGAGGTCCGGCCCCCGGCGATCGTGGTCGTGGGCGACGTGGTCAACGTGGCACGAGAGATCGACATGATTCGAGCGGACTTGGGACGGGATCCGTGACACCCCCCGCAGAGCAGAGCACGGTCCACGACGAGGAGGCCGGCGCCGGCTCGGGGCGCGGGGTCGAGGAGCCCGCCCCCGGCGAGACCACGGCGACCGGCGAGACCGCCACGTCCGGTGAGAGCGGGGCGTCCGGTGAGACGGCGTCCGGCGAGAACACGTCCGGCGAGGACGCGTCCGCCGAGCGCGGGCGGGTCGAGGACACGGGAGGCCGCGCCACGGCACGGAAGAAGGAGACCTCGAAGAAGGGCAGGGCGGGAGATGACGCCGTGCCCGAGGACGAGGCGAAGGACGTCCAGACCCCCGAGACCGAGACCTCCGAAGGCGCAGAGACGCCCGAGGTAGTCGAGAACGTCGCGATGGCCCAGCCCAAGCCCAAGCGCGGCAGGCGGCGCGCCCCCAGGGCCGGGGCCACGGTCAACCAGGGCGAACTGGTGCGCGCCCTGACCGCGCTGCGCGAGCAGCTCGGCGCGTTCGACTTCCTGCTCGACGTCCCCGGCGTCGAGCAGGCCCGCGAGGCCCGCGACGAGCTGCGCGGCCAGCTCGTCGACTACGTGCTGCCCCGCGTCCAGGCCGCCGGCGCCCCCATGCTGGTGGTGCTCGGCGGCTCCACGGGAGCGGGCAAGTCCACCCTGGTCAACACGCTCGTCGGCGCCCGCGTCAGCGCGACCGGCGTGCTGCGCCCCACCACCAGCAGCCCGATCCTCGTCTGCCACCCCGACCACGTCCAGTGGTTCATGGAGGGCCCGCTCCTGCCCGGCATGGGACGGGTCCGCGGCCCCGCGCCCGACGCCATCGCGGGCGACCAGCTGGTCATCATCGCCAGCGACGTCCTCCCGCCGGGGCTCGCCCTGCTCGACAGCCCCGACTTCGACTCCGTCTTCGAGGACCACTACGAGTTCGCGACCAAGCTGATGGCCGCCGCCGACCTGTGGCTGTGCGTCACCACCGCGGCCCGGTACGCCGACGCCCAGGTCTGGCAGATGCTCCAGCGGGCCAAGGAGAACGGCGCCACGATCGGCGTCGTGCTGTCCCGCGTCCCGCAGGGCGCCGGCGCGGGCGGCGGCGAGATCGTCGAGCACTTCGCCGAGATGCTGGACGAGCACGAGGTCGGCGACGCGCGGCGCTTCACCATCCCGGAGACCCGGGTCGAGGACAGCCGCCTCCCCGAGGAGACCGTCGAGGACATCCGCTCCTGGCTGACCGGCGTCGCCGAGGACGCCGAGGACCGCGAGATCGTCGTCAGCGACACCCTCGCCGCCGTCCTGGACAGCTTCCGCACCCGCGTCCCCGAGGTCGCCCGGCAGGTCGAGGCCCAGGTCGAGCAGCGCACCGAGCTGGCCAGGGAGGTCGAGGCCGGATACGGCACCGCCCTCGCCGAACTGGACGAGGCCACCCGCAACGGCTCGCTGCTGCGCGGCGAGGTGCTGGCCCGCTGGCAGGACTTCGCCGGCACCGGCGACCTGCTGCGCGCCCTGCACGTCCAGCGGTCCCGGCGCGGCCGCGCCGCGAACCGGCGGCACCGCAGCCCGGCCCGCGTGCGCGCCCTCAAGGCGGCGCTGCGCAGCGGCCTGGAGTCGCTGATCATGGCGTCCGCCGAGCACGGCGCCGAGCAGGTCATGGCCCGCTGGCGCGAGCACCCGGCGGGCCCGCAGGTGCTCGCCCGCGCCGACGCGAGCCTCGGGCACGTCTCCCCGGAACTGTCGCGCCGCGTCACCCGGGCCGTCAGCGCCTGGCAGGACCACGTCCAGGAGCTGATCCGCACCCAGGGCGTCACCAAGCGCTCGGTCGCGAAGCTGGTCTCGTTCGACACCGAGGCGGTCTCGCTCGTCCTGATGGTCGGCCTGCTCGGCTACGGGACGTCCGACGTGGCCGTGGAGGGCGGCAACAGCGCCGTCCCGCAGCGGCTGCTGAAGGCCCTGTTCGGCGCCGAGTCCCTGCGCGGCATGGGCGCCAAGGCCCGTGCCGACCTGCGCAGCCGCATCGGGATGCTGTTCGACGAGGAGGCCATCCGGTTCGGGCAGGTGCTCGACTCGGCCGGCATCCCCGACGAGACCGTCCCCGTCCAGCTGTACCAGGCCACCTACAACCTCGAGGTTGCCCGATGACCACCTCGGCCATCCCCGCGAACTCCCCGGCGGGAACCGGCGAGACCCCGCTCCCCGGCGCGCCCGCGCCCGACGCCCCCGCCGAGCCCGCCGGCCCGCCCGCGCTGGTCGACCGGCTCAACGGCCTCGACCGGCTCGTCCAGGCGGGGCTCGGGCGGCTCGACCAGCCCGTCCTGGACGACGCCGACGCGCTGCTGCGGCGTGCCGGGCAGCGGCTGCGGCTGTCCGGGGACCACACCGTCGTCACCCTCGCCGGCGGCACCGGCAGCGGCAAGTCCTCGCTGTTCAACGCCATCTGCGGGCTCGAACTGTCGCCGACCGGGATGCGCCGCCCGATGACCTCGCAGGCGCACGCGTGCGTCTGGGGGCTGGACGGGGCGGGCCCCCTCCTCGACTGGCTCGACGTCGACAAGCGCCACCGCTACGCCCGCGCCAGCGCCCTCGACGAGCGCGCCGACGCCTCCCTGCAGGGCCTCGTCCTGATCGACCTGCCCGACCACGACTCCATCCAGGCGATGCACCGCGCCGAGGTCGACCGGTTCGTCACCATCGCCGACCTGCTGGTCTGGGTGGTCGACCCGCAGAAGTACGCCGACGCGGCCCTGCACCGCAACTACATCGTCCCGTTCGCCCGGCACACCGGCGTCACCCTGATCGTCCTCAACCAGGTCGACCGGCTCGCCCCGCACGAGATCGACGACTGCGTCGCCGACCTGCGCCGCCTCCTGGAGGCCGAGGGGCTCGCCGACCCGCGGATCGTCACCACCTCCGCGGTCGCCGAGGACGGCGTGCACGGCTTCCGCGACACCCTCGTCGACACCGTCGCCGCCCGCCGCGCCCGCACCGAGCGGCTGTCGGCCGACGTCGACCGGGCCGCCGAGAGCTTCACCGGCTACCGCTTCGACGCCGAGCCGCCCGTCACCGTCGACGACGGGCGCAAGGCCGACCTCATCCAGGCCTTCACCGACGCCGCGGGCGCGCCCGCCGTCGCCGAGGCCATGGAGAGCGCCTACGAGCTGCGCGCCGCCGACTTCATCGGCTGGCCCGTCACCGCCATGATCACCCGGCTGCGGTCGGACCCGCTGCGCCGGATGCGGCTCACCGAGCTGCGCGAGGAGCTGCGCAACGCCTTCACCGGCCCGATCGGCGCCCAGCAGGGCGACGTGGACAACGCGCTCCAGGCCGTCACCGAGGGCGTGGCCGCCGAGCTGCCGCCGCACTGGGGCCGCTCGGTCCGCGCGGCGGCCCGCTCCCACGCCGGCGAGATCCCGGAGGCGCTCGGCGAGTCCCTCAAGGAGGCCCTGCCGACGTTCAACGTGGTGCCGCGCTGGTGGTGGCTCGTGAAGACCTGGCAGTACTTCCTGATCCTGGTCGCCGCCCTCAGCGTGGTGTGGATCGGCTTCCTGGTCGCCTACGGCCTGCTCGGCCTCGGCGGCGACGACCCCGACGGCCTCCTCGGCCAGGCGGGGCTGATCCCGTACGTCGCCATCCTGGCCGTCTGCACGTTCGGGATGGGCTGGCTCACCGCGTCCGCCTGCCGCAACATGGTCGCCCTGTCGTCCGCCAAACACGGCGAGAAGATGGAGCTCCACATGCGCCAGGGCATCGAGCGCGTCGCCCGGGAGAAGGTGATCGTCCCCATCGAGGACGACCTGGAGGTCTACGCCCGCTTCCGCCGGGACGTCGACGTCGCCCTCGGTCGCGGCTGAGTTATCCACAATTCCGCGACGCCCGGCCGGGGCCGCCGCCACTGAGCCACCGTTGTCCTCGTACGCGAGACAACGGAGGACGCGATGAACGAGGCGCTTGTCACCATCACCGGCTGGGTAGCGGCCGAGCCCCGCTACGCCGTGACGGCCAACGGCCACCCCTTCCTGTCGCTGCGGGTGGGCTGCACGCCCCGCCGCTTCGACCGCCAGACCAACCAGTGGCAGGACGACGAGTCCCTGTTCGTGACGGTGAACTGCTGGCGCGGCCTCGCCGACAACATCAACGCGTCCGACCTCCAGCGCGGCACCCCGGTCCTGGTCACCGGCCGCCTGCGCATCCGCCAGTACGAACGCGACGACCAGTGGCGCTTCTCCGCCGAGGTGGAGGCCACCACCCTGGGCCCCGACCTGTCCCGCGGCACGGTCGACTACCGCCCCGCCCAACGCAGCGGCCCCCTGACGGACGAAGACCGCCAACTGGCCCGCGAAACCGCCGACCAATGGGCCCTGACCACCCCCACCGACCAGGAGGAGGAACCCAAGGCCGCCTGACCCACCCCGCGCAGTCGATCCCGACCTCAAAGCCCCGGCCGCCCGTTCGGGCGCGCTGGAACCCCGGGGGCCTGCCTGGCCGCGGAGTTTTTCGTGGCGAGCAGGGGTGGGCTGGGATGTCCGGGTGGGGGGAGGTCGCGGGTCGCAGGTGGTGGGTCCGTGTGGGCGTGCCCGCTGCTTTGGTGGCTTTCTGGCAGGTCAGATCCAGGAAACGCCGCGCATGATGGTCCCCCTCAGGATGTGCCGGGCGCCGTGAGATGTCAGGCCCGGACGCCGGTGATCAGATCGGTCACCCGCTTGGCGTTCCCGAACGTACCTGTTTCACGCCCGTTCCGCACACGTTGCAACTATCGTATTACACAACGTGATGTGCGTAAGGGGGAAGGATGACGGCAGTGCAGTCGTCCGCCGAGGACCGGGGTGGGGAGCTGGCGCGCAGGCCGAGGCGCAGGGCGCGACTCAAGCGTCCGTCCCTGCTCGTGGTCTACGTGCCGGTGGTCGTCGCCGTCCATCTGGGGCTCACCGTCGCGGGGCTCCTGGAGACCCCGTTCCGGGGCGACGATCTGATGACCTTCGGCGCCCTGCTGGCGTGCAGCGCCGTGTGCATCGAGGCGACGCGCAGGCTGGGGATGCCGGCGGGCGTCGCGCGCGACCTGCTGTCGGCCTGGTGGCTGCCGGTAGCGCTGCTGCTGCCGCCGGTGTACGCGCTGCTGATCCCGGTGCCGCTGCAGGCGCTGCTGCAGTTCCGCGTCCGCCGGACGCTGATCTACAGGCGGGCGCTCGTCGCCGCGGCGCACGGGATCGCCGGGGCGGGCGCGTCGGTGGTGTTCCACCTCGTGGTGCCCGATCCGCTGCAGGGCGCGCCGCAGTGGGTCGTCGACGCCTACCCGGGCATCCCGGCGGCCGTCGGCTGCGCGGCGCTGTTCACGGTGGTGAACACGGCGATCGTCGCGGTCGCCGCGCACGCCGCCGATCCCGAGAGCCGCTGGCGGGACGTCCTGTGGACGCGCGAGAGCCTCCTGCTCGACGTGGTCGAGCTCTGCGTCGGCATCCTCGTGGCGATCACGAGCGCGCTGTCGCTGGGGCTGCTGCTGCTCGCCCTGCCGCCGGTGATGCTCCTGCAGCGCAGCCTGATGCACCAGCAGCTCCAGGCCGCCGCGCGCACCGACGCCAAGACGGGCCTGCTGAACGCCGCCGCGTGGCAGCGCGAGGCCGACACCGAGCTGTCCAGGGCCCTGCGCACCCACGACGCCGTCGCCCTCCTGCTGATCGACATCGACCACTTCAAGCGCGTCAACGACACCCACGGCCACCTGGTCGGCGACCAGGTGCTGGTCGGCGTGGCCAGCACCCTGGGCCACCAGCTGCGCGACTACGACGTGGTGGGCCGGTTCGGCGGCGAGGAGTTCGTCGTCCTGCTGCCAGGAGCCGACACCGTGGAGGCCTGCCGCGTCGCCGAGCGCCTCCGCGGACGGGTGCGCCGCCTCGCCGTCCCGGCCGAGGAGGGCACCGTCACGGTCACGGTCTCCGTGGGCGTCTCGCTGTTCCGCACCCACGGCCAGGACCTCCTGGAACTCCTCGCGGCGGCCGACCTGGCGCTCTACCGCGCCAAGTCCTCGGGGCGCGACCGGGTGTGCCTCCCCGCCCTGGAGGGGCCCAAGCCGTCCGACAACTGAGGCGCGACGCGATAAACAGGTTCCAGGACCCCCTAGTCTTGACGACATGGCCGAGTACATCTACACGATGCAGCGTGTGCGCAAGGCACATGGCGACAAGGTCGTCCTCGACGACGTCACCCTGCATTTTCTTCCGGGCGCGAAGATCGGCGTCCTGGGGCCCAACGGCACCGGTAAGTCGACGCTGCTGCGCATGATGGCCGGTCTGGAACAGCCCTCGAACGGCGACGCGCGCCTCATGCCCGGTTTCTCCGTCGGCATGCTCCAGCAGGAGCCGCCGCTGAACGAGGAGAAGGACGTCCTCGGGAACGTCCAGGAGGGCGTCGCCGAGACCAAGGCGATGCTCGACCGGTTCAACGAGATCGCCGAGCTGATGGCGACGGACTACTCCGACGAGCTGATGGAGGAGATGGGCAAGCTGCAGGAGCAGCTCGACCATCGCAACGCGTGGGACCTCGACAGCCAGCTCGACCAGGCGATGGACGCGCTGCGCTGCCCGCCCGGCGACGCCGACGTGTCGAAGCTGTCGGGCGGTGAGCGCCGGCGCGTCGCGCTGTGCAAGCTGCTGCTGGAGGCGCCCGACCTGCTGCTGCTGGACGAGCCCACCAACCACCTGGACGCCGAGAGCGTCCAGTGGCTGGAGCAGTTCCTCGCCAAGTACGAGGGCACCGTCCTGGCCGTCACGCACGACCGGTACTTCCTCGACAACGTGGCCACCTGGATCCTTGAGCTCGACCGGGGCCGCTGCTACCCCTACGAGGGCAACTACTCCGTCTACCTGGAGAAGAAGGCCGACCGGCTCAAGGTCGAGGGCAACAAGGACGCCAAGCGCAAGAAGCGCCTCGAGGACGAGCTGGAGTGGGTCCGCTCGAACCCGAAGGCGCGCCAGACCAAGAGCAAGGCCCGCCTGGAGCGGTACGAGGAGATGGCCGCCGAGGCCGCGAAGCACCGCAAGCTCGACTTCGAGGAGATCCAGATCCCGCCGGGCCCGCGCCTCGGCCAGACGGTGATCATCGCCGACAAGCTGACCAAGGGCTTCGACGACCGGCTGCTGATGGACGACCTGACGTTCAACCTCCCCCCGAACGGGATCGTCGGCGTCATCGGCCCCAACGGCGTCGGCAAGACCACGCTGTTCCGGATGATCGTCGGGGAGGAGCGGCCGGACGCGGGCGACCTGCGGGTCGGCGAGACCGTCAAGATCTCCTACGTCGACCAGGGCCGCGGCGGCATCGACCCGAAGAAGACGGTGTGGGAGGTCGTCTCCGACGGCCTGGACCACATCAACGTCGGCCAGGTCGAGATGCCGTCCCGCGCCTACGTCGCGGCGTTCGGGTTCAAGGGCCCCGACCAGCAGAAGCCCGCCGGCGTCCTGTCCGGCGGCGAGCGCAACCGGCTCAACCTGGCGCTGACGCTCAAGCAGGGCGGCAACGTCCTCCTGCTGGACGAGCCGACCAACGACCTGGACACCGAGACCCTGTCCAGCCTGGAGAACGCCCTCCTGGAGTTCCCCGGGTGCGCCGTGATCACCTCGCACGACCGGTGGTTCCTGGACCGCATCGCCACGCACATCCTCGCGTGGGAGGAGGGCTCGAACTGGTTCTGGTTCGAGGGCAACTTCGCCGACTACGAGAAGAACAAGATCGAGCGGCTGGGCGCCGACGCCGCCCGCCCGCACCGGGTCACCCACCGCAAGCTGACCCGCGACTGACAGAGATGATGTAGGTGAGCGCCCCCCGGCGGGGGTCTGACCCAGCGACTGACTGACCTTGGGTCCTGAACGGGATCTGTCGGCCCTGGCCGGGAGGCGCTCATGTGCACTCACTGGAC